>NZ_CP128360.1:6694651-7010427 GCF_030345095.1 Solwaraspora sp. WMMA2056
GCCCGGCAGAAGGGCTGGTGGAGCGCGTACGGCGACGTACTGCCCGACGACTACGTCGGCTTCGAGGCGGAGGCCACCGCGATCAGCGCATTCGAGAGTCTGTACGTGCCGGGACTGTTGCAGACCGAGGAGTACGCCCGCGCCATCATCCACGCCGGCCGCAGCACCGCCGACGCGGACGAGATCGACCGGCGGGTCGCCGCCCGGCTCGCCCGCAAGTCGCTGCTGTCGCGGGACATGCCGCCGAGACTCTGGATCGTCCTCGACGAGGCGGCGATCCGCCGGGTCGTCGGTGGTCCGAAGGTGATGCGCACCCAGCTCACCCGGCTCATTGCTGCCTGCGCCCAGCCGTCGATCGAGCTGCAGATCGTGCCGTTCGGGGCAGGCGCGCACGCCGCCATGGCCGGCCCGTTCACCATCCTCGGCTACGCCGACCCGATCCTCGACCCATCCATCGTCTACATCGAGAACGATGCGAACACCCTGTTGCTGGAGGAGGATGCCCACGTGGCGCGATATAAGCTCATGTTCGACCACCTCCGCGCCAAGGCCATGGACCCGGACGAGTCCGGCAGGTCCCTGGCTCGGGCGGCAGAGGAGCTTCCCGACTGACCCGACCGGCCAGAGGAGACGCGGGATGACCGCACCAGACATGTCCCGCGCTCACTGGCGCAAAAGCAGCCGCAGCAGCGCCAGCGGCTCGAACTGCGTCGAGGTGGCCACGCTGGCCGGCGGTTCGATCGGCGTACGCGACTCCAAGGACCCGCACGGCCCGACGCTCCTCTTCCCCACCGGCGCATGGACGGCGTTCCTCACCACAGTGTCCGGCTGCTGACCCGACCGGTCCGCCTTCCGCTACGACACCCGTGCCCGCCGACCGCCCGTACGTCTTCCTCGACGTCGACGGAGTGCTGATTCCCCTCGCCGCTCGCGCGACCAGCCGGTCACCTTCGCCCCACCGTGCGGCTCATCTTGACTCGATCGGCAATCCGCTGCTGGCGCGGGTCGATCCGGAGGACGGCCGCCGGCTGCTGGCACTCGATTGCCAACTCGTCTGGGCGACCACCTGGATTGACGAGGCGAACGAGGTCGTCGCACCACTGCTCGGCCTGCCGGAACTGCCGGTCGTTGCATGGCCGGACTCCGACGACGAGCCCCCGCGCGGCATGCACTGGAAGACGCCGTTCCTCACCAGCTGGGCGGCCGGACACGCCTTCGTCTGGCTCGACGACGAGATCACCGACCTGGACCGACACTGGGTGTCCGCGCACCACCCAGGCAAGGCCCTGCTGCACCGCGTCGACCCGCATCTCGGCCTCACCGACGCCGACTTATCCACCGTCGGCCAGTGGCTCGCGGCCTGACTGCAGCAGTGCCGCGTCGATGTGAGGCTGAAACACGCTACGAGCGCGTCGTGAGGTATCTCAGCCTCACATCGATGAAGCGCTCCGGCCCCGCCATGATCACTTGATGCTCTGCTGGGAGAATGTCGGCGTGTCGCCCAGCAGAGCGTTAAGTGATCATGACGAGCTACGGCCGGCACCGGCCCACGTACGCGAAGCCACGCTCGCCGACGCCGATCAGCTGACCGAGGTGCACACGCTGGCCCGCACCGCCTACTACACGGCGGCCGGTGGGCTGGACCCGGACGACCCGTCGCTGTCGTCGCCCGAGGCGTACGCCGAACGCCGTGCCGCCTGGGCGAAGGTTCTCACCTTGCCGGAGCTGTTCACCGTCGCCGCTGTCCTCGACAGCCGGGTCGTCGGCTGCGCAGCGATGGGACCCGCCGCCGTCGGTCACGTCGACGCGGCCCACGTCGGCCAACTGCACCAGATCCACGTACTCCCCGACTGCTGGGGTCGGGGGATCGGCGGGCTGCTGCACGACGCCTTCGTCGCGTACCTGCACCGGACCGGTCGGACCGGTGGGGTGCTGGAGGCATGGGAGCGTAACGCTCGGGCCCAGCGCTTCTACGCCGCTCGCGGCTGGCGGCCCGACGGCCACAGCCGCCCCGGCCCTGGCGACACCCGCTATCTCTACTTCCAGTTGCACCGGTGACCGGTAACGTGCCGGCGTGAGCGAGCTTGTCGAGCGGCACACCGTCCTCGCCGTCGTCGTCGGATCCCGGGCGTACGGGCTGCACGGGCCGGACTCCGACTACGACCGGCGCGGCGTGTACGTTGCCCCGACCCGAGCGTTCTGGCAGCTGGACAAGCCGCCCACCCACCTCGACGGGCCGGCGCCGGAGCAGTTCTCCTGGGAGTTCGAACGCTTCTGCACCCTGGCGCTGCAGGGCAACCCGACCGTCCTGGAGGTGCTCTGGTCTCCGCTGATCGAGACGCTGCGCGAGGACGGCGACCAGTTGCTGGCGGCCCGGCAGGCGTTCCTGTCGACGCGACTCGCCCAGACGTACGGCGGCTACGCCCGTGACCAGCTCGACCGGGTGGCGGCCCGCCGCGAAAGCACCGGCGAAACGAACCACAAGCAGGCGATGCACATGATCCGGCTGCTGACCGCCGGTGCGCACGTGCTGCGGACCGGGCAGGTCCTGGTCGACGTGGGACCGTTGCGGGACCGGCTGCTCGACCTCCGGCGCGGCGAGCTGCCCTGGGCGTCGGTCACCGCGTGGGCAGCGGACCTGCTGGCCGAGCTCGACGACGCTGCGGCCGGCACCGCACTACCGGAACAACCCGACCGGGCCGCCGTCGACCGGCTGCTCATCGCCGTACGGGAAAGAAACCTGGGGTAACCGTCGACGTCCCGCCACGGGCGCAGGATGACAGCCAGGGCTACCGGGCCGCCGCCGCAACTGGCAGAGTCTGCGTCAACATGACGTCGCTCGACCTCTGCTCCGACAGTCTTGACGGGCTTTCCGTCGGTGATGCCCTCGGCGCCCAGTTCTTCGTCCCCGGCACCAGCTTTGCCGCTCTACTCGACGGGGTTCCGCCGGCCGGGCCGTGGCCGTGGACCGACGACACCGAGATGGCCTGCTCGATCGTCGCCGAGTTGCGCGAGCACGACGGCATCGACCAGGACCACCTGGCGGCCCGGTTCGCCGAGCACTTCGAGCCGTACCGGGGCTACGGTGCCGGCGCGGTGGTCCTGCTGCGCCAGGTCCGCCAGGGCGTCGCCTGGCGGGACGCCGCCGGCGCGGCGTTCGACGGCCAGGGATCGATGGGCAACGGCGCAGCGATGCGGGTCGCCCCGCTCGGCGCCTTCCACGCCGGCGACAACCGTACGGCCGCTCTGCAGGCCTGGCGGTCGGCGGAGGTCACCCACGCCCACCCCGACGCCGTCCTGGGCGCGGTGGCGGTCGCCGTCGCGGCGGCCGAAGCCGGCTGGTCCCGGCTGACCCGGTCGCGGCCCGAGCCTGCCGAACTGCTCGACGTGGTGCTGGCCCACCTGATCGACGGCCGACTGCACGCAGGGATCGTCCGGGCCAGACGGTTGCTGGGGGTCAGCGTCGCCGAGGCGGCGTACGAGTTGGGCAACGGGTCGCAGGTGCTGGCCTTCGACACCGTTCCGTTCGCGTTGTGGGTCGCCGCTACCCGGCTCGCCGACTACCCGGCGGCGATCCACGCCTGCGTCGAGGCCGGCGGTGACGTCGACACGACCGCGGCGATCGTCGGTGGCGTCGTGGCCGCGTACACCGGCTCCGGACCGGGCGGGATCCCGGCGGAGTGGCTGGCCCGCCGCGAGCCGCTCCCCGACCACGTACGCCGATGACGTCCCTGCCTGCCATGCAGCGATCAGCGGATCCGGCTGACACGGCGGTCAACAACATCGTCCTCGTCACCGGCGAGGAGGGCGCCGGCAAGTCGACGATCCTGCGTGCGCTGCTCCCCTGCACGACTGACGGCACGCGGGTCGACGCCGAGGACATCGGGCAGACCAACCCGTGCCCAATGGACGACGGGTTCTTCGATCTGCTCCGACGCAACATCGCAGCCCTGGTGACAAACTTCTGGGCTGCCGGCTATGTCAATGTCCTCACCGGCAGCTTCCTGCGCGACTACGACGACTATCGCGCGTTCCGGCAACTCCTGCCGCCTCAGACGGCGGTGTTCCTGGTCGAGTTGCTGGTCGACCGAGCCGTACGCGACCAGCGCCGGCTCACCCGGGCGAAGCGGACGACACAGCGATGGCGCGACCGGGTCGATTTGATCCCGGAAGATCGGACCATCCGCGAGGCTCTCGATGCCGACTACCGCTACATCGGCATCGACACGACAACATTGGACGTTGCCGAGACCGTACGGCGGATCATGGATGAGATCCCGGAGATCTACGTCCCGCCGATGCGGTGTCGACCGGCTCAGTAGTGGTCGGACCGAACCAGAACCTGGCTACCGCATCGCATCGAGGGCACTGGCGAGAACGCTGGCGGCGTCGGGCCGGGAGAAGTCACATACTATAAGGAAACCGGACGGACTGCTGAGCGTGAGGCGGCTGTACAGCATCACCGGCAGTTGACGGTTGTCCTTGTAGCGTCGGTCGGGACCGCCCCTGGCATTGGCGTACTGCCAGGTGGTGCCGATCATCCGTGAGTCGCCGGGGACCGGTCCGTCCTCGATGAACCGTTGCTGTTGCGCGTGCACCTGCAGCATCGGGTACGGCAGTTCGGCGTACCGGCTGCCGTCACGGATCAGGACACGATCCGGCAGGAAGTGCACAGCACGGCTTCCGCTACTCAGCGTCGGTACGGCGATGTTGGTCACCAGGACCGGCGGACCGGCGACGGTCAGCCCGGCGGGGCTGCGCTGGATAAGGCTGCCGGCACCGGCGTTGACCTTCCGCTGGTACGGCGTGACCAGACTCCCCTGCGCCGCCACATGCCAACGGCCGTGTGACTGGGCGGCGTATGCGTGGGCAGCGGTGAGCGCACCGAACCGGACGGCCGGCTGATCGTCGACCTGGTAGAAGGTGACGACTGCGCGGCGCGCGGCGTCGCGCAGGTAGATCCATACGACAGCGGGCGCGCCGATCAACAGCAGTCCAAGCCCGAACGGCATCGTCAGCAGCGCCACGAGGCCGATCAGGCCAGCGGCGTACGGCCAGAGTGCGACACGGCGTTGGGCGGTGGCGATCTGCGCGACCAACTCGGAGGGGTGTACGGCGACGAGTTGCTGGACGGGCGTGCCGCTGAGGTCCTGCATCGCGACCGCCGCGGTTGGCGATGACCCTGGCGGCGGAAACTGGGTCGGGCCGTGACCGGCCTGGTGAACCATCGCTGGAGGTCGCCGGGCCGGCTGTCGGGCGGTGGCATAGTGGACGCCACGCCCGCCGATCCGCACATAGTTGCCACTCGGCCCGGAACCGACCCGGAACCCGGGGACGCCCACCGAGACGCCAATACCGGACGGGGACAGGTTGAACCGGAACGACCCGGCTTTCAGGCTGGTACGCAGGTAGATGCTCATGGTCATCCCCTGGATCAGCCGGCGACCGGCGTCAAGAGCGAGGAATGATGGGCCACTGGCTGGGTCTGCTGCTGGTGTGCGCCGCTGGCCCGCCATTCAAGAGCTTCGGCACGCTCGTGGTAGGCCAGCAGGTGCTGGCCGGCGATCTCCTGCAGCAGGTCGCGGACCTGCGCGGGGTCGGCGTAGAAGAACTCCCGACGGTGATTCACCTTGTTCACCCGCTGCTCGGCTAGTGCGTTGTGCAGCTTGGCCTCCAGCCCGACCGCGTCCTCGCTGAAGATCAGCGCGTGAGTGTCGAACTTGAACGGCACTGAGGCGTCGCCGAGCTCCCGAACCCGGTCCTCGGGGTCAAGGCGCCGCGTCATCCCGATCTTGACCATCCTCGGCCCGAACGCGCCAATGTTCGAGATGACGTAGACATAGCCGGCCCGAACATTCGCCGCGCGTTCCTCGACCCCGGCGATCGCCTCACCGATCTCGCACAGTTTGGCCGCCAGCTCGGCGGCCCCCGCGTCGTCACCCTTCGCCTGCAGTTTGGCGAGCGCGGCCTGGTAGTGGGACTGCTCTTTGGCCAGTCGCGCCTTCTCGCGTTCCAACTCAGCGGTTGCCGCCCGTTCCTCCCGCTGCCGCTCGCGTTCCTCGCGGATCCGTTCCTTCTCCTCCTCCAGCTTGGCACGGTAGTCGGCAGTCAGGTCGATCTCGTACGCTCGCAGCCGGTGATACTCTGGGTCGATCCGGATCCCCATGGTCTTACCGAGCTTCGCGATCGTATTGGCGACCTTGTCGAGACGCTCGACGGTCGTGTGACGTCGATGCGGCTGCACTCGCGATACGCAACTGTCCGCCTCGGCGTTGTACGCGCGCAGCATCAGTTTGGTGTATTCGCGGACCATCTTGCGTCCCTCGGCGGCGGAGCCGTTCACCGTCCAGCCGTTGTTGGCCTGCACCGCCGTGCCGCCCCGGGCCATCGACTTGACCCGGTCCGACAGGTCTGCCAGTTGGGTCTTGTAGGCCAGTGCATCAGCCAGCGGATGCCGATACTGGTAGATGCCGACCTCCTGAAGCTCGGCGTCCTCGGAAGTGCGGACGAGTTCGGCACGCAGCCGAGCGAGCTGACCATGCAGCATGCGTTGCTCGGCCTGAAGCTGCTGCACCTGAGTCTGCAGCGCGGATGCCTCGTTGGCCACGGCGGTGGGGTCAAGCCCGAGCAACGTGGTCAGCTGTCGACGTAGTTCCTCGTTCTCCTCCTCCAGCTGCTTCTTCCCGCCGAACAGGCCACCTCGGCCGCTTCGTTGCACCGGCCGGATGATGTTCGGTCCGGTGCCCGTCGACACCGTAGGCGCAGCCACGATGGCCGCTGGGGGAACGGCCGCTGGCGGTTCGGCGGATGCGCGGCCGGGGTAGGTCGACAGGCCAGCCTGGGCAGGGTGCTCGACCGACGCGGAGTGGTCGATGTGCGCCGGTGTGGTGGTTGTTGTCGCTGGCCCGGGAATGACCGGCGGATGCGCGGCCGAAGGGTCCGCCAGCGGCATGTCCTTGGTCTGCCCTGTCGGCGTCTCTGTAGGGATCCACCAGTTCCAGTCCAGCGGCGCGGCAGGCCATGTCGGATCGGGTTTCCACCCTGCTGGTGGCACCCATTGTGGCGGCGGTACAGGCCAGCCGGGCGGCGTGTTGAAACGATACGTCGACATCTCCGGCCCTCCGATGATCCACCACCTGCTACAAGGCGACTGACCTTACCCATGGTGAATCCCGCCGGCCATCGCCTATCTGGACAGTGGGATCAACGCCTTCGTATGGCGGATCAGGAAACTGGATGTCCTTGCTCGACGATCATTGGGTCCCGGTCCGTTATTGGCTGATGTTCGCCAATGGGGCCGGGTCGGCTTTCTGTCCAACCTCTACGGCAGGCCGGGCCGGCTCCTACCTGGTTGCCCGTTCGGCGCTGAGTGCGGCGTTGCGGAACAGCATGGCGACGGTGGTCGGTCCGACACCGCCGACGCGAGGTGTGATCGCGGACGCCACCTCGGCGCAGGTCTCGTCGACATCTGGCAGGAGCCGGCGTCCGGCGTACCGGACACCAGCGCCGATCACCACCGCGCCGGGCCGGACGTGCTCCGGCTGGACGATGCCCGGTACGCCGGCCGCCGCGATGAGGATTTCGGCGCGGCGGGTGTAGCGAGGCCAGTCAGCCACCCCGGTGTGCACCACCGTCACTGCGGCGTTGGCGGTCGGCCGTTTCTGGGCCAGCAGCATGGCCAGCGGGCGGCCGAGGGTGGCGCCGCGGCCGAGGATGACCACTTCCCGGCCGGCGACCGGGATCCGGTAGTGGGCCAGCAGCGCCTCGATCCCGGCCGGGGTGCACGGCACGGGTCCCGGCAGGCCGACGGCGAGCCGACCCATGTTGAGTGGATGCATGCCGTCGACGTCCTTGTCCGGGTCGAGGCTCTGCAGGGCGGCGTCGTAGTCGAGGTGGCCCGGGATCGGGTACTGGATCAGAACGGCGTGCACCGCGCGGTCGGCGTTGAACCCGGCGATCACGTCGAGCAGGTCGTCCTGGGTTGCGGCGCCAGGCAGGTGCCGGTGCGGCGAGTCGAAGCCAAGTTCGGCGGCCTGTCGCTGCTTGATCCGGATGTAGCCGGCGCTGGCGTCGTCGTCGCCGACCAGAATGGTGGCGAGGCTGGGCGTGACACCACGTTCGCGCAAGGCGGACACCCGCCGGGCGACGTCGGCGAGTACAGCCTCGGCCACCGGCGCGCCGGGCAACAGTCGAGCAGTCGTGGGCATGGGAGTCCTCTCGGACGGGAGCCCAGGCGGTCGACTCCCGTGGCCGGCTCCCCGATGGTCCACCATCCCCGTGCCGCCAGTCGCACTGACGACGAGGATACCGAGGCCGGCGCGCTGCGTACTCCCCCGCTGGCGGCCGCTCGTGCCGGCGGCCGCCGCAGGGTCGACGGCTTCTCACCGACGGCGTCGGATCTTTTCCAGTCGGGTGGCGGCGGCCACCACCGGAGGCCGGGTGAAGCCGGGAGAAGAGTGGCCGTGCTGGAAGGCCGAGGCACGCAGCTCGGTGCCGTCGCGGCGGCGTACCCAGAGTCCTTCGTCGTCGTGGCCGAACCGGTCTATCTCCGGCCAGGGTAGCCGCACGGCCCGGAGCCAGTTGACCAGCACGACGTACTCCGGGTGGGCTTCGACGCGCAGAAACACGCTGCGCGCGGCGGCGGCGAACGTCACCGCCGCTCCGGACGACGCGGCCAGGACGGTCCAGCCCTCTTCATCGACCGCGGCCGCCAACAGGCACGCGGAAGCCGCGCTGAGGGCCAGGAACCACATCAGGCGTTGCCAGACCGGTGGGTAGAGCGCGACAGGCACGCCTACCAGGGTGTCGGGTGCGGGCAAACGCGCGGCGTTCGCGGTTTCCGCGACCTCTAGCTCAGCTCGCCGAGCGCCCCACTGTCTGACTCCGGAAGCTCCGCGTCGAGGTCAGGGGTCAGGCCGGGCTGACCAGTTGGATGAGATTGCCGCAGGTGTCGTCGAGTACCGCGCCGACGAACGGGCCCATCGGCGTGGGGGTCTGGATGAAGGTGACCCCGTCGGCCTGTAGCACCCGGTAGGCCTCCTCGACGTCGTCCACGGCGAACGAGGCCGCCGGGATGCCCTGC
Organism: Solwaraspora sp. WMMA2056; assembly: GCF_030345095.1. Lineage (NCBI taxonomy): Bacteria > Bacillati > Actinomycetota > Actinomycetes > Micromonosporales > Micromonosporaceae > Solwaraspora > Solwaraspora sp. WMMA2056. The sequence goes on from NZ_CP128360.1 coordinate 6,703,734, forward strand.
TCGGCAAGCGCCTGCTTGTACGCCTGGGCGGCCGGGTTCTCGTCGGGCTCCAGCAGCAGTTCGACGCCGTCCGGGGCGTCGGCGCCGACCACGGTGAGCCAGCGGTGTTCCCCGACCGGGAAGTCGGTCTTGGGGACGAAGCCGAGCTTGTCGGTGTAGAAGGCGAGCGCCTTGGCCTGGTCGTCGACGAAGACGCTGGTCACGTAGATGCGGGCTTTCATGTCTTCTCCTCATCGCTGAGCGGCCACCGCTCGATGATCGAGCGCAGCGGCCGGGTGTCGAGGTAGTGGAGTTTGGTGCGGCCGACCCGTTCGCAGCGGACGAGTCCGGCCTCCTCCAGCACGGTTAGGTGCTGCGAGATCGCCTGCCGGGTGGAGGTGGTGCCGTGTTCGGTGAGCAGGCGGGTGCAGATCTCGAACAGGCTCATCCCGCCCTTGCGGGCGAGCTCGTCCATGATCCGTCGCCGGGTCGGGTCGGCGAGTGCCCGGTAGAGGACCGCCACCCGCCCCACAATAGGCAAGTCTGCACTTGCATATCAAGTCCCGCCTTCGGAAGACCGGAAAGCGGTGGCCGTGAAACGCGTCGAGGTGAGGCCGATCCACGTCACATCGTTGCGTGACCTGGATCAGCCTCACCTCGTGGCTGGTGACAGCCGTCAGATCGCGGTGAAGGTGATCGTGGCGACGTAGGTGCCGGCGGCGACGTCGGTCGGTGCCTCGATACGCAGGCCGGCGCCGAGCTCACTGGTGCCCCGGGCACCGGCGGCACCGATCGCGAGCGGGCTGCTGTCCAGCAGGCCCCGGCCGGCGTCGAAGGCCGGAGCGATGCTCGCCCCCGCCGTCACGGCACCCGCGCCGGGCTGCGACACCACGCGCGGAGTCCAGCCGAGGAACCGACCGGACAGCGTCTGCGTACCGGCGACGAAGTCGCTGACCTGGCCGGACGCGGTCCAACCCGGTGCCGATGCCCGAGCGTCGGTGACCCGTACCGGCCGCAGTTCACCGGTCGAGACCCAGCGGTCGGCCTCGGCGCTGAGCGCGAAGTCGCTCATCAGCACCTGGTCGTTGGCGTCGACGCTGATCACCAGGGTGCCGTCGGGCACCGCGGCGATGATCTCCTGACTGGTCGCGCCGACCCCGCCGCCGTGATCGTCCACGGCGAGGGTGACCGGTTCCGACGGCCCGTACGCGGTCTGCCCGGTGGGTGTCACCACCGCGACGCTGAGCTCGCGACTGTGGTGCCCGGCGGTGACGGTGAACGAGTACTCGCGACCGGTCGCCCCCGCGATCGGGGTGGCCTCGGCCGCGTCCGGTGCCTTCTCGAACCACTGGTAGCCGGTCAGCACGGTGTCGGCGGACACGTCGGCGGTGAAGGTCGCGACGTCGCCGACGGCCAACGACGTCTCGCCGGTGACGGTCACCTGCTGGCGCGGCGCCGCGCCGTGGTCGTCGACGTGGATCGTCACCGGCTCGGCGACCATCGGCTCGGTGCCCTCGACACCGAAGGTCAGGGTGGCCCGGACCTCGACGCCGTCGAGCGCCTGCTCGGCGACGACGGAGTGCGCCAGACCGGACGCGCCGGGCAGGGTCGTCCACTCGTCGCTGCCGGGCCACCGCCACTGCCAGTCGACCGTGTCACCGTCGGCCAGCGCCGGGTCGGCGAGCAGCTGAAGGTTGATCGGGCTGCCCTGGTGGTAGTGGTCGCTGAGTCCGTTGAAGAAGAACAGCTGCGTCGACGGGTCCGCGTCGGACACGACGATCTTCGTGCCCGTCTGCCCGGCGTACACCTCGGTCGAGCCGTAGTCCCAGACCGCGGCGAGGGTCAGCTGGTTGTTGTCGAGGTCGAGGGTGACCGGCAGCTCGATGGACAGTGCCGTGGCGTCGGCCCCCTCCTGCAGGGTCGTGCCCTGGTACGTGGTGAGGTCCAGCAGGACCCAACGGTAGAGCAGGCCCTCCTTGGCCGGGTAGACCGTGCCGGTGGCCCGCAGCGTCTGACCCACCCGGTAGACCCCCTGGATGCCTTCGACCAGCACCTCCCGGGCGCGGATGTCGACCGGCACCGGCGCGGACTGGGCGACGACGAGGTCGTCGCGGATCACCTGCAACGCCCACTCGCCACTGGTGTTGGCGTAGGTCGGCTGGACCTGGTACGTGGTGGCGTCGACCTGGCTCACTCCGGCGCGCGGCGACCACGGGGAGCCGAACCGCTCGACGAACCGCAGGCTCTCGCCAGCGGCGAGTTCCCGGCCGCTCACCCGGAGCAGGACGTCGTCGCCGAGGTACAGCGGGCCGGTCGCGACGAAGCCGAAGGACAGTGGCTCCACCGACGGCTGGACCCGGATCGGCACCCAACCGGTCGTGGACAGCGTCGTGCTGCCGGCGCGTAGCCGTACCCGCACCTCGTACCCGTCGTAGGCGACGTCGACGCGCTGCTCGACGATGCCCTGCGCGGCCTGCCCGCCGGTGCCGGAGAACGCGTACCCACTGTTCGTCGCGCCGACCGGCCGGATCGCCCACTGGAAGCTCTGACCTTCGGCCAGGGTGGCCCCGACCACCCGGGCCTGGAGCAGGTCACCGGGCTGGTACGACTCGGCGATGCCGGCGATGCCGAACTCCACGCCGGAGTCGTCGGTGACGGTGACCGCCACCGACGCCGAGGTGGAACCCCCGGCGAGGTTGCCGACCGCCGGAACGAAGGACGCGGTGAGCGGGTGCGCCCCGGCCGCCAGATCCGGTACGACGAGCTCGGCCGATCCGCCGTCGACCGGCGCGTGGCCGAGCACGGTGCCGCCGTCGCGGAACTCCACGTACCCGTCGGTTTCCGCTGGGGTCACCGTCCCGGTCAGGGTGACCGGCTCGCCGACGGTCAGCGCGGTCGCCGACGCCGTCAGCGCGGTGGAGGTGGCCACGACCTCCGGCAGGTCACCGACCACGAACGTGTACGTGGCGGTGGCGGCCATCGGGGTGGCACCGGCGGTGGCCGTGGCGGTCACGGTGAGCCGGTAGGTGCCGGCGGCGGTGAACGCCCAGTTGGCGTGCATGTGGGTACGGCCGACGCTGAAGGTCTTGTGATCCTCGTCGGAGGACCACAGGCGGGTCGGGGTGCCGAACGACCCGGTACGGAAGAGCTCGATGTCGCCGGGTCCGTCGAACCCGCTCAGCGTGAAGGCCGTCTGATCGCCGGCGACCGCGCCGGCGGGCACCGACTCGGTCGAGAAGCCGGGCCAGAGCTGTGTGCCGCCCGGGTTCGATTCCGGCGCGATCCAGACCTGCTCGCCGGCGGCGGCGATGAACTCGTAGCCGGCGGGGACAGGGCTGGCCGCGTCGTCGTCGATGTGGAACCAGACGTCGTCGGCGGCGAACCGGGTGCCGGTGCCTTCGGCGACGTCCGCCTTGGTGCCGAGGGCGAGGACGCCGTCGTCCAGGAAGGTCGAAATCGCGTCGGTGTGGATGTCCTGCAGGACGCGGTACTGCTGCGGCGCGGGTGCCGGGCCGGGTGCGGCGGCGGCCTGCGTGGTGGGGAGCAGCAACGCGCCGGCCGATACGGCGGCGACGACGGCGACGGCCCCGGCGGCCAGTCGTACCGCTGGGCGCTGAAGTCGCCCAGCCTGTCGATGTATGAGCGAGCGTCTCGGTTTCATGATCAATCCCTTCTCCGAGCGCAGCCTATAGCTAACGAAAATCGTTCTCAATAGCCACTACTGTGCTGCTCAGCTCAGGGATCGGGACGCGATGACGCGCAGCAGACGCGCTGGGCCGTCAGGTGTCCGGGCCGTCAGATGTCCGGGCCGTCAGATGTCCGGGCCGTCGTCGGTGGCGGTGTCTGCCGTCGACAACGCGGCGGCGAGCGTGGTCGCGGCGGTCAGGTGCGCCCCCAGCTCCGGCAACCGTGGCCAGCCGTCGACCACGACCTGCAGTGCCCGTCCCTCGATCCGGACCGGGCGGTCGGAGCAGCTACCCAGGTCGCGTAGCCGATGCAGGGCCGCCCGCACCGGCCCGGTCAGCGCTCGCCCGACGGCGTCCGGTGCGCCGTGCGGTACGACGGTCAACGACCGCCGGAGCTGGATCTCCACCCCCGGCAGTTGCCCATCGACTCGGACGAGCAGCGCGACGTACCGCAACGACACGTCGTTGTCCTCGAAGCTGCACCAGAGCAGCGCCACCTGCCGTCCCGCGTGCGTACCGACCAGGGCACAGCGGCGTTTCTCGTCCGGGATGACCGTGCCGAGCCCGCGCCAGGTCAGCTCCGCCGGCGGGTCGGACTCGACCCAGCCACGGTGCCCGGCCTCGCGCAGCAGGTCGGCGCGCAGTGCGCCGATCTCCAACTCCTCGGCCCGCCGCTGGGCGGCCGTGCCGAGCCAGATGAGCACCCCGACCACCGCGCCACCGACGACGGCCAGGGCCAGCACCGACCAGAACGCCGCACCGCTGGACATGGTTCCACCATAGATACAGCCGTCGAACGCGAAGTCACAGTTCGTGGTGGTCGGCCAACCGTCGGCGGATACCTTCGACGTACGGTGCGATCTCGGCATCGATCCGCGCGGCGTCGGCTTCGCTGACCACGACGCTGGGCTCCTGCGGCGGACGACCGGAGAGCACCTGGTGCCGACGCCCCGGCGCGGAGTGGCTGGCCAGCAGCGCGGCATCGGAGCGGATACTCAATTGCCGCAGCAGCGGCAACCGCTCCTCGTGGCGCTCCCGGGCCCGCATGATATCCGTACGCCACTGACGCAGCGCGCCACCGACGTTGCCGGTCGGGGCCAGGTACGGCACGAGCAGGGGAAGTTGGGCCAGGACGTCCAGCAGCGCCAGGGCTCCGGTCGTACCGGCGGCTCGCGCCGCGATCAGATCGGCCCGCAACTCCACCCGACGCCGATCGTGCGCGTCGACGATGTTGAGTCCGAGGTGGACGATGAACAGCAGCCAGCAGAGCGCTCCGGCGACGAGCTGCCAGATCGTGTAGAACAGCGCGTAGACGCCCTCCACGTCCCGGTCGTGGGCATCGCCGGCCGGTGGCTGCACGGCCACCGCCATGAGGCCGAAGGTGCTGGTCGCCGGCTGGGTGAGCAGGATACGCCGGGAGTCCTGGTGCAGCAGGTGGCCGAGTTCGTGGCCGAGCAGCGCCACCAGTTCCGGACCACGCAACGCGACCAGCAACGGCGTCCCGAGAGTCAGGATCCGGGTCCGGCGGAAACCGACCACGGCGACCGACGCGTTCCAGTCCTCGTCGAGCGCGACGATGTGCGGGCGGGGCGCTCCGCACCGATCGGCGACCTCGTGGATCAGCGCGTGCAGTGCCGGCGCCTGGGCCGGGTCCAGCCGGTGTCGGCCGCGCAGCGTCCGTCGCACGCTGGACAGCCGGGGGCGCAGCCCGTAGCCGACGGCCACCAGCGCCACCCCGAGCAGGATCGCCGGGAAGAACCCGCTCGCGAACACCAGCCACAGGCCGACGGCCCACAGTGCGACGGTGAGCAGCACGATGATCGCCGACACGGCGCAGAGGAACAGCTGACCGGCTCCGGGCCGGCTCACCGGATCCGCGACGGACCGTTCGGCGAGCCATCGGTCGGCGCGCAGGCCCGCCCGGCGGTCGATCCTGGTGACCGACCGGGCCAGCCAACCGCCGTCGACCGGCCCGATGTCGTCCAGGTTCCACTCGCACCGTTGACACCACGGTCGGAGACCATCGACCGTCACCAGGGCAATCTGGCACCGTGGGCACAGGGTCCCGTCCACAGCTACCGCGACCGGCCCCACGCCTGCGCGTCCCGGCCCAGCAGGGCGAGCAGCTGGGTCTGGCGGTCCGGGTCCGCCCCGAGCTGCGGTGCCGGCGCGAAGTATCCCGGCGGCAGGGCGCCCGCCACCGGTTCGATGAACGCGTGGGCGGCTTCGACCAGCACCGGGTCGAGGGTGGCGTCGACGCCGATCGCCTGGGCCAGATCCCAGCTGTGCACCAGGTTGTCGTTGAAACACAGCCCGGCCAGCCGTCGGCCGCGCATGTCGCCGACCGGATGGTGGACGACGGCGTCGAGCACTCCGGGGCGGGCGAACGCCTCGACCGCGACGTCGACCGAGTGGCGTACCGCCGCGAGTGGATCGCCGCCCAGCACGTCGAAGTCCGGCCGGGCGATGTCGAGCCGGCCGAGTTCGGCCAGCGGGATGCCGGCGAGCACCGGGACCACCGCGAGGTTGCCGCGGACCACGTGGTCCACCAGCGCCCGTACGTCCCATTCGGAGCACGGCGTCGGGGCGCTCCACTGGTCGTCGCCGACCTGGGCGACGAGGTCGCAGAAGTGCCGGCTGGCCTGTTCGTAGCGGACGACGAAATCGGTACGCAAGAGGTCCCTCCGCGGCAGTCCCGGACCGGACTCCGCAGCCTACCCGCCGCCTGTTCCAGATCGTCCAGCCGCCTGGTGCGCCTCCTCGCCGGTCAGGAACCGCTGGACGGACCGGGTGTAGCCGATGGGGATGTGCCCGGTGTCGGGCAGCAGGACGACGGTCGCCTGCGGCAGCAGTCGGCGCACCCGGCGAGCGGTCTGCCGGGCATCCAGCAGCCGGTCCTTCGCTCCGGCGACGACCAGCAACGGCACGTCGAGACGGCGCAGTCGGTCGTCGCTGAAGATCGGCAGCCGGTCGCCTCGTCGCCGGTAGCTCCGCTGGATGAGCAGCAGGAAATCGGCCAGCTCCGCCGACTCGGGCAGCTGCCTGACATCGGACGCCGCCGGGGGCGGGCCGAGTACGAGTCGGACGGCCGCGCGCCGACCCCATTCGCCGAACGGTAGGAAGAAGAGCGACCCGATCACCGCACCGTTCTTCTGCCGGCCGATACCGCCGGGTACGAGCAACGCGAGCCGGGTGATCCGCTGCGGTCGGCGCAGCGCGTAGTCGAGCGCCAGCCAGCCGCCCAGCGAGGCACCGACGAACGCCGCCTGGCCGATGTCGAACGCGGCCAGCACGTCGTCGAGCCACTCGGCGTAGCAGCCGGAGGTGAGCGGCGGCCGTGCCGGTGCGCTGAGCCCAGGTTCACCGATCACGTCGACGGCGTACACCCGGTGGGTCTGCGCCCAGGTCTCGATGTCGCCGATCCACGCCGCCGAGTTGAAGCTGCCGCCGTGTAGCGCGACGACCGGCGGGGCGTCCCGGGGACCGCTGACGACGACGAACGTGTCGCCGTACCGGGTGGGGACTGTCGACTCGGTCGCCGGCACCGGCCAGCGCCGCAGAAGTGTCCGGTACCGCTGCTCGACGGCACGGCGGGCGTCCACGGACCGGTAGATCGCGTTCATCGCCGACCTCGCGGGTGTGGGTCGACGCAACTCAGGAGATCCATGCCGTCAAACTACCTTTCCACTCCCTATAATCCAAATCTCTGATCATTATAGGTAATGATAGGGACAACGAGTGTGGCGGCAGCATCCCGCAGCGACGCATCGAGGTGCCGACGCGTGCCAGGATGTGGCGGTGTCGTACGCCCCTCACCCCGGCCACCCGCCGGTCCCCGGCCCGGTGTCCCTGCTGGTCGCCTACCCGCATCCGATCCCGTCGCCGCCGGGCTGCGCCGTGCTGGTGGTCTCGGTCAACCGGGGCCCGTACCTGGTGCCCGCGACGGCCGCCGGCCGGTTCAAGATCGACGGCCGCGACGTCCCGATCCCGCACGAGGGCACCTGGCACGTGGCGGTGCCCGCCGGGCAGCACGACGTCCGGTACACCGATTTCATGGGCCTGCCGGTGATCACCACGACGGTCGTCGCGCACCCCGGCGCGGCGCATCCACTGTCGTTCCGGTTCGGCGGCTGGCGCAACCGGGTGCACGACGGGTACGGCACCGACGTGACGAGGTTCGGCATGTGGTCGAACTATCTGATCGCGCTGGTCACGCTGGTCGTCGTCGGGGTGCTGTGCTGCGGCGGGTTCGGGCTCGTCGCCGCGCTGTCCGGGTCGTCCTGACCGCCGACGCGAGCAAGCCCGCGTCGGACAGATCGGACAGCTACGGGAACCGGCTCCGCTGCGTACGCGTCCAATCGCTGTACAGATTCCGATGCCCCTCGCCAAGGAGGAGGTGGCCATGCAGGAGCATCGCAGGTACGCCGTACGGTTCGCGCTCGTCTCGCTCGTCCTGGCGCTCGCCACCGCCGGTTGCGCGGGCACCGGCACCGGCAACCCGCAACCGGCACCGGAGGAGGGTACGACGATGGAGCCAGCACCGGAGGCCAGTGCCGACGCCCTCGGCTGCGGGCAGCCGTTGCGCATCCCGGACGACGCGGCACTGACCGTCGACGGGCAGTTCCCCTCGACCGTGTCCGGCACCGACCGGGACGTCACCGGCACCGTCGAGGTCACCAGCCACCGCGCCGTCCGGGGCGTGGTGAGCCCGCGGGCCGAGGTGTTCCTGGTCCAGCAGGGCCGGATCGCGGCGGTCCCGGTGGCCCAGGACCTGATGGGCGTTCAGTGGGATCTCGCCGCCGGCGACGTCGAACAGCTGCCCGGCGACGTACCGCTGGTCTCGTGCGAGCCGGCCGGCGGGCCGGTACCGGCCGGCGACTACGAGCTGTACGCGCGGGTGGCGATCGCGCCGGACGACGGCACCGAACGGCTGGTGTCCTACGGCGGCCCGTGGCCGCTGCAGGTCACCTGAGGACGCGACCGAGGGCCGGACGAGGCTGGGCCGGGGACCGCTGGATGGTCCCCGGCCCTTTCATCTGTCGACGTGAACGTCGGTGCCGTGTCGGTGTGGTTGTCGGTCAGCCGGTGACGATGCTGACGCCGTACGCGGCCGCGACGTCGATGTAGCGTTCCGCGTAGCTCGTGACGCCGTTGCCGGCGATCACGTTGCCCCGGATCCAGGCACCACCCGAGGAGTCCTTCACGTAGAACGGGCTGCCCGAGTCGCCGCCGGCCGGCTGCGTACCGCCGGTGAAGACGATCACCGGCGACTTGCAGCCGGTGGAGGTGCAGACCTGACCGGTGATGCTGGTCGCGGTGTGTCCACAGTGCTCACCGGTGGTGCGGCCACTGTGGCAGTAGTCGGTGAAGCCGACGTACGCGGTGCCGGCCGCCACCACCGGGGCGCTGGAGGTACTGGTCACGCCGCCGGTGAAGATCCGTCCCGAGTAGGACCGGCCGCCGACCAGCTCCATGTCCTGGGCGTGGCCGCTGACCGTGGGCAGCCGCCGGTTCGACACGACGCCGTACGGGTTGGCCCCCGACTCGGTGAGCACGTTGATGCCGTTGGCGAAGCAGTGTCCGGCGGTGACCGAGAAGCGGGTGCCGGCGGCGTTCTGTACGGCGTACCCGGCCGAGCACCACGCCACCCCGGCGGTCTGGGTGATGCCGCCACCGCCCCAGTACGGCTGGATGTCGTCGCGGCGGTGCCAGAAGTCGGTGGTGGTGGACGTGTTCACCTGTACGGCGTTTGCTGCCTGCAGGTGGCCCGCGGTCGTGCCGGTCGGCTTCGTCAGCGCGGCCACCACGTCGGCGGGTGCGTCGGTGTCCACGACGATCCGGCCGGTGGTGGCGTCCAGGTAGCTGCCGAAGGTGTACTTCGTGCCGTGGGTGGCGACGTAGTCGGCGATCCGCCGCTGGATGACCGCCAGGGTGGCCGTCGCGGCGGCCGGCGCGGCGACGCTGGCGCGGGCGGCACGGTCGGGCGCACGGCGCTCGTCGGCCTGCGCGAGCGCCCCCCGGGTGACCTGTTTGGCCTCCTCCGGCGCGCCGTACGCGGCGCCGCCGCCGAGGACCGTCAGCGCGACGGTCGCCGCGGCAACGGCACCGACGAGCGCCCTCGTTCTCCTGTACATGCGTTCCTCCATGAATGTTAATTCGTGACCGATTGCCACGACCTCACCCATGAGAAATCACGGAAGATGAGATCGACAGCATTATGTCGACGATGCGACAACCGGGACGGCCGACCATTTCTGACGAATCACCGACTCATTCTTCTTCCGACCGGAAAACGAATTCGATTTCATGATTTGCCCACAGCGACGGACGCCGGCCAGGTTGGGCGGATCCGGCCCGGCGTGGCACGATCGCTCAGGTGACCAGCAGCACCGCCGCGACACGCCGACTGCGCGACCTCGTTCTCCTGCGCCGCGTCCGGGACCGGATCGACCGCGAGTACGCCCGACCGCTCAACGTCGAGGCGCTGGCGCGGGGCGTGCACATGTCCGCCGGCCACCTGAGTCGGGAGTTCCGGGCGGCGTACGGGGAGTCCCCGTACTCGTATCTGTTGACCCGCCGGGTCGAGCGCGCGATGGCGTTGCTGCGGCGTGGCGACATGACCGTCACCGACGTCTGTTTCGCCGTGGGTTGCTCCTCACTCGGTACGTTCACCACCCGTTTCACCGAACTGGTCGGGTTGTCGCCGGGCGTCTACCGCCGACAGGCCGCCCGTGCCACCGCCGGGATCCCGTCGTGCGTTGCCAAACAGGTGACCCGGCCGGTCCGGAATCCGGCACCGGTCAGGAATCAAGAAGTCCGGCCGGGTCGGGCGCCGTTACCGTGACCGGCATGGACATCACGATTCATTCGACCTTCCTGCCGCACGACGATCCGGAGGCGGCGCTGGCCTTCTACCGCGATCTGCTCGGCTTCGAGGTCCGCAACGACGTCGGCTACGAGGGCATGCGCTGGATCACCGTGGGACCGGCCGGCCAGCCCGGTACCAGCGCGATCGTGCTGCACCCGCCGGCGGTCGATCCGGGGATCACCGACGACGAGCGGCGCGTCGTCACCGAGATGATGGCCAAGGGCACGTACGCCGGCATCCTGCTGGCCACCGACGACCTCGGCGGCGTCTTCGAACGGCTACAGTCGGCCGACGCCGACATCGTCCAGGAGCCGACCGACCAGCCGTACGGAGTCCGCGACTGCGCGGTCCGCGATCCCGCCGGCAACCTGATCCGTATCCAGCAGCGCAGTTGACCAGGAGTCACCATGAGCGAGGGCCCGACGCCGGCCGTGCCGCACGTCGCCGACCGGCACGACATGATCCGGGTACACGGCGCGCGGGAGAACAACCTGCGCGACATCGACGTCGAGCTGCCGAAACGACGGCTGACAGTGTTCACCGGGGTCTCCGGATCCGGCAAGAGCTCCCTGGTGTTCGGCACCATCGCCGCCGAATCGCAGCGGTTGATCAACGAGACGTACAGCGCCTTCGTGCAGGGTTTCATGCCGACGCAGTCCCGGCCCGACGTCGACGTGCTCGACGGGCTGACCACCGCGATCATCGTCGACCAGGAGCGGATGGGCGGCGACGCCCGCTCGACGGTCGGCACCGCGACCGACGCCAACGCGATGCTGCGGATCCTGTTCAGCCGGCTCGGTCAACCGCAGATCGGCCCGCCCAGTGCATTCTCCTTCAACGTCGCGTCGGTGCGGGGCAGCGGCGCGGTCACCGTCGACCGGGGCCCGAACAGCAAGGCGGTGAAGGCGACGTACAGCCGGCTCGGCGGCATGTGCCCGCGCTGTGAGGGCCGGGGCTCGGTCACCGATTTCGACCTAACCGCGCTCTACGACGACAGCAAGTCGATCAACGAGGGTGCGTTGACCATCCCCGGTTTCAGCACCGAGGGCTGGTACGCCCGGATCTACGCCGGCAGCGGCTTCCTCGACCCGGACAAGCCGATCAGCCGGTTCACCAAGAAGGAACTCGACGCGCTGCTGTACAAGGAGCCGACCCGGATCAAGGTCGACAACATCAACGTGACGTACGAAGGGCTGATCCCCCGGATCCAGAAGTCGTTCCTGGCCAAGGACGTCGACGCGATGCAGCCGCACATCCGGGCCTTCGTCGAGCGGGCGATCACCTTCACCACCTGTCCGGACTGCGACGGCACCCGGCTGACCGAGGCCGCCCGGTCGTCGAAGATCGGCGGGATCAGCATCGCCGACGCCTGCCGGATGCAGATCAGCGACCTCGCCGAGTGGGTGGCGGGCCTGTCCGAACCTTCGGTCGCGCCGCTGCTGGCGTCGCTGCGGCACACCCTCGACTCGTTCGTCGAGATCGGCCTCGGCTACCTCAGCCTCGACCGCCCGTCCGGCACCCTCTCCGGCGGCGAGGCGCAGCGCACCAAGATGATCCGCCATCTCGGCTCGTCACTGACCGACGTCACGTACGTCTTCGACGAGCCGACGATCGGGCTGCACCCGCACGACATCGCCCGGATGAACGACCTGCTGCTGCGGCTTCGGGACAAGGGCAACACGGTGCTCGTCGTGGAGCACAAGCCGGAGACGATCGCGATCGCCGACCACGTCGTCGACCTCGGGCCCGGGGCCGGCACCGCCGGCGGCCAGGTGGTGTTCGAGGGGACCGTCGACGGGCTGCGGGCCAGCGGTACGCTCACCGGCCGCCACCTCGACGACCGGGCCACGCTCAAGGAGAAGGTCCGGATCCCGACCGGCACGCTGGCGGTACGCGGTGCGACGGCGAACAATCTGCGCGATGTCGACGTCGACATCCCGCTCGGCGTACTGGTCGTGGTGACCGGGGTCGCCGGGTCGGGCAAGAGTTCCCTGATCCACGGTTCGATCCCGCCGGGTGAGGGCGTGGTGTCGATCGACCAGGCGGCGATCCGGGGCTCCCGGCGCAGCAACCCGGCGACGTACACCGGTCTGCTCGATCCGATCCGTAAGGCGTTCGCCAAGGCCAACGGGGTGAAGCCGGCGTTGTTCAGCGCCAACTCCGAAGGGGCCTGCCCGACCTGCAACGGCGCCGGGGTCATCTACACCGACCTGGCGATGATGGCCGGGGTCGCGTCGGTCTGCGAGGACTGCGAGGGCCGCCGGTTCCAGGCGGCGGTCCTGGAGTACCGGCTCGGTGGCCGCGACATCAGCGAGGTGCTGGCGATGTCGGTGACGCAGGCCGAGGAGTTCTTCGCCGACGGCGAGGCCCGTACGCCGGCCGCGCACGCCGTGCTGCGCCGGCTCGCCGACGTCGGGCTCGGCTATCTCAGCCTCGGCCAGCCGTTGACCACGCTGTCCGGCGGCGAGCGGCAGCGGTTGAAGCTGGCCACCCACATGGCGGCCAAGGGCGGCGTGTACGTCCTCGACGAGCCGACCACCGGCCTGCACCTGGCCGACGTCGAGCAGTTGCTCGGCCTGCTGGACCGGCTCGTCGACTCCGGCAAGTCGGTGATCGTCATCGAGCACCACCAGGCGGTGATGGCACACGCCGACTGGATCATCGATCTCGGTCCGGGTGCCGGTCACGACGGTGGCCGGATCGTCTTCGAGGGCACCCCTGCCGACCTGGTCGCGGCCCGGTCCACCCTCACCGGCGAACACCTGGCCGCCTACGTCGGCCGGTGAGGGACCGCTCGCCTGGCAACGTCGCTCCGGTAGGTTCGATCTTCGACAGGCAGGCCGGGTGATGTGGAGTACGAGTTGGCGCGACCGTTCCGTCCCGTGACATCGCCACCGCCGGTGGAGATCGAGGAGCTCTTTCCCGAGTTGCGGGAGCATGCGGCGACCGCGACCCGGCTGCACCCCCGGCCAGGTGATCCGGGAGTCGACGACAGCTCGATCGGCGGGCCGCTGCGCTGGCCGGCCGGCGAGCCGTGGCCACACTGTACCGACCAGGACCACTACGTCGACCAGCTGTTGACGCCCGACACGGTCCGCCGGACACGCCGGGTCTACGCGGCGGCGAAGGCCCGCGCGGCGGCCACCGGGCAGAAGTACACGTTGACCGAGGCCGAGCAGGCCGAGGTGCCGGAGTTCGACTACACCGAGCCGTTGGCGCTGGCGAAGCAGCCGATCGCGTTGGTGCCGGTGGCCCAGCTGTTCCGGCGGGACGTCCCGGACCTCGACTGGCCGGCGCAGGCCGGCCTGCTCCAGGTGCTCTGGTGTCCGCTGGATCACCCGGACGCCGGCTACAACCCGCGGGTCGAGCTGCGTTGGCGGCGGATCGCCGACATCGACGGCCAGCTCGACCCGGTGCCGGAGCCGACCGTGGTGAACGAGAACTACCTGCCGACACCGTGCGTGGTGCACCCCGAGCCGGTCCGGGAGCACCAGTACGTCGATCTGCTGCCGGAAAACCTCAAGAAGCGGCTGTACGCCTGGGAGAAGCAGTCCGGTCTGCGGTACCAGAACGACTTCTCGCTCGCACCGGGCTGGAAGGTCGGCGGTTTCGCCAACTGGTCGCTGTCGGACTGGCAGCCGGTCGACTGCACGACATGCGGCACACCGATGACGTTGCTGCTCACCGCAGACTCGGGTGAGCGCACCGGCAGCCAGCGGTGGCGGGCCACCGGCGAGGAGGCCGGCGCGCCGATGAACCCGGTCGACGTGCTCATCGGTCGGGGTTACTCGTTGTACGTCTTCGTCTGCCCGACGTCGGCGGCGCATCCGGCCGCGACCGCGATGCAGTGAGCTCAGCGCACCACCTCGGCGGCGTCGACTCCCCCGGGCACGCGGTCGCCCGACGCGACGACCGGGGCCGGGTCACGGTCACCGTCACCCTGGACAGCTGACCCACCTCCCTGGCCCTGCCGGGCTGCCCCACCGCCGCCGAGCAGGCCGCGCCGGCGGGCCCACCGCTCGAAGACGAGCGTGGCGAACGGCGGCACCGCGCAGACCAGCGCGACGATGGTGACCGGCACCCGCCACCGGTGCACCCAGGCCACGGCCAGCGTGAGCAATCCGTACGCGGCGAAGAGCGCCCCGTGGATCGGCCCGAAGATCTGGACGCCGAGTTCGTTGCCGGGCGGGCCGTACTTGACCGCCATCCCGACCAGCAGGCCGGCCCAGGAGAATGCCTCGGCGATCGCCGTCACGACGAACAGTCGGGTCACCTTCTCGCGCATTTCGCCGATGCTAGCCGCACCGTTGACCTCAACCAGGGTGGAGGTGCTCTGCTGTGCGGCATGAAACCCGGGACCTGGCCACGGCGCAGCAGGTCGCCGACGCGATCAACCGTCGCGGGCCCGGTCACGCGGAGGCGCTGCGCTGTGACCTGGCCGATCCTGCCTCCGTACGGCGGTTCGCCGCCGCCGTGGCCGACCGGACCGACCGGCTCGACGTGCTGATCAACAACGCGGCCGGCTACCTCGACGGCGAGGACCTCGGTGCCGGATCCGACGACGACATCACCACCGTGATCGCCGGCGGGGCGACCGGCACCGTGCTGCTGACCAAGCATCTGCTGCCGTTGCTGCGCCGGTCGACCCGCCCGGACATCGTCCTGATGGTGTCCGCCTGCGGTGAACCGGGACATCACCGCTCCGGCGCCCACCCGGCGTTCTACGCCGCCAAGCACGCCCAGGCCGGCTTCGCCGGCATACTGTCGCACCGGCTGCGGCAGCAGGGTATCCGGGTGATCGCCCTCTATCCGCCGGATTTCGTCCAGGACGGCCCCCGGCGGGCCGACGGCGAGCTCACCGCCCGGTCGGTCGTCGACTGCGTGCTGTTCGCGGTCGACGAGCCACGGGACTGCTTCATCCGCGAGTTCCACTTCGAGCAGGTGCGGTCGGTGCCGCCGGATCAGGCGGGAAGCTGATCCGCCACTTCGTCCGGGGCGCGCATCCGCCAGGCATCGGTGACCAGCTCGGCGAGCCGGTCGACGTCGACCCGCTCCAGCCGCAGCATCACCAGCGGCAGCCCGTCGTAGCCGGGGGTGGTGAAGAACAGCTCCGGCTCGCCCAGCAGCAGCGCCTGTTTCTCGGCCTCGTCGCCCACGTAGAGCACCGCGACATCGGTCCGGATGACCCGGGGCCGGCCCGGCAGGCGCTCCGGATAGGACCAGATGAAACCCTTGCCGCCGACCCGGAAGTCGAAACCGTCGCTGTCGATCTCGACCACCTGCGGCAACGCCGTCGCCAGCCGGCGGACGTCGTCGGCGTCTGCCATCGCCACCTCCCGCCGGACAGGTTAGCGGGCCCGTCCGACAGACGGCCGAGGTCGCCGGGTCGCCACGACGAACACCCGCCGGAACGGGAAGAAGACCAGGCCGTCGCGGATCGGGTACCGGCTCGCCAGCTCCTGCCCCAGCAGTTGGCGGAACGTCGCCCACTCGGCGTCACCGAGCGCGGTGCGCACCGGCCGCGCCGCCGTTCCTTCGACCCAGGCCAGCACCGGGTGCGCCGCCGGGTCGTCGTCGGCGGCGGGCAGCAGATGCAGGTACGTGGTCTCCCACGCGTCCACCAGGCAATCTGAGCGCAGCAGCCGCGCCGCGTACCCGGCGGGGTCGCGCACCACGTCGCCGCCCCGGATCGTGGGCAGCCGGTCGCGCCACCTCGGGTCCGCCGCCACTGCGCGGATCGCCTGGTGCGACGGGGCGTCGAAGTTGCCGGGCACCGCGAAGGCGAGCACGGCGCCCGGCGGCAGCCGGTCCGCCCACCGGGTCAGCAGTGCGGGATGTCCGGGTACCCACTGGAGCACGGCGTTGCAGACCACCAGGTCGAGGTCCGGCTCAGGGTTCCAGTCGACCACGTCGGCGACGTCGAAGCGCACCGGGGATCCGAGCGCGCGGGCGGCGGCGATCATCTCGGCGGAGGAGTCGAGGCCGGTCACCGTGGCGGCGGGCCAGCGCTCCAGCAGGCGTACGGTCAGGGTGCCCGGGCCGCAGCCGAGGTCGACGACGGTGCCCGGGTCGTCGACGGCGATCCTGGCCAGCAGGTCGTCGAAGGGGCGCGCGCGATGGTCGGTGAAGCGCAGGTAGGCGGCCGGGTCCCACATCGCGACCTTCCTCAGGTCCGTACGGATGTCCGTCCGTCACGGTACGCCGGCCACTCGTCGGCGAGCATCGCGAAGTCGAGCTCCGTACTCCATTCGCCCTCGAAGAAGTCGTTGCGCACCAGCCGGGCCTCCTGGCGCATGCCGAGGCGCCGCGCGAGCCGGGCCGACGGTGTGTTGCGTTCGTCGATCCGGGCGACGATGCGGTGCAGGCCGAGCTGGTCGAACCCGAGGCCGAGCAGGGCACGGGCGGCCTCGGTGGCGTAACCCTGGCCGCTGGCGTCAGGGTGTACGACGTACCCGATCTCCCCGCCGCGCTGCGCGCGGCTGTGCCAGAAGAGCACCACGTCGCCGATCAGTCGGCCGGTCGCGGCGACCTCGATGCCGAGGGTGAGCGCCTGACCTTCGTCGGTCAGTCCGGTGTTCGCCCACATCGTCGCCAGCCGGGCGACGACGTCGTCGCGGGTCATCGGTGTGAACGGCACGTACCGGCAGACCTCCGGCCGGCTGCGGTAGCTCAGCAGGTCGTCGACGTCGGCGTCGGTCAGCGGCCGCAGCAGCAGCCGCTCGGTACGGACCGGGTAGTCGGGGTGCAGGCCGGCGGGTGCCGCCGCCACGGTCGCCGACGTGGTCGCGGTACCGGCCGCCACGTCGCCGCCGGGCAGGCGGTAGACGGAGACGTGCGAGGTCGACTCCGCGGTGAACTCGGCACCGGACCAGTCGGCGTGCCGGGACTCCAGCTCGAAGCCGGCCAGCTGCGCCATCAGGTCCATCTCGGCGGGCCAGACGTAGCGGTGCGGGCTGCGGAACAGGCTCACCTGCCCCTTGCCGTCGATCCGGAAGTGGTGCGACACCAGGTGCTGGGTGAGCAGGTCGTAGGTGTCCAGGCCGACGTAGCTGTCGTCGGCGTGGAAGACGGTGGCCTCCCTGCCCGGCGGCAGCGTACGCAGTTGCGGCACCTCGAGTTCGACCACGAACCGGCCACCGGGGACGAGGTGGCGGGCGGCGTTGCGGAAACAGGCGACCTGTTCGGTCTGGCTGAGCAGGTTGGAGATGGTGTTGTAGACCAGGTAGACGAGCCGGTACCGGCCCGGTGCGGTGGCGGTGGCCATGTCGCCGACGATCACCGGGATCTGCTGCGCGGTCGCCTTGGTCCGCAGCTGCCGTAGCATCGGCCGGGACAGCTCGATGCCGGTCACCGGGACTCCTCGGGCGGCCAGCGGCACCGCGACCCGACCGGTGCCGACAGCGAACTCCAGCGCCGGGCCACCGTCGGCCAGGGCGACCAGCCGGTCCACGGTCGGGTCGAGCGTTTCGGCGGCGAACATGCCCGTGCCGGGGGTGTCGTAGTGCCGCGCGGTCTCGTCGTTCCAGATGTCGTCGGCCCGCATACCGTCCACCATCGCCGCCGCTGGTGGCGGCAGTCCAGCGGATTCCAACCCGGCACCGACCGACACGGTGAGACGCAGGTCACTCACGAGGAAGAACCGGGGACCTCTACGGTGCCGTCTTGCCGGGTGTGAACATCAACGAAGCGGCGGCGGGGCGATGATTGGACGGATCTTCTTCGTGGAGGTGCGGCGGACCGCCGCGCTGTGGTTCGGTCTCGGGCTGGCCTTCGCGGCGGCGTTGCTGACCGCTGACCCGGAACGCTGGGACGGTGCCTGGATGGCGACGGTCCTCGCCCACCACGCCGGTCTGGACCTGCTGTGGCCGCTGGCCCTCGCCGCCGGGGCCTGGCAGGGCCGACGGGACCACGCTGCCGGCATCGCCGACCTGCTCGCCGCCACTGCCCGCCCCGGGTGGGCCCGGGTCGCGCCGCAGGCGGCGGTGGTCGCCGGCTGCCTGGCCGGTGGGTACGTCGGCGGGCTGCTCGACGGGCTCGGCCGCGCCCTGCTGGCGGCCACCTATCATCCGCCGGGCTGGTACTGGCCGCTGCTCGCCGGCTCGCTGAGCATCGCCGCTGCCGGACTGCTCGGCCTCGGCGTCGGCCGGCTGCTGCCGTCGCGGCTCACCGCTGCGCTGCTCGCCCTGGGCGGCCTTGCCGCCGTCGTGGTCCTCGCGATCGGATCGGCCGACAGCGACCGTCCGGTTCTGCTGCTCGGTCCGGCCTACCTCGGCGACACCGACCAGTACTCCATCGTTGACACTCGGGTCGTCGCCGGCAAACTGGTCTGGTTCGCCGCCCTCGCCGCCACCGGGTTCGCGCTGTACGCCGCCGGCGGCCGGCGGGCCCGGCTGCTGGCCGCCCTGCCCACCGTCGTCGGCCTGGTCGCGGCGTTGGCGTTGTTCCCGCCACCGGGAGCGGCCGTCCGGCCGGACCCGCAGGCGACCGCACTGGTCTGCACCGACGAGGCGCCCCGGGTCTGCGTCACCCGGCTGCACGAACCCGCGCTGGCCCAGATCGTCGAACCGGCCCGGCGGGCCCTGGCCCTGCTCAGCCGGCTGCCCGACGCACCGACCCAGGTCGTCGAGGAGCCCAGCCGGCACGGTACCCCGGTCGTGCAGCGCCGCGACAGCGTCCACCTGGAACTCGTCGTATACGGCGACGGGACAGTGATCACTGGACAGCAGTCGATCGAGGACACCATTCTCGACGGTGCCGGCACCTGGGCCTGCGGCGCCGCCGCCGACGACGTCGCGGGCTGGGAGCCGATCCAGGCCGCCCGCGCCGCCGCCGGCCTGTGGTTGCAGGGCCGCGACGCCGGGCCGGACGAGTTCTGGCCTCCGGTGCAGCAGATGGTCGTCGACGCGCTGGCTGGGCTGCGGGCGTTGCCGCCGGACGAGCAGGTGGCCCGGGTGGCCGCGCTGCGGGCCGCCGCGCTCGACTGCCGGCCGGACCTGTACGACGTACTGACCGGGTCCTGACCGCCGGACCAGGTACGACCGCTGGCCACCGGGGCCGGCGGGGCCGGCGGACAGGTCTTGTCGGACCCTTCGACTACGGTGCGAACATGCCGGACCACACAGGAATGGAGGTCGCGGACGCCGGGCGGGATCCGATCGACCGGCTGGCCCGCGACCGTACCGTAACGGCCTGGCTCAGTGGTCTCGACGAGACCGAGCTGTGCGGTCTGCTGACCGACGCCACGGCGCTCGGCACCGGGATCGGCGGCACGACGGCGTCGATCGACGTGGCCGGCGGCCCGGTGTTCGTCAAACGCGTCCCCCCTGACCGACCTCGAGTTGCGCGTCGAACACCACGGCTGCACCCGCAACCTGTTCGAGCCGCCGACCTTCTACCAGTACGGCGTGGCATCCGCCGGGTTCGGTGCGTGGCGTGAGCTGGCCGCCCACCGGACCGTGTCGGAGTGGGTGCGACAAGGCCGGTCGGCAAGCTTCCCGCTGCTGCACCACTGGCGGATCCTGCCGGTACGCCCCGAACCGATGGAACCCACATCGATCGACAGGTGGATCGTCCGCTGCGGCCGCTTACGCGATGGTCGACCGGTCGCTGGAAAGCACCACCCGGCTCCTCGCTGAGAATGACTTCGCGCATTTCGACGCGCACACGCACAACCTGCTGACCGACGGCCACGAGATCTACGTCGCCGATTTCGGCCTGGCCGCGCACGCCGACTTCGACCTCGATCCGGCCGAGCACGCGTTCCTGCGGCGACACCGCCACTACGACCGCTGCTACACCGTCACCCACCTCGTCTTCGCGGTCATCGGCAACGCGTTGCGGGAGCCCTGGCCGGCGTGTCTGGACTACCTTCGGTCACGGCCGGGTGACGACCATCCACGGCTGCCACGGGAGGCCGTCACGCTGGTCCGGCGGTACGCGGCGGTAGCGACGATCATGGGCGGGTTCTGGCAGGCCGTGATCCGCGACCCGACCGCGCCCTACCCGGCCGACGCGCTGGCCGACGCGCTCGCGGCGGCATCGGCGTCGCCGGCCTGACCGCCGCCCGACGCACTCCCGCCCGAAAGTGTCCGCACAGGCAGTGGCGATAGGGTGCGACGGTGCGGACCAAGCAGGAGCTCAGTGACGCCATCCGGCGGCAGCGGCGGGCGGTGCTGATCGTCAACGCCAAGTCGCGGCGGGGTCGGCAGCTCTACAGCGACGCCCGCCAGCGGCTGACCGCCGCCGGCTTCGACCTGCTGGCCACGTACCCGGTCGACGAGCCGGGCGAGCTGGAACGCAACCTCGACGAGGCGGTCGGGCTGGCCCCGGACCTGCTGGTCGCCGGCGGCGGGGACGGCACGATCGGGGCCGCCGCCCGGTTGCTCGCCCACCGCGACATCGCGCTCGGGCTGCTGCCGCTGGGCACCACCAACAACTTCGCCCGCACCCTGGGCATCCCGCTCGACCTGGATGACGCCGTCGGCGTCATCACCGGCGGCAAGGTGATCGACGTCGACCTGGGCCTCGCCGGTGACCTGCCGTTCGCCAACCACGTCGGCATCGGGTTGTCCGCCGACGTGATGCTGCGTACCCCGCCCCGGCTCAAACGGGTGGTCGGCAAGCTGGCCTACCCGGCGACGGCGGCGGCGTTGATGGCCCGGCACCGGCCGCTGCGGGTCAGCGTCCGCGCCGAGGGCCGGACCCGCGAATTCACCACCCATCAGCTGTACGTCGCCAACGGCGGTCACCAGGCGGGGCGGCCGATCACCGCCGACGCCAACGCCGACGATCGGCTGCTGGTGGCGTACCCGGTCGGTGGGCCGACCCGCCGCAGCCTGTTGGGCGCGACGGTGCGCAACGCCGCGACCGGCCATCGCCGGACCCTGCGCCACGACCCGTTCCTCGCCGTCGGTGAGCTGCTGGTGGAGACCGACCGCCCGGCGCGGGTCGAGATCGACGGCGAGTTGTCGGGTCGGACGCCGGTCCGGCTGCGGGTCGACGCCAACGCGTTGCGGGTGATGGCGGCGGCCGACGTCGTCGACCGGTGACCGGGCTGGCCGGTGACCGGTGACGGGCTGGCCGCCGGGGTACCGACGACCAGCCCGATCCTGACCGGCACCGGTCAGACGAACTGCCAGAGCGTGTGGCTGGCTCCGGTGTCGTCGGCGGTCACGATCTGCGCTCCCTGCGCGGTGGATCCGCCGGCGACCCCGAGCACCTTCCCGCCGTTGGCGCACTGGATCCGGAAGTAGCCGTTGGACCGGTACCGCAGCCGCCAGCGGTGGTCGTTGGTGCCGTTGTCCGCCCACTGCAGCACCCGCGCCCCGGTCGCGGTGGACATGTTCTGCACCCCGAGCACCAGGTTGCTTTTGGCGTTGACCAGCCGGAAGCTGGCCGTGCCGGGGTTGCCGCCGCCGGGCGTGGTGGCCCAGTAGACGGTGTAGTTGTGGCCGTGCGCGTCGTGGAACGGCCCGAGGCCGACGTCGCCCCGTTGGCGGTCGCGGTGAACGCCAACGAGCTGGTGCTGGTCCGGGTGATCGACGCGACGTCGAGGTTGGGCAGGGCACTCAGCGCGGTGTTGCCGTAGTTCCCGGAGAGCACCACCGGGCCGTACGTGATCGCGGCGACGTCGGGGTTGTCGTTGGCCGGCACCATGATCACCCGCATCGGCAGCCGGACCGTCACGGTGTCACCCGAGGTCCAGGACCGGGTGAGGGTGGCGTAGCTGCCGGGCGTCGTGGCAATGCCCTGCTGGGTGCCGTTGACGCTGACCGTCGCGCCGCTGGTCCAGGCGGGAATCCGGATCCGCATCGTCCAGGTGCCGGCGGCGTTGCCGGTGACGGTGAGGGTGGTGGTGTCGCTGACCGGGTAGCTGGTCGTCTGGGTGACGGTGATGCCGCGCTGCGCCCAGTTGAGCACCGACGGCATGAACAGGTTGACGGTCAGCGTGGTGCCGTCGTGGAAGTAGACGGAGTCGGCCAGCGCGGTGTTGACCTCCAGGCCGGTGCCCTGGCAGCACCAGAAGGAGTCGTAGTCGGTGCTGTAGGTGCCACTGCCGGCGACGGGTCTGTCAAGTTTTCCCTACAGACCCGTACTCGGTGGTGGTGTGGTGGGGCCCGGGTCGGGGTTGCCGCCGCCGTCGACGCGGACGAGTTGCCACTGCTGGTTGGTGCCGCCCCAGTCGTCGTACTGGACGATGTTGCCGCCGTCGGCGGTCGACGCGTTCTGTACTTCGAGGGCCTTGTTGCTGTGCCGGCTGATCATGCGGACGTGGCCGCCGTCGGAGTCGGCGAGGCGCCACTGCTGGTTGGTGGCGTTGTGGTCGGTCCACTGGACGATGGCCGCGCCGTTGGCGGTGGACCAGTTGTAGACGTCGAGGACCTTGCCGGAGAGCCGGGACTTCAGTCGGTAGTAGCCGCCGCCGGAGTCGACGAACTGCCACTGCTGCTGGTTGCCGTTGTTGCGGGTCCACTGGGTGATCCGGGCCCCGTCGTTGGTGGCGAGGTTGTAGACGTCCAACGCCTTGCCACTGTTGCGGTTGACCAGGACGTACCACGCGTTGGTGTCGACCGTCGCCGCCGAGGCGGACGTCGTCGTCACCGCGACGATGCCGCCGCCGGCCAGGACCGCCGCGACCGCCGCCGCGATGCGCCGGGTCCATCTCCGGTCGGTGGTACGCCTGGTCTGGTCTGTTCCTGCCATGTCTTCCTCCGTCACCGCAGGCCGCGCGGTGCAGCCGCACGCCTGGCGGCACCACGGGGCCCGCTGGCCGCAGTTGGCCTAGCCAGTGAGCGTTAACATCCGGCCCCACCAGCCCGGTTGGCGGAGCTGGCACCCAGCCCGGGCGGCGCCAGCCGGCTCACTCCCGGTCGCGCCCCGACAGGTGTTCCATCGACTGTGAACGATAACACTACGCCCGTCAATAGGTAACAGGCGTGTTTCGTGGGGCCGGAACACCGGCCGCCGCCCGGCTAGCGTTTCGCTCGACCGACAGCAACGTTTCAGCCGCCCGGCACCGGTCGACATCCGCCCGTCAGGCTGAAACTGTTATCGATAACATCGGTGGCTGGCGATATCGGGCGGGAGGTCGACGGGCGCCCCGTCACCTACCAACGCCACCGCCAGAACCGGTACTCGTAGCGCACCGTCAAGGAGCCGGCGACCGTGCTGCCGGTGACGACCAGATGCGGGGCCGTCGCGCCCGGCTCCGGCACCGCCGGCACCTTGACCCGTGCCGAACCCGCCGACGTGGTCACCCCGTCGACGTTCGCGGTCGCCCCGGGCGGCAGCACGATCGTCGCCGACCCGGCCTGGGTGGACAGCTCGACCTCCACCACCCGGTGGCTGAAGACGGCGTGCCGCATGTCCAGCAGCGCCGAACCCGCCTTGGCCCGCACCACCAGCCGGCGCGGCACGCTCCACCGGCCGGTACGCCGCAACTGCCCCGCCTGGCTGCGTAGCTCCACGACGTCGGCGGCGGCGACCGGGTCGACGGCGGGCAGGTCGGCGACGAAGGGTTCCACCTCGCCGAAGGTCCGTGCCTGCAACACCGCGTCGACCCGGTCGGAGAACTCGGTAAGGGTCAGTCGGCCCTCGGCGACGGCCGCGTTGAGCCGGGCGACCACCGCTTCCCGGTCCGCATCGGACATCCGCAGTTCCCGCCGCGACGGCACGACCTCGCCACTCATCCGACCACTTTACGACGCGCCGCCGTACCGGCGTCAGTGCGTAGGTCGGTGGGTTCGTCAGTGCCGGATCGGCATCAGCAGTGAACAGCTCCGGTCGTCGTCGGGCAGCCGCACGGCCAGCGGCTGGATCGGCCCGTCCAGGTCGAGCACCAGCTGACCGCCACCGGCGGCTTCCACCGCCTGCAACAGGAACTCCCGGTTCACCGCGACGTACCGGTCCGGCGCGGCGCGCCAGGCGGCCTCGTCGACGCATTCGACCGTGCCGCCGTCGGTCGCCGCCAGCACCGCGACCGGGTGGGTGACGCCCTGGTGCTCGCGGACCACCAGCGGGGCCCGTCCCGGCTCCAGCGCCTGGCGCAGCACGGCCGCGTCGACGGCGAACTCCCGACGGCCACCGGCACCCCGGGCCGGCAGCAGCGCCCGGTAGTCGGGGAAGTCGACGTCCAGCGGCTCGACGGCGATCCGCCAGCCAGGTGCCGCACCTTCGACCCGGTTCCCGGCCGAGGGTCAGCTCGACCTGCGGGTTGCGGTCCAGCTGGCTGCGGACGCCGTCGACGAAGGTACCCGGCAGCAGCACCGACACCGGCGGACCGTCGACCGCCGTCGGCGTGAGTTCGGCGTACGCCAGCCGGAACCGGTCGGTCGCGGCGAACCGTACGGTGTCGGCGGTGACCTCGACGTGCACCCCGCCCAGGGCGGGGATCTCCGGGTCGCTGCCGACGGCGAACCGTACGGCGGTCAGGGCGCGGGCCGCGTCGACGGCGTCGACGGTGACACGGGTGGTGGGCATGGTCACTTCGTTCTCCTCGGCATCGAGCAGGGCATGGATGCGGGAGAGCTCCCGGCGGGCGTCGGCGAGCCCGTCGACCAGACGCAGCAGGTGGTCGTCGAGCAGCCGGCGGACCACCTCGACGTCCGGCAACGCCCGTACCGCCTCGGTGATCTCGGCCAGCGGCAGGCCGACCCGACGCAGCCCGGCCAGCAGCCGGGCGGCGCGCAACTGGTGCGCCGCGTACCAGCGGTAGCCGATGTGCGGGTCCACCGTCGCCGGGGTCAGCACCCCGGCGGCGTCGTAGAACCGCAGCGCGCTCACGGTCAACCCGCTCGCCCGTGCCGTCGCGCCGATGCTGTGCATGTCGCTCTCCACGTCCAGGACTCTGCGGCCTCGACCTGGTCGAGGGTCAAGCCGGCCGGTGGGTCCACCCCGGGGCGCCCGACCGTGGGAGTATCACAGTCCCAGCCGGAGTCCGTGACGCGATGCGCCCGGAGGCACCATGACACCGCAGACACCGTCCCCGCCACCGACCTCGCCCACGCCGGTGATCGCCGGCCTGCCGGCGCTGGCCTGGCAACACGTCCCGGTCGCAGCCGGCTACGACCCCGACCGGCAGGCACTGTCGATCACGGCGGGCGCCGGCACGGACTGGTTCGTCGACCCGGTCGGTGCCTACCGTACGCATGACGCGCCAGCACTGCTGTTCGACTGTCCGGCGGGCGAGTTCGCCCTCTCGGCCCGGGTCACGGTCGACTTCGCCGCCGCGTTCGACGCCGGGGTGCTGTGCCTTCGCCTCGACGAGGAGCACTGGGCGAAGCTCTGCTTCGAGTTTTCGCCGCAGGGGCAGCCGATGGTGGTGACGGTGGTGACCAACGGCACGTCGGACGACGCGAACACGGTCACCGTCGATTCGTCCACTGTCCACCTTCGGGTGCTGCGCAAAGGGCTGGCGTACGCGTTCCACTACTCCCTCGACGGGGTGTCGTGGCAGTTCGCCCGGTTGTTCCGGCTTGCCGGCGACGCGGCCGGGTCGACCCGGGTGGGCTTTCTCGCCCAGTCCCCCACCGGGCAGCGCTGCGCCGCCACGTTCGAGCGGATCGCCCTGGTCGACGAGGTTCCCGACGACCTGCGCGGCGGCCAGTGACCCACCCGGGCGGTGTCGCCGAGGCGATCGACCGGTCCACCGTGCACAGTCGACGCGGTGACTGGGCGGGCGCGATCGACCACCAGCGCCGGGCCGTCGCGCTCGCCGACGAACTGGTCGCCGCCGCACCGGACGACGCGGCACTGCGTGCCGGGCTGGGCGGGCTGCACTACCGACTCGGCTCGCTGCACCTCGCCGCCGGGGACCCGGCCACGGCGGTGGCCGCGCTCGACGACGCCGAGCGGGCGTACGCCGGATCGGTCGGCACCGTCGCCGACGCGGAGCTGTCGCTGGCCGATGTGCTGGCCCGTCGCGCGCTGGCCCAGTCGGTACGGGGCTGGGCCGCCTCGGCGGAGGTCGACGCCGACGGCGCGGTGGCCATCTACCTGGCGGTGACCGGCGGCGACCCGGCGCACCCGCAGCGGCGGGACCTGGCCCGGACGCTGGCGACGAACGCCGCGACCCTGGCTTCCGACGGTGACCCGCAGGTCGCCGTCGCCTCGGCGAACGCCGCGCTGGGCTACTACGGCCAGCCCGACAGTGATTCCGGCGGCGGCGACGACCCCGACACGACCGACGACAGCGTCGCCGCTGGGGCCGACGGCGACACGACTGACGACAGCGACAGCGCCGACGGCGGGTACGTGTTCAGCGCCGCCGCCGTGTCGGCGCTGCTGAACTTCGTCGACGGCCGGGTCGTCGACGGATTCCTACCGGCGGCGACGATCGTCGCCAGGCTGCCGCCGGACGAGGACCGGCAGGCGCTGGAGGCCGAACTGCGGGTGGTCGACGGGATGCTGTCGGCCGCCGGCACGCCGGTGCCGTTCCCGCCGGAGTTCGGCCGGAGCCTGGCCCGGCTGGTGCTGCCGAACCTGCGGGGTCGCGGCCTGCTGTGGGTGCCGTCGTCGCAGTGGCTGGACCGGGCGGTCGCGCCGACGCTGCCGGCGGCGGTGCAGCGGCACGCCGGCGCGGCCGGGCAGCCGACGCTGGCGCAGGAGCTGGCCGGCCAGGACCGGCCGGAGCTGATCTGGACGACGCCGATGCGATGGTGGTCCGGCCTGTCGCTGGACACGGTGTCGCGGTTGGCGGCGCTCGCCGTCGAGGTGCTGCCCCGGGCGTACGGCGACGGGCGGCGGCTGGTGTTGGCGGCGCACACGCTGTTCGCCACCGCGCACCGGCCACGGCAGGGGCAGCCCGTGCCGGGGCCGACGGCGTACCTGCCGACCTGGCAACGGCTGCTGGAGGTGGCCGTCGACCAGTGCCGGGTGGCCGGCGACGACGCGCTCGCCGCCGACCTCGACGGATGGCGCGCCCGGGTCCGTTGACCCGGGCCCGACGACCCGGCCCGACGGCCGCGCCGACGACCTGGCCCGACGACCCGAGGCGCGGCTCAGCCGCGCTGGCGGTACAGGACGTGCCCGCAGGCCGCCCCGAGGATCAGCTCGGCGACCGTGGCCGCGACCAGCCCGGTCGCCGGCAACCCGTCCACCGCCATGCTGAACAGCCGGGACAGCCCGTACGCCAGGTAGACCGCCGCGCCGACCAGCGCGGCGGTGAAGGTCAACCGGCGGACGAACGCCCCGAGGGCGACCAGTACGCCGGTGGCCAGCAGCGCCCCACCGGCGGCCCGGATCTCACTGAGCAGGCTGGGGTTGCCGCCGAACTCGATGTCGTTGCCGGCGTGGAACGCCTCCGGGGCGGCCAGGACCGCACCGCCGATGCCGACCACGACCAGACCTGCGACGGCGAGGATCACCGCCTGCGTACGGCTACGCGGCACCGCCCCGGCCCGGCCGGCGGCGGCGGCGGTCACTGCTGCCACGCCCCGACGGCGGCGGCCTGCCGGCAGAAGTCGGCGAAGTCACGGGGCGGGCGGCCCAGTGCCCGCTCGACGCCGTCGCCGAGTGCGGCGTTGCGCCCGTCGAACACCTCGGTGCACAGGTCGGTGAGCAGTCGCGCGTAGTCCGGCCCGACCTCGGCGACCAGGCCGAGGTGGAACTGTTCGGCGGTGACCGGCAGGTAGGTCACGGCGCGTCCGGCAGCGTCGGCGATCTCCGCCGCCGCCTGCGCGAAGGTCAGCAGCCGTGGCCCGGTGACATCGTAGGACCGCCCGGTGAGCCGGTCGTCGGTGAGCAACGCGACGGCGACGTCGGCCACGTCGTCCAGGTCGACGAACGGCTCGGCCACGCCGCCGGCCGGCATCGCGATCGTGCCGGTCAGGACCGGGCCGAGCAGGCTGCCTTCGGTGAAGTTCTGGTTGAACCAGCTGGCGCGGACGATGCCGTAGGTCAGACCGGAGTCGGCGACGATCGCCTCGCAGCGCTGGGCGTTGGTCTCGCCACGGCCGGAGAGCAGCACGAGTTTGCGTACCCCGGCGTCGCGGGCGGCGGCGGTGAACTTCTCGACCAGGGCCGGGGCCTCGGGCGCGGCGAGGTCCGGGTGGTAGCACAGGTAGACCGAGTCCACCCCGTCCAGCGCGGGCGACCAGCTCGCCGGGTCCTCCCAGCGCAACGGCTGGGCGCTGCTGCGGCTGGCCCGGATCACCGGGTGGCCGAGTGCGGCGAGCCGGTCGGCGACCCGCCGGCCGGTCTTGCCGGTCGCCGCGGTGACGAGCACTGACGGTCGTGACATGAGGAACTCCCGTTTCGGGTCGGCGCGGCCCACCGGGGAACAGGAGGCCGCTTGTCGTGTCACCAGCCTGCCGTGGCTGCCGTGGCCGGACAATGATCGTGCTGCCGGCATTATTTGCCGATCGTCCAGAGCAGTGGACGATCGGCACAACACCAAGGATGCTGGGCAGGTGTGGACGACACCCAGTTGCGTGGTCCCGCCGGTCAGCGACCCGCTCGGCGAGACGCTGCACATGTTCCGACTGACCGGCACCCTCTACTGCCGGGCCGAGTTGACCGCGCCGTGGGGGGTCGACGTGCCGGAGCTGCCCGGCTGCATGACCCTGCAGGTGGTCACCGCCGGCCGGTACTGGTTGGAGGTGGCCGGGGCCGAGCCGTACCTGATCGGGCCGGGCAGCTTGACGCTGATCCCGCACGGCGTACCGCACCGCTTCCGTAGCGCCCCCGCGACCCCGACGCTGCCGCTGTTCGACATTCCGGTGCAGCAGCTCAGCGACCGGTACGAGATCATGCGCCACGGCGGCGGCGGGGAGCTCACCCAGGTGACGTACGCGGTGCTGCGCCCGGACCACGTCGCCGCCCGCCGGTTGATCGCGCAGCTGCCGGCGGTGCTGCACCTGGACCGGTTCGACGACGACGAGTCGGGCTGGCTGCACAGCACGCTGCGGCTGGTCGCCCGGGAGGCGCAGGCGCTGCGGCCGGGCGGCGAGACGATGCTGACCCGCCTGGCCGACGTACTGGTGATCCAGGCCATCCGGTCCTGGTTGGACGCCGCGCCGGAGGCCCGGCAGGGCTGGCTGGCCGCACTGCGCGACGACCAGATCGGCCGGGCGTTGACCGCGCTGCACCGGGCCCCGGAGCGGGGCTGGACCGTCGACGCCCTGGCACGGCAGGTGGACATGTCCCGGTCGGCGTTCGCAGCCCGCTTCACCGACCTCGTCGGCGAGCCGGTGATCCGCTACCTGGCGACCTGGCGGCTGCAGCTGGCCCACGACCACCTGCAACGCAGCGACGATCCGCTGCCCGTGGTCGCCCGCCGGTTCGGCTACCAGTCGGAGGCGGCGTTCTGTCGGGCCTTCAAACGGGCGTACGGGGTGCCACCGGGTCAGGTCCGACGACGAACCGGCACACTGGGCGGATGGCACTCCTACGGGTCGACTTCTTCTCCGACGTCCTGGAGCAGGGCACCTCGATGACCGTTCTGTTGCCGCAGCAGAGCAGGACCAGGATCGGTGCCCCCGCGCGCGGCGGCGACAGCGCCGCACCGGTGCTCTACCTGCTGCACGGGCTGACCGACGACGCCACCGCCTGGACCCGCTACAGCTCCATCGAGCGCTACGCCGAGGAGCGGGGGCTCGCCGTGGTGATGCCTCAGGTCAACCGCAGCATGTACGCCGACGAGGCGCACGGCGCACCGTTCTGGACCTTCCTCTCCACCGAGCTGCCGGCGGTGGTCGAGGGGTTCTTCCGGGTCTCCCGGCGGCGCGAGGACACCTTCGTCGCCGGCCTTTCCATGGGCGGGTACGGTGCGCTGCGCTGGGCGCTGCGCCGGCCCGAGCGGTTCGCGGCGGCGGCCAGCCTCTCCGGCGTACTCGATGTCGGCGCCCGTCAGCACGGCCCGCCGGTGTCGGCGACCGACCCGCTGATGCACCGGGTCTTCGGCGACCGGGAGGTCACCGGCAGCGACGACGACCTGTTCACCGTCCTCGACCGGGCCGACCCGGCGACGCTGCCTCGGCTCTGGGTCGGCTGCGGCACCGAGGACGAGTTGTATCCGGACAACGTACGGTTCCGCGACGCCTGCGCGGACCGGGGTGTCGGAGTCACCATCGACTTCGGACCGGGCGACCACCTGTGGAGCTACTGGGACGCCAAGATCCGCGACGTGATCGCCTGGTTGCCGCTGTGACCGACCCGGGTGCGGGTGGCGACCCTGCTGCGGGCCAGCCGGCGGCAGGCGACGACCCGGCGACGACGGTGGCCGGCTCGTTGGCGGACCGGCTCGCCACGGTGACCTTCACCGACCTGACCACCGACCAGGTCACCGCCCTGCTCGTCGACGCCGTCGCCGACTGGGGTGCCCGGCAGGGCTGGCGGGTGTACCGCCGCGCGGCCAGTGTCCTGCCGCTGCCGCCACCGATGGCCGACAGGCACTCGGTCGTCGACGTCGCCTGCGCCCGGCCCGGTGGCGCTCCGGTCGTGGTCGAGATCGACCACACCGATCGGCGCCGTACGGTGGAGAAGCTGCTCGCCGAGGCCGCCGCCGGCCGCGTCGCGATCTGGGTCCGCTGGGGCACCCGCAGCTTCACCGCCCCACCTGACCCGGTCCATCTGGTCACCCTCGCGGTCACCGCGCGCACCGCCACCGACCGGGGCGTACGGCTGTTCAGCCGGCAGCCGACCCGCCAGCTCGCGCCGCCGCCGCACCGGGCCGGCCCGGTCGCCGCCGGCCCGCCGGAGTCCCTTTTCGACCCGGCGGGCGCGGCGCACACCCCGGGCTGACGCCCGGTCGAGCCGGACGCACCGCTGCGGGTACCGGAGTCATCCCCGTTGTCCACGTGGTTACGTGAACCGGCCCCGGCCCCACAGACCGGGCTGCGGAGGGCGGCACGGTGGCACACGCCTCCGGCTCAGGAGCGGATCACGTCGGATCACGCCGGGAACCAGTGTCAACCGCCGGTGCCCGGCTGCGAAACTCAGCACACATGACAAAATCTGCCGCTGGTGTCACGAAGTGGACAAGGTGACGTTCCTTGGAAGGGCGGTGACATCTGGTGTCCGTGACGGAGATCAAGTCCGAACTGCGCGCACTGCGGGCCGGCCGAGGGGTGTCCGCCGCCAACCTGTCCGGCCGGATCGGCGACCACCTGCGGGCGCTCTGCGGCACCGGTGGAGCCGGCCGGGCCGACGACCCTGCCCAGTTGCGCGAACGGGTGGTGGCCGAGCTCAACGGTCAGGCCCGGCAGTTGCCCGACGACATGGCGCTCGCCGCCCGGGTCGCGCTCGGGCTGCACCCGCAGGCCCAGGAGACCCATTTCCGGGGCCGGGTCGCCTGGCTGGCCCGGCAGCTGGGTCGCGAGGACCGGACCGCACTGCGCCGGATCAACGAGGCGGAGGAACTGCTTGCCGAGGCTATCGGCCGGGAGCTGGGCCGACGCAGCGCACAACCGGCCGGCGCGGGCTGGCACGTCGACCGGCTGCGGGTACTGGTGCGACTGGACACCCCGACGATGGAGGCGTACGAGGAACGCCGGATCGTGGCCGACCACGACGGTCTCGACCAGATCACCCTCGGCATGTCGCTGCCCTGCCCGCCAGGCAGCACCGGCCTCGACATCGAGGCCGGTGTCCACTGGGGCGGTCGGACGATCCGGCACGAGCGACCGCTGCCCCAGCGCTCACAACTGGTCGTCGGGCTGCCCCGGCCACTCGCCGCCGGTGAGTCGTGCGACTTCTGTGTGGTGACCCGGCTGGGCCCGAGCCAGGTCGCATACCCGCATTACGTCCTGACCGCGACACGACGGTGCCGACGCTTCGAACTGCGGGTGCGATTCGACCCTGACCGAATGCCCAGTTGGGTGCGGCGAGTGACCGGGGAGCCGGTGCGGTTGCTGGATTCACCGCAGCCCGGAAGGGAACTGATTCAGCCGGACGCGGTCAGTGAGGTGTACGCGGAGTTCGACGAGCCGGAGCTGTATCTCGCGTACGGCGTGCAGTGGTTTCCCACGGCCCGTCGGTAACGTTGACCGGGGCCCAGGAATTCTTCAGTCGGTCTCCATCGTGCATCACCTCCGCTGACATCGACCTGCGGAATCCAGGAACGTCATGGCCGGCCTCGGACAGCCAGCATGGACCGCCCGCACGGTGCGGGAGGCCAACGTTGACAGCAGTGTCCGACGGCGTGAACGGGTACCGAGTCGACAGGTCACCACCAGCGTGACGACTGGCGGCTGAGAATCGGTGGACCACTTCGGGGCCACCCGGTAAGTGGATTGGCGGGGACCGGGAACCTGGCTGCGCGGCCCAGCCGCGGCAGCGGGCGACTATCGAGCGAAACGACGTCGGATCGCTGGTCTGGTCATCGACAAATGCAGGCGCGAATGCGAAGGCTGAACATGTGGTCTGTCTCCCCGTGAGTTCGACGTAGGACAATCCTATCAACCGCCCGCCACCTCCGCCATCGAAAATACGACCCCCTGGCAATAGCCGATCCACAGTCGATCCAGGTGGACGAGGGTGACGCCGGACCGGGTCGACAATGGGTGCTAAGGTCGCCTCAGCGTCGCGTGTCGGTGGCAGTCCGTGTCAGACATGGAGGCGCCGGACCGAAGGGAGCACGACAATGATCACCGTCGTCCCTTCGCCCGTCACCCATGGGTGAGGGCGATTCGACGGGTACGGGCGCGGCGGCCAGGCTGGTGGCCTGGAGCCGGGAGCTGCGTACCACCCACGAAAAGCTGCGCGACGCGCTGGCCGTGACCAGACAGGCGGTGGCCGCCGGCGAGCCGGTGGCACCGGCGACCAGGCAGTTGCTGCTGTACTGCCACGGCTTCTGCGCCGCGCTGACCGCCCACCACGAGGGCGAGGACCGCGAACTGTTCCCCGCCGTCGCCGCACAGCACCCCGAGTTGCGCGACACGCTCTACTACCTGCGGCAGGACCACTCGATGATCGCGCACCTGCTGGGCGGTCTGCAGGCGGCGGTGGACTCCTGCGCCGCGCCCGCCGAGCTGGACCGGCACCTGGAGGGCCTGGCGGCCGTCATGGAGTCGCACTTCCGGTACGAGGAACGCCAGTTGCTGCCGATCCTGGAAACCCTGGCGTTGGCGGCGGACCCGCGTACCGTCCTCGGCCCGCTGTGACCGCCGCTGTGACCGCCGCGGCCCGCCATCTGCGGCCCGGCGGCGGACTACCGCGAGCGTGGGCCGGAGCGACGACGGGAGCTCAGCCGGCCACGGACGGCGCGCCGGGCGATCGGCCCCAACTCGTCGACGACGTCGGCGAGCACCGCCAACTGCTCCAACGTGGCCACAGCGGCATCGGCACCCGACCGGTCGATGCCGTCGTACAGCTCCAGGCCGATGAACCCGGCCGTGACCGCGCGGGCCAGCCCGGCCGGGTCCGCCAGCTCGGCCAGCGGCGACCCGGCCAGCACCCGGCACAGCACCTGCTCGATCTCGTCGGTCCACAACCGCAGCGCGGCGGCCGTCGGTGCGGCGAGCCGGTCGTCGACCTGCGCGCCGGCGAGCAGTTGGGCGAGCACGGCCAGGCTGCCGTTGCGACGCTCCTGCTCGTGCAGGTCACGACCGAGCTCCAGCAACTCCCGCAGCGACCGGACGGCCGCGAACCGGTCCCGGTAATGCGCGACCCGGGCGGCGGTGGCCGCCTGGCAGGCGGCGGCGAGCAGGTCGTCGAGCGTGCCGAAGTGGTAGAACACCAACGCCTGGTTGACTCCGGCGCAGGCGGCGACGGTGCGGGCGGACACCCCGGCGATGCCGTGCTGGCGGATCGCCTGCAATGCCCCGTCCATCAGGCGCTGCCTGGTGGCGCTGGCCGGGGCCCCGGCGCGCGTGCGGCGGCCGACCGGCCCGGGGTCGGGGCTCACCGGCCGGGGATCAGAGCTCATATGCGGGGATTCTCCCGCACCGGACGCACGGCAGCGGGTACCGGGGCCGTCCCCGTGTCCACGTACCGTGTCGTGAACCGGCCCCGGTACCCGAAGACCGGACCGAGGAAGCGGTTGGTCACCCGTACCTCGATCCGGAAGCAGTCGTCGGCGTCGTCCCACCACTCCCGCACCTCGGCCGCGCCGGACAGGGCGACCGGGAACCGGTGGCCGGCGTACCGCTGCTCGCCGGTGCGGATGGTCAGCGCGCCGCGCCGGTCGACCCGCAGATCCAGCAGCACCCCGTAGTGCTGATGGGTGCCCAGGTAGTCGACGATGGCCGACCGCTGCGGGCTGTAGACCATCGTCGCGTCGAATCGGCGACGCCGGTGTGGCGCGATGTCGAAGGACCGGACGAACGTCACGGTCTCCCGGCCGAAACTGTCGCGGTACGCGTAGTTCTCGATGCAGAACGGGACGTTGCTGCCCTGCTCGGGGAAGAGGATGTGGCGGGTCGCCCCGAGCCGCAGCAACGGCAGGGTGACCGCCGGGCCGTGCCAGATCCGGTCCATCACGCCGGTGCCGACGCAGCCGGTGGACTGCGCGCTGCTGATGCCGAAGCGGCGCTGCAGGTGGGGATGCAGCCGGTCGAAGTCGGCGCCGAGCGCCCGTTGGAAGATCGAGGTCACCGGGTTGCCTTCTGTTCGATGTGGACCGCCGGGGTTCGGCGATAGTGGCGTGGCCGGCACCGTCGGGCCGCCGGGGTGCCGGGCAGTGGCGGTGCGAGCACGGCCAGCGGTACGGCCAGCAGCGCGAGCCGCTGGTCGAGCGCGACGGCGACGGCCACCAGGGCCAGCCGGCCGGCGGCCTCGGCCAGTGCCTGGTCGCGGCTGCGCTCCGGCGGTACGCCGCGCTCCAGCCACAGGCGTAGCCGGTCGAACGACCAGGCGGTGGCCCAGCCGAAGACGGGACGGAAGATCCGGTCGGCGACCGGTCCGCAGCGGCCCCACCCGGGGGTGTAGTCGTAGCCGGTCCAGAACCGTACGCCGTCGGCGGTCGGCTGGTAGCGCCAGAAGCCGTGGCCGGAGCGGATCAGCGACAGCCGGTGGTCGCAGGCGAACCGCAGCACGGAGGTGGCGGAGCCGTCCGGTCGACGACGTTCGCCTGCGGACTGTCCGGTGCCGGTGATCGTCAGGCCGGGCAGCAGCCGGGTGGCGTACCGGAACCGTTCGTGCGGACCGTACGGCTCGATCCGGGTGAAGCGCAGGTCCCACCGGCTGTGCCGGGCCGGGTCCTGGGTGTGCTGCCACACCCGTTCGATCGGCGCGCGGATCAGCGTCTCGATGTACAGCACCAGTGATCGCCCCCAATTTGAGCAGTCGCTCAAAACAGAGGCTAGCACCAGGTTGAGCAGTCGCTCAAGATT
Organism: Solwaraspora sp. WMMA2056; assembly: GCF_030345095.1. Classification (NCBI taxonomy): domain Bacteria; kingdom Bacillati; phylum Actinomycetota; class Actinomycetes; order Micromonosporales; family Micromonosporaceae; genus Solwaraspora; species Solwaraspora sp. WMMA2056. Next base: position 6,739,535 of record NZ_CP128360.1, read on the forward strand.
GACGGACGGCGGCACCGCCATAACACGGGGTACCTCTCCCCAATGTTAGTTCTTGTGGCCTTCCGGCTGGGATGGGAGCCTTTGGGGCACGAGATCGAGGGAGATGGATAGTCAAAGTTGCCCATCCCTCTCCAGGCACGCCGACCGGCGTACCGCACCCCTCTCCAGGCACGCCGACCGGCGTACCGCACGCACCCCCACACCACAGGAGGCGCACGTGCCAGCCATCAGCACCCCCGTCAAGCGCGCCGCGGCCACCCTCGCCGCCCCGCTGCTGCTCGTCGGAATGGCCCTCTGGCCGTCGGCGGCCCAGGCCGCACCCGTACCACTGTTCGCCGCCGGGGCGGACACCGCCGCCGAGATCAGCGCCGAACTCGGCGACCGCTCAGCGGGGGCGTACCTCGACGAGGCCACCGGTCGGATGGTCGTCACCGTCACCGACGCCACCGCCGCCCGGGCCGCCCGCCAGGCCGGCGCCGTCGCCCGTACCGTCACCTACAGCAGCGCCGACCTCGAAGCGGTGACCGCCCGGATCGAACGGGCCGCCGCCTTCGTCGGCACCGCCCGCGCCATCGACCTGGCCGTCAACCAGGTCGTGGTCACCGTGGACAGCACCGTCACCGGCCACCGGCTGGCCCTGGTCGAAGCGGCGGTCGCCGCTGCCGGCGACGCCGCCCGGCTGGAACACACCGACGGCGAGTTCAGCCTGATGATCGCCGGCGGCGAGGCCATCTACGGCAGCAACGGCTCCCGGTGCTCCCTCGGCTTCAACGTCCGCACCTCCACGGCCAACTACTTCGTCACCGCCGGGCACTGCACCGCGAGCGCCGCCACCTGGTACGCCAACTCCAGCCGCAGCACCGTGCTCGGCAGCCGGGTGGTCTCCAGCTTCCCCGGCAACGACTACGGCATCGTGCAGTACACCAACAACAGCATCGCCCGCCCCGGCGCGGTCTACCTCTACCCCGGCAGCCAGTCGATCACCTCGGTCGGCAACGCGTACGTCGGCCAGTCGGTCCGCCGCAGCGGCAGCACTACCGGAGTCCGCTCCGGCTCGGTCACCGGCGTCAACGCCTCGGTCACCTACCCCCAGGGCACCGTCCGGGGCCTGATCCGGACCAACGTCTGCGCCCAGCCCGGTGACAGTGGCGGTGCGTTGTTCGCCGGCACCGTCGCGCTCGGCATGACCTCCGGCGGCAGCGGAAACTGCACCACCGGCGGTACGACGTACTTCGCCCCGCTCAACGCGGTCTTCGCGGCGTACCCGACGCTGCGGCTGGTCTGACCGCCGGCACCAACACCGTGCCGGGCCGTCCAGGGTCGACACCCTGGGCGGCCCGGCCGGGCGGCGGCCTCGAACGCCGGACCGGCGTACCCTCGATCGATGGTCCGCCATCTCCTGGTCCCCGGCCGAGGGTTCCCCCGCCCCGAACACTGGCTCAACCGGTGGGCGGCGGCCAACCCCGGCTACCGGTGGGCACCGCCGCCGCCCGGACCGCCGTACGTGCTGGCCGAGCGGCTCGCCGCACTGCACGCGGCGATCACCGCCAGCGACGAACCGGCGGTGCTCATCGCACACAGCGCCGGCTGCCTGACCGTGGTGCACTGGGCGGCGCGCCACCACGGCCCGGTGGCCGCCGCCCTGCTGGTCACCCCGCCGTATCTGGACCCGGGGTGGCGGCCCGGCCCGGACGACCCGACCGACCTGTACGCCGACGCGGTCCCCCGGCAGCGACTGCCGTTTCGCACCGTCCTGGTCGCCAGCCGCACCGACCCGTACACGACGGTCGAGGAGTTCGCGCGCTACGCCGCCGACTGGGGCGCCGAACTGTACGACGCCGGCGACGCCGGGCACATCGAGACCGCCAGCGGCTACGGCCCCTGGCCGGCCGGCGAACGACTGGTCGCCGCGCTGACCGACGGCGCGCCGATCAGTCGGCCGGCGCCCACGGACTGACCGCGACCCGACCGGTGGTGCCGATGTCGAGACCGCCGTCGGGCTCCAGCACCTGCGCCGGTACGCCGACTCCCGGCGCCACGCGCAGGAAGGTGCCGTGCATCGGCGGCACCCGTACGTCGTCGACGGTGTTGCGCCAGACCAGCGCCGCCGCCGCCCGCTGGCCGGGCAGCACCGTGACCGGCTGCGGGCTGCGGGCCAGGCTCTCGACCCGGGCGATCACCTCGGCACCTTCGACGACCTCGACCGCGAGCGGTTGCCGCTGTTCGTCGAGCACCACGATCTCCGGGAAGCCGTCGACGTGCACCGGCTCGTCGGCGCAGTTGACCAGCCAGATCGACAGCACCCGCAGCCCCATCGCGGCGTTCACCTCGCCCAGGCTCAGCAGCGCCCCGGAGGCCGGGCAGTCAGGGGACGGCTCCACCGACGGCAGCGGGGTCGGCGAGGGGGTCGGTGTCCAGTCGTGGTCCGGCGGCTGCGGCCCGGGTTGCGGCAACTGCCCGGCGCAGGCACCGAGCAGCGTCAACGTCAGCAGCGCCGCGATCCACGGATGCCTCACCGGTCGCCCGCCGCGTCGGGGCCGGCAGCGCCGCTGTCCCCGTCGTCGTCCTCCCCGTGCCCGTCGTCGTCCTCGTCGTCGTCGAACGGTTCGTCGATCCACCGCCACCACGCCTGGTCGCCGTCGATGTGCAGCAGGAACTCCGGCACCGCCACCCCGTCCGGGTCGATCAGCACGACCGCCGCCCGCACCTGCTGGTACGCCCGATCCCAGGCACCGTCGTCCGGGCCGTCCTCGACCACTCGCAGCGCCCGCAGCTCCGCGTCGAAGATCGGCCGCAACGGCGCGAACGCCCCGGTGGGCCGGACGGTGGCGTACAGCCAGGGGAAGTCCCCGTCGGTGACCGCCAGGTCGGCCAGCAGCACACCGGCATGGTCCCGCAACGTCCAGCTCGCCCCTGCACCCACGCCTCGTGTCCTCTCCATCGACCGCCGTCGCGCGGCACGTCCACCGCCGTCGCGCGGCACGTCCACCGCCGTCGGCACCGTAGTACGGTGCCGCACCTCGTACGCCGGCCGCGTACACCCGGCACGTAGGTCCGCAGGTCCGGACCGCGAGGTGCCGTTCGGCCCTGCCGCCGCACGGACGCCGGCGGCGACGATGGTGCCATGACAGCGCAGGTGAAACACCGACGTCCCGAGGCCAAGTGCCCGATCCGGCCGGGCGAACCCTGCACGCTCTGCCTGCCCGGCGCCACCGGGCCGGCCGACTGCGGGCTGGTCTACCTGGTGATGAGCGACGACGAGCTGCGCGCCGGGCTGCACGAGTCCCGGCGGGTCGCGGCATAGCCGCCGCCCGCCGTCAGCCGGCGGTACCGAGCAGGCGGGTCGGCAGTGGCCGCTGGACGGCCGTCCCGGCCTGCGGGCCCGGCTCGACCCGGTAGGCCCCGGCACCGGGCAGGCAGCTGACCGCTTCGGCCAGTTCGGTGTCGACGTAGTGCAGGCCGACCCCGTCGTCGGTGGCGTACCCGGCCGGCAGTCGGCCGGCGGCCACGCACTCCAGGTAGCGGGCCCGGCGTGGCTGCTCGGCCAGGTCGTGGTGCACCCCGTTGCTGTACGGCAGCATCGCCAGCAGGTCGGTCACCGGGTCGAGCCGGTCGGAGAACGAGTCGGTCAGCCCGCCGACGTGCCAGCAGAGGCTGCCCGCGCTGCCGCCGCCGAGTACCACCCCGGCGTCCCAGCATTCCCGCAGGATCTCGTCGACCCGGTGCGCCCGCCACACCGCCAACATGTTGACCACGCTGCCACCGCCGACCCAGATCAGGTGCTGGTCATGCAGGAACGCCCGGATGTCGTCGACGTTCGGCCGGGGGAACAGTTGCAGGTGCGACGCGACGGCGTGATCGGCGTCGGCGAGGGCTGCGTAGAAGGACCCGATCGTCTGCGGGTCGTCGCCGACGGCGGTCGGGACCAGGCAGACCTTGGCGACCGGAACCCCGGTCAGCGAGATGGCGTGCTCCAACAGGGCGCTCCGTCGGGGTACGCGATATCCCGGTGGCGGGTGCAGAATCCCGGAGACGGCGAAGATCTGACGCGGCGGGGCCATCCGTCCATGATGCACGGGTGTGGCAGCCCACCGGGGTGGCCGGCCGGGCCCGGCACGCGGCGCAGGGCGGGCCCGGCACCGTCGCCGGCCCGCTGAGCTGCCATCTACTACCGGCGGTAGGCTTGACCGGTGACGCGACTCGGCGACCTCGAACGCGCGGTGATGGACGTGCTGTGGGACCGCGACCCGGCGGCCGGGCCGGCCACCGTACGGGACGTCGCCGAGGCCCTGCAGGAGCGTGACCTGGCCTACACGACGGTGATGACCGTCCTGGACCGGCTCGCCGGCAAGGGCATGGTCAGCCGGGAACGGGCCGGTCGGGCCTGGCAGTACCAGCCGGCGGCGAGCCGGGAGGCGCACATCGCGCAGCTCATGCTCGACGCCCTCGACCTGGCCGGCAGCCGCGACGCGGCCCTGGTCCGCTTCGCCAGGTCGGTGACCGGCACCGAAGCCGAGGTGCTCCGGGCCGCCCTCACCGACCAGGCGCAGGCGGCCGAGCGGCAGGGCTGAGCCGACCATGGCGTACGCCGTGCACTTCGCCGCCGTGATCATCGCCTGCTACCTGGCCGCGCAGGCGCTCACCCGGTCGACGTGGTGCGGTCCCGGCTGGACGTGGCGCAGCCCCCGGGTGGCGATCCTCTGCTGGCAGGCGCTCGGCCTCGCGGTCGGGCTCGCCGCGATCGGGCTGCCGTTGGCGGTCGGTCTCGCGCCGTACGGCACCGGCCCCGGCCGGGCTGCCGGACTCTTCGCAGGCGACCTCGCCACCGCCGTCGCCCACCTCGTAGGGGGCCACGGCTGGCCGACCGGGGCCTTCCCGGTCGGGCAGGGCCCGCTGCGGCTGGCGCTGGTCGGTGCCGCCGGCGCGATCGCCGTCGTACTGCTCGGCTCCACCGTGCGCAGCCTGCTGGCCGCCGTACGGGCGCAGCGGCGGCACCGCGACCTGCTCGCCCTGGTCGGGCGCGCCGACCCGGCCGCGCCCGGGGCCCTGGTGCTGGACCACCCGAGCGCCGCCGCCTACTGCCTTCCGGGGGTACGCCCGACCGTGGTCGTCAGCGCCGGCGCGCTCGACCTGCTCGGTCCGGGTGAACTCGCCGCCGTCCTCAGCCACGAGCGGGCGCACGCCGACGAACGGCACGACCTGGTGCTGCTGCCGTTCACCGCGTTGTGCCGGGCGTTGCCCCGGCTGCGGTGGTTGCGGGCGGCGCACGACGCGGTCGCGCTGCTGGTCGAGATGCGTGCCGACGACAAGGCCCGCCGCCAGCACACCGACGCACCGCTCGCCGCCGCGCTGCGCCGGTTCGCCGCCACGACGGACCGGATCACCCCGGCCGGTGTACTCGCGGTCGCCGACCGGGATCTCGACGCCCGGGTGCAGCGGTTGCTGGGCGACGCTCCGGCACCCCGGCTGCGGCCGGCGGCGGCCAGCCTGCTCGCCGCCGCGCTGCTGCTGATGCCGGTCTCGCTGTACCTGGCCGGTTGACGTCGATGACGAGCCCTGCGGCTCCCGCCACCGCAGCCGGCGGTTCGCCACGCCGCCGCCCGTTCGACCCCCGGCTGCTGCGTCAGGTGCCGGCTGCCCGGCTGCCGTTGGCGGCGCTCGGCCTGCTCGGGGTGCTCGCCGCGGTGTTGATCATCGCCCAGGCGACGACGCTCGCCACGGTGCTGGCCGCTGCAGCCCAGGGTGAACTCGACCGGGCCGCCCTCGGCGGGTTCCTCGCCAGCGTCGCCGGCCGGGCCGCGCTGGGCTGGGCGCAGGGCGTCCTGGCCGCCAGCGCCGCCGCCACGGTCACCGCGCAGCTGCGGGTCGACCTGTTCACGGCGATCCACCGGCGCGGGCCGGCCTGGGTGTCCGAGCAGCGGGCCGGCCAGCTCGCCACCCTGACCGGCCGGGGTCTGGACGCCCTCGACGGCTATTTCACCGGGTACCTGCCGCAACTGGTGCTGAGCGTGACCGTGCCGGTCGCCGTACTGGCCCGGCTGGTCTTCGCCGACTGGAGTTCCGCGCTGATCGTCGCGGTCACCCTGCCGCTGATCCCGATCTTCGGCGCGTTGCTCGGTTGGCACGCCCAGGCGGCGACCGAACGGCAGTGGCGGCGGCTGACCCAGCTCGGCGGCCACTTCCTGGACATGGTGGCCGGCCTGGCGACGCTGCGGGCCTTCGGCCGCGAGCGGGACCAGGCCGAGGTGGTACGCCGGATGGCCGACCGGCACCGGGTCGCCACCATGACCACGCTGCGGGTGGCCTTCCTCTCCGCCCTGGTGCTGGAGCTGGTCGCCACCCTCGCTGTGGCGTTGGTGGCCGTCCCGGTCGGGCTCCGGCTGCTCACCGGCGGAATGGCGTTGTCCACCGCGCTGCTGGTGCTGCTGCTCACTCCGGAGGCGTACCTGCCGCTGCGGGCGGCGGGCAGCAAGTTCCACGCCAGCATGGAAGGCCTGACCGTCCTCGACGAGGCACTGACCCTCATCGCCGACGCCGACGCCGACGCCGGCACCAGTGCCGACCGGGCCGGGGCCGCGACTGTCGACCAGGTCGGGGACGCGACTGTCGACCAGGTCGGGGCGGCGGCACGGGCCGTCGTCCGGTCGGCCCCGGCCGAGATCCGGTTCGAGGCGGTCACCGTCGCCTATCGACGCACCACCGCGCTGCACGACGTCGACCTGACGATCCGGGCCGGCGAGCGGATCGCCGTCGTCGGGCCCAGTGGTGCCGGCAAGAGCACCCTGCTGCATCTGCTGCTCGGCTTCGTCGCCCCGACGTCCGGGCGGATCACCGTCGACGGGGTCGACCTGACCGAGCTCGACATCGACCAGTGGCGCCGACAGCTCGCCTGGGTGCCGCAGCACGCCCACCTGTTCGCCGCGTCAGTGGCCGACAACATCCGGCTCGGCTCACCCGACGCGCCACCGGCGCAGGTGACCGCCGCCGTACAGGCCGCCGCGCTGACCGACGTCGTGGCCGCACTGCCGGACGGCCTCGACACCCGGCTCGGTGAACGCGGCCATGGCCTGTCCAGTGGGCAGCGGCAACGGGTCGCACTGGCTCGGGCCTTCCTCCGGGATTCGCCGGTGGTGCTGCTCGACGAACCGACCGCCCGGCTGGACGGGGAGTCCGAAGCCGCAGTGCTGGCCGGCTCCCGGCAACTGATCTCCGGGCGGACCGCGCTGATCGTCGCGCACCGCCCGGCCCTGATCGACGGTGTCGACCGGGTCGTCCGGCTGGACGCCGGCCGCGTCAGCGCCCGGCACCTCAGCGGAGCGGCCTCGTGACCGCCGGGCCACACCGCGACGCGGCCACCGGGCCACACCGCGACGCGGCCGCCGGAGCACGCCGTGACCGGCCGCCGGAGCTGACCGTGCTGGCCCTGGCCCGGCCGTACCTGGGTCGGCTGGTCGGCGCCGGGCTGCTCGCGGCGGCGACCGAGATCGCCGCGTTGGCGCTGATGGCGACGGCGGTGTGGCTGCTGATCACCGCGGCCGGCCAGCCGCCGCTGGACACCGTCACCGTGGCGATCGTCGCGGTACGGGCGTTCGCGATCGGCCGGGGCGTGCTGCGCTACACCGAGCGTCTGGCCGGGCACGACGCCACCCTGCGGGTCGTCACCGAGGTACGGTTCCGGATCTTCCGCGCGCTGGCCGCCCGCCGGCAGACGGCCACCGACCGCTCCGGCGACGCGCTCAGCCGGCTGGTGTCCGACGTCGAGGCCGTGCAGGACCTGCTGCTGCGGGTGCTGGTGCCCGGGGCAGCCGCCGCCGGCGTGGCGGCGCTCGCAGTGGCGGGTACGGCCGTGGTCGACCCGGCCGCCGCGCTGGTGCTCGCCGCCGGGCTGGCGGTGGCCGGTATCGGGCTGCCAGCGGTCGCCACGCTGCTCACCCGGCGCACCGCCGACCGGGTGGCACCGTTGCGGGGGCACCTCGCCGCCGACAGCACCGACCTGACGTACGGCGCGGCCGACCTGGCCGCGTTCGGTGGCACCGCCGCCGCGCTGGACCGGACCGCGCGCCGGGTCCGGGAGCTCGCCGGCCTGCAACGGCGGCTGGCCGTCACCGGCTGGGCGGTCGACGGTGTCGGGGTGCTCGTCGCCGGGGCGACCGCCGCCACGGTCACCGTCGTCGCGGTGCGCGACGGCGTGGCCGGGGTGCTGGTCGGCGTACTCGCCGTCGGGACGTTGACGGCCGTCGAGATGTGCCTGGCGCTGGTCGCGGCGGCCCGCCAGTGGGCGCAGCTGCGCGGCGGGCTGCGACGGGTGGCCGAGCTGGTCGGCGAGCCGGTCGACAGTGCCGGTGGCGGGCAGTCCGACGGCGACGGTGACCGGCCGGCCCCGGCGGCGGGCGTGGCGGTCGCCCTCGACGGCGTGTCGGTGCGCTACCGCGCCGGCACCGTACCGGCGCTGGACCGGCTCGACCTGCGATTGCCGCCGGGGCGGCGGGTCGCCGTGGTGGGGCCGAGCGGCGCCGGCAAGAGCACCCTGCTCGGCGTACTCACCGGGGCGGTCGACCCGCACGAGGGGCGGATCACCGTCGACGGCACCCACCTGGCCGACGTACCGGCCGGGCGGCGGCACCGGCTGGTCGGCGGGCTGCTCGCCGAGGCGTACGTGTTCAACGCCACAGTTCGCGACAACCTGCTGCTGGCCCGACCGACGGCGACCGAGTCCGAGCTCGCCGCCGCCTGCGCGGCGGCCGGCCTGCTCGACTGGGTCCGGGAGCAGCCGGACGGGTGGCGGACGATGGTCGGCGCGGTCGGCAGCCAGCTCTCCGGCGGTCAGCGGCAGCGACTCGCGCTGGCCAGGGCGTTGCTGGTCGATCCGGCGGTGCTGGTCCTCGACGAACCCACCGAGGGTCTCGACCCGGCCATGGCCGACGCCGTGCTGGCCGATGTGCTGGCCGCCGCCGCCGGGCGGACCGTCGTCCTGGTGACCCACCGGCTGGCCGGACTGGAATCGATGGATGAGATCCTGGTGTTGGCGGCTGGTCGGATCGCGCAGCGCGGCAGCCACGCCGGGCTGGTCGACCGGCCCGGCTGGTACCGGGAACAGTGGATCATGCAGCAGACCGCCGAACGTGGCTACCTGACGGCGACCAACTGACGGCGGGGCGGGGTGCGGGCACGCCATCCGGCGGGCTTCCCACTAGGGTGTGCGCAGAGTCACCCACCCGACAGTCCGGGTTCGGGCGCCGTCACCGGAACACAAACGGAGGTCAGCGTGGCCAAGTCGCCGAACCAGCCCGATGCCGACCGGCTCGCCGCCGGATCAGTCGAACCGGGCGCTGCCGATCCTGGGCCCGCCGACGACCTCGGACCCACCGACGACCTGGAATCCGCGACGGACGACACGCTCGACGACGCCGAGGACGCTCCGGTCGTGACGGCCACCGGCGACCGGTCGCTGTGGGCCGATGTCCGGATCGACCCGGTGGAGATCGCGCTGCCGGCCGGTGTCGGGCTCACCCTGCGGGCCTACCGCCCGGCCACCCTGCTGACCCCCACCGACATCTCCGAACGCGAAGAGGACGACCCGTTCGCGGCCCGTCGACGGGCCGCCGAGGCCGAGGACGACGACGACGAGACCGTCGTGATCCTCGACGAGGAGTTCGCCGCCGAACTGGCCGAGGAGGAAGCCGCCGAGCAGGAACGCGCCCGTGGCGAGCGACGCGGGTCCGGGACCGACGCGGCGAGCGACGAGGCCGACGACGACCCGGCCGACGACGACGCCGACCTTGGCGAGGACGTACCGGTCTTCCTCAGCCAGCGCGGCAAGCTGCTGCTGTTCAAGACCCCGCAGGCGCTGGTCAGCTTCGTCCGCTCCGGCGCACCCCACGACCTCGCCCAGTTGGACACCTGGACCGAGCTGGTCGACCGCCTGGAGCCGGCGGACGTCGCAGCGCTGCCCGAGGACACTTACGAGCTCGATCTCGTGGTGGAGAACCTGCGGGGCGGGCACGACACCTGGGACGCGGCGCTGCTGATCCAGTCCGGCGAGGTGGCCAGGGACCTGGCGTACGCGCTGCGGATGCCGTCAGTGCTCGACATGCTCTCGGCCGGATCCAGCCTGGACGATCTTGACGAGGCGTTAAGGTCGACGGTTGACGGCGGCATCGGGGGCTTCATGGCGCGCCGGCGACTGAAGAAAATCGGGGCACAAACCGCAAGTCTCGGTTGGCGCACGATTATCGGCAAGATCTCTGCCGCTACGGACTGGCGCGACTGACCCCTCACCAGGGAGCATCAGTCCTTGGCACATGGCAGGTGTCCGGGAGGAGGACGGCGCGGTGGCGCTCGTGCGGGTGTACTGCGGTCTGGTATCGGCGGACCGGTCTGTCCGGTCGGCTCCGGCCTGGCCGGCCCTGACCGCTGCCGTCGTCGACGATGCCGGCCGGCTGCTCGACATCTGCGACATCGGCGACGATCCTGCCGGCTACGCCCGGCTCAGCGGACTGCTGATCGAGCGGGCCAGCGGGCCCGGCGGGGCGGCGATCGCCGCCGACAGTGACGACCACCTGGTGACCTCGTTGCTGACCGCCGCCGGCCGACCACTTGCTGTCGCCGACGACGATGCCGCCGACGACTACGCCGAGCGGTTCGCCGACGACGAGTCACTCGACGAGATGTCCGCGCCACCCGCCCAGCGGCTCGCTGTCGGGCTCGCCCGGGCCCTGCAGGCCGGAGCGATCAACGCCGTCCCGTTGCCGGTCTCCCGCGACCTCGTCGCCTATCAGCCGGTGCTGGCCGCACACGCCGCCCTGGCCAACGGTCGCCAGGCCGCCGCGGTCGCGCTACGCGAGGTGCTACGGGAGCTGTATCCGGCAGCCCTGCGCGCCTACCCGGACCCCGCCGAGCCGGTCGCCCTCGCGGTGCTCGACGCACTGCCGGAGCCCGGCATGCTCAGCGGCACCAGTTCCCGCAACCGGGAGCTGTCCGTCGCCGCCGACGCGGTCGCCGCGCATCTGGCCGCCGACGGCGTGGCCGACAGCGCCACCATCGACGCCGCTGTCACCGCGCTGCGGGTCGCGATCGTCGAATCACCTCGCCGTACGGCCGTCAACAAGGCGCTCACCTCCGCGACCGCCGAGACCGTCCGGCACGCCGTGGCCGCCGTACGGTCCTGCGACGCCGCCGCCGACGCGCTGATCGCCACGCTGGCCGCCCGGGTCACCGACCCCACGCCGCTCAGTGCCCGGCGGACGGTCCGGCGGGCCGCCGACCAGCCGGCCACTCCCAACCTGCACGCGGTGCCCGGCTCCGGCGAGGCCGGCCCGGCCAGCCGTACCCCCGCCGGTGGCCGGCGGGCCCGGCCCCAGCCGGTCGGCGCCTCCACCACCTCACCGCAGCCGATGACGACGCTGCCGGTCGCACCGGCTCCGGTCGCACCGCCGCCGAGCGCGCCGGCACCGCTGACGCCGTTGGCCCCGGTCGGCCGCCGCGCGGCGGCCGACCCGGCCGCCGACCGACCGGTCTCCGCACCGCCCCCGCCGCCGGGGATGACCCCGATCTCCGCACAGCGCCCGGGCATCGCCCCGGTGGACGCCGGCGAGCCGTTCCGGGCGACGCTCACGACCGCCGCGATCAACGATGCCCGCGCCCAGCGACGGCCCACCCCGATCGTGCCGCGACCCAACACCCGTACCGGGGCCGGCCCGGCCGGGGGGCCGCCCAGCGCGGCGCCGATGTCCGCTCCCCCGGCGGGTACGACGCCGGTCTCCGGCAGCCCCGTCTCGGCCAGCCCGGTCTCGGCCAGCCCGGTCTCGGCCAGCCCGGTCTCCGGTACGCCGCTGTCCGGTATCCCGGCCTCCGGCCCGCCGCGGCCGCATTCGCCGTTGGCCGAACCACCGACCGGGGGGTTCTCAGCGACGGACTACAGCCTGCCGGTGCCGAACGGCCACCCGGACCACGGCACGCCGCGTACCCCGGGTTCCCGGTCCAACTGGCCGCTCGTCGGTCAGTCCGGCGAGCCGGATCAGCAGCACACGGCCTACCCGCGACCCGGTGACGGCAGCGGGCTGGGACTGCCCGACACCGGCAGCACCGGGCGGGTGAAGCCACCATGGCTGGCCGACGATCTCCCACCGGAGCCGCCGATGCTGCGGCTGGTGGAGCCGGCGATGGCCGAGCGCCGACCGGACGACTACTCCCGCCCGCCGGGCGGTCTGCCGGTGGATGCCGCGCCGCTGCGCCTGGTCGACGGTCAGCAGCCCGACTACGGCCGCGGCCGCAGATCGGCCGTCGAGCCGCTCAGCGCTCCGCCGGTGGCCGATGAGGGCGACGGTGATCTACTGATCTTCGCCGCCGCGCGGTCGGCGTGGTTCGTCCGCCATCCCGAGGGCGACGGCGTGGACTTCTCCACTCCGATGGACACCGGCTGGCGCGCCGCCGAGCAGGCGGCCCGACCGGCGACCGGGACCGAGACGCATGCCGGTCTGCCCAAGCGGGTGCCCCAGGCGAACCTGGTGCCGGGGTCACCACTGCGCGACGAGCGCCCACTACGGATCGTCCGGGACGCCGCGAGCATCGCCGAGCACACGAACGGCTATTTCCGTGGCTGGCGGCGGGGGCAGGAGATCGGCGGGTACGCCGTCGGCGGTCGACCGGGTCGGGAAGCGGCCGGGGGCTGGGACTTCAGCCGCGACCAGAGTGGTCAGGGCGACGGCCGCGAGTTCGAGTACCGTCCGGCCGGCAACCGGTCCTGACCCGACCGGACAGCACCGCACAGCGCGCAGAAAACGGTCCCCCTTCACCCAAGGGGGGCCTTCTCGCCTGCCAACGGTCGTTGGGACACGGTCGTTGGACACGCGGTCGTTGGACACGCTGGCGGCCTACCGCACCGCGTCGCCGGCCGACGCGGACCGCTGTCGCTCGGCCTACCCTGGACGGTGAAACGCCGGTACCGGCGGCACCTGTCAGGTGCCGCCGGTGACGGTGGCGGAAGCTGCGACCGGAGACCGGTCAGGCTGGGGCGACAGCACGCTGACGACGCATGGTCAGCACGTACTCGACCAGCGAAATCAGCACGTGCTTCGTCGACTCGCGGTTCCGCGCGTCGCAGGGCACGACCGGTACGTCGCTGGAGATCGCCAGCGCGTCCCGTACGTCCTGCGGATCGTGGTACTGCATGCCGTCGAAGCAGTTGATCGCCACCAGGTAGGGCAGCCGACGATGTTCGAAGAAGTCGATCGCCGCGAAGCAGTCGGCAAGTCGACGGGTGTCGACGAGCACGACGGCACCGATCGCTCCCCGTACCAGCTCGTCCCACATGAACCAGAAACGCGTCTGGCCCGGCGTGCCGAACAGGTAAAGGATGAGGTCCCGGTCGATCGAGATCCGTCCGAAGTCCATGGCGACCGTCGTGGTCGTCTTGCCCGGCACCTGTCGCGTGTCATCGACGCCCACGCCAGCCGAGGTCATGATCGCCTCGGTGGTCAGTGGCGTGATCTCCGAGACCGAGCCGACCAGCGTCGTCTTGCCGACGCCGAACCCACCGGCGATCACGATCTTCGCCGATGTCACTCGCCCGGCCATGGGGCGGTGCGCCATGTCAGAGCCTGCGAAGTCCACTCAGCACCCTCTCCAGCAGTTCCGTGCCCACCGCGTCGTTCGTGTCGTCCAGGGATGTCGGCTCGTACACCGCGACCAGGCCGTCCGAGGCCATGTCCGCGATGATGACCCGGGCTACTCCGAGTGGAAGCTGCATCCGCGCCGCGATCTCCGCGAGCGACTGCAGCCGGCCGTCACACAGCGCGGCAATGTATTGGTGCTCCCGGCCCGTGCCGCCCTTTGTGGCACCTGCGGACCGGCCACGCACCGTTGTCTCCACGAGAGCCTCGAGAGCGATTTCCAGCTTTGGCCGGGTACGACCACGGGTAACGGCGTACGGCCTGACCAACGCGCCAGTAGGTTCATCACGTTCGGTCATCTGCCGTCACCCCCTCTCGTCCTGCCACAGCCCCACCCGTCGGGAGCTCGTAGTGTTCAGTTCTTCCTACCGGCCGGCGCAGGCCCAGGGGGACCGGCACCGACCTCGTCCGTGCGGTCAGCCCAGCATTCCGGCGGCCGTGCGGGGCGCCGGGGTCAGCGCGTCACCGACGCGGTCGACGAGCAACGCCATTTCGTACCCGACCTGGCCGACGTCGCAGCTGCGGGCGGCCAGCACCGCGAACGACGAGCCGTCCGAAATCGACATCAGGAACAGGAAGCCGTTGTCCATCTCGACCACTGTCTGCAGCACTGCACCGCCCTCAAAGCAGCGGGCCGCGCCCTGGGTGAGGCTGACCAGGCCGGAGGCAATGGCCGCGAGCTGGTCGGCCCGGTCCCGGGGAAGGTCCCGGGACGAGGCCAGGAGCAGACCGTCCGCCGACACCGCAATCGCGTGAGCGACCCCGGGTACGCGGTCGGCGAAGTTGGCCAGCAACCAACCGAGATCCTGCGTAGTTGTCATCCCTCATGCTCCTTGCCAGCCTGCGAGGATTGCTGCCCTCCCGGGGTCGCCCCCGGGTTGGTCGAGTGGTCGTCCTTGGGCTGTGTCCGGCCGCGTTGCACACCACGGTGGTACGCGGACAATAGCCCACGGACCGCTTCAGGGGTACGACGCTGCACCGAACTTGTGGCCTTCTCTACGCCACCAGGTACCAGTTGCGCCATCGGAACCCGCTTCGGGAGTCCCGCCTGGGTCTTTTCCTCCACCGAGACCTCGGCGGCGGCACTCGCCGCACGCCAGCCGTCGTCGGCGGCCGTCTGCCAGCTCCCGGTCCGTCCCTCACCGCCACCGCCACCGCCGGTGGAGCGCGACGCTGCGGCGACCGGCTCGGGACGCCGGGGCAGCGACGAGTTGCCGGCTCCGGCTCCCGACGGGGTGGGTGCGGGTGCGGGTGTGGGTGTGGTTGCCTCCGGCGGCGCGGGTCGGCTGGTGTCCACCTTGGCGATCGGTTGGGTCGTCGCGGTGGAGGTGGCCCCGGCACCGGACGGCTTGATCATCGCCGCCGCGGCGGCCCGGGCCTCTTCGGCCGTGGGTCGGCGGGTGCGGAACCAGGCCGATTCCAGCTCGCGGAAGATCGGCAACTCCATGGTCTCGTCCGCGAACTTCTTCGGCCCCGCCTTCTGCGGCGTCACCACCGGGTGGGGTGCCGTCACCGAGTTGTCGCCGCTGGTACGGGCGACCCTCGGCAGTTCCGCTGTCATGTCCAGGGCTGCGGCGAGCTTCTCCGGCACCGGCGGGGCTACCGCGTCGCGGTCGGCCGCGACCGGCGGCCAGGCGGGCGGTGCGGCACCCGGCGGGTTGGCCGACTGCGGCGGCCCGACCGGCTGCTGCGGCGGTGCCGGCTGCTGGTGCGCCGGCCGCTGGAACGGCGCCTGCTGCTGGTAGCCGGTGGGCTGCTGGTAGGCGTTCGGCTGCTGGTAGCCGGTGGGCTGCTGGGCCGCCGGAGTCTGCGGTACCGGCGGCGCGGAGAACGGGCGGACCGGCGGCGCGGAGACCGGCGGGACCGACACCGGTGGCGGTGCGGAGACCGGCGGTACGTACGGCTGACCGCTCACCGGGTGGTGACTCGGCTGCCCGTGGGTCTCCGGCGACGCCGGGATCTGACGCGGGACACCGCTGGTCGGGGCGGCACCGGTGACCTCGCCGTCGACCGTCCAGTGGTCGTTCGAGCGACGTTGCGGCAGCGGGTCGGTGCGTTGGCCGTTGGTCGGCAGTGCGTTGAGCATCTCCGCGCCGTTGGCACCGTTGGCACCGTTCGTACCGTTGGTCGCCCCGGTCAGGTCGGACCAGGCCGGCATCGGTCGCGGCGTCGCGGGCTTGGTGGCGCCACCGTTGATCGGTGCCGGCTCGAACGGGCGCGGTGGCGGGCCGACCGGTGCCGGCGGCTCGCTCGGCTGGCCACCGAGCAGGCCGCTGCCCGGCGCGCCGCCGCCTTCCAACGCGAGGGGTGCACCGAACTGCTGGTGGCCGGCGAGCGCCGGGGCTTCCGTACCGCCGGATCCGAACGCGCCGGGGCCGGTCCGGCCGGCCAGCGCCCGAGGAATCAGGACCGCGGTCGGCAGGGTGACGTCGGCGATGGTGCCGCGGTCGGTCGCTGGGCGCAGCTCGACCTTCACGCCGTGCCGGTTGGCCAGCCGGGCGACCACGACCAGGCCCATCATCCGGGACACCGCGACGTCGACCATCGGCGGGTTGGCCAGCCGTTCGTTGAGGTCACGCAACTGGTCGCCGCTGATGCCGATGCCGCGGTCCTCGACGTAGAGGGCGGCCCGGTCGCCGACCCGACGGGCCTCGACCATGACGTGCGAGTCCGGCGGCGAGAACGCGGTCGCGTTGTCGAACAGCTCGGCGACGAGGTGCACGAGATCGTTGACCGCGTGCGCGGCGACCTCGATGTCCCGGTCGACGACTCCGAACTCGATCCGGGTGTAGTGCTCGACCTCGGACTGCGCGGCCCGGAGCACGTCGATCAGGGCCGCCGGTTCGCGCTGCACCCGGGTGGAGTCGGCGCCGGCGAGAACGAGCAGGTTCTCGTCGTTTCGCCGCATTCGGGTGGCCAGGTGGTCCAGCTGGAAGAGCTCGCTCAGCCGGTCCGGGTCCTCCTCGCCGCGCTCCAACCGGTCGAGGTGGCCGATCAGCCGGTCGACCAGAATCTGCGACCGACGGGCCAGGTTGACGAACATCGTCGACACCGAGGACCGCAGCGCGGCCTGCTCGGCGGCGGTCCGGACCGCCTCCAGGTGGACGGCGTTGAACGCCTCGGTCACCTGGCCGAACTCGTCCTTGCTGCGCACCGGCAGCGGCTCGGCGATCTGGTTGGCCAGCTGCACCGGGGAGGTCTGGGCGGTGACCTGCGGGTCGCGCAGCCGGGCGACGGCCTGCGGCAGGCCGTACTGGGCGACCGCGAGCGCACCCTGACGCAGCTCCCGCAGGGAGCGGGCCATCGACCGGGCGACGAGGGCGGCGAAGAGAATCGCCAGGAGCAGGACGACGAGCAGCAGGATCGTCTCCACGAGGAGTTGCTGCTGGACCTCGTCGCGCAGGATGGTGGCCTCGTTGACGACGTCGCTGTCGATCTTCTGCTCGACCGTGCGGATCAGGTCGGCGTGCCCGATCAGCGCCGCGTCCCAGGCGTCGGCGTCGAAGGGCGTGTCCCGCATCGACTCTTCGCTCTGGCCACGGATGAAGCCGCCGTAGGTGTCGGCTTCCCGCAGCGCCGGACCGGCCACCGTCTGGTTGTAGAACTCCAGGTCGTCCTGGGTGGCGGCGGCCTCGAAGCTCTGCCGCGACTGGGACTGGCCGGCCCGGGTGCTGATGTAGTCGGTCCGCAGCGCGGGGGTCAGGGCGTCCTGGCTGAACGCCCGGAGCACCACCACCCGCTCCCGGGACAGGAACTCCTTGTTGCGGGCCAGCGAGGCGGCGGCCCGCATGTGGTCGCTCAGCTCGGTGTCGCTGGCCAGCTGGGCCGCCGAGTCGCGGATGTCGAGCAGGTCGCTGAGCAGCACCTCGTACGCGCGGGCCGCCTCGGTCAGCCGGAAGGTCCCGTCGGCGGTGGCGCTGTTGACCACCTGGCTGCGCACGCCGGGCAGGTCGGCGAGGTTCTGGTCGATGCGGGAGAGCAGGTTGCGGAAGTTGACCGGTAGGTCGGTCAGCTCCGCACGGCGCTGCGAGTACGGCGTACGGGCCTGCTCGACCTCGCCGTGCAGTGCGTTGTAGACGCCGAGGTAGCGCTCCTGCAGCTCGGCGTTCTCGGTGCCCAGCAGCAGCACCGCCGCGGCCCGCTCGTTCTGCAGGTCGTGCACCAGGTCGCCGGAGGCCGCCGCGAGAGTGGACAGCGTGCGCGCCTGCGACGCGTTGCTCGCGGTCTCCAGGTGGTCGATGAGGCCATTGGTGCCGACGACGATCGTGGCCAGGGTCGGCACGATCATAATCAGACCGAGCTTCGACCAGATCGGCAGATCATTGAGCCGGCCCACCGGCCGGCGGAGACGCGACAGGAAGGAATCTGCCGTCTTCGGCCGCTCGCTCACGTCACCGCCCTCCTCATCGGTGCCGGCGGGATGCACCGGGCACCGCCCATCGGCCGACCCGGGCGGATCGGACCCCCGAGATTCCATCACGACACCACGCAAAGAGAAAGCCCAGGTGGTCTGTCACCGCGAGTGTGATCCGATGGTTATCCCGGCCAACAACAATTCGCACTGTAGCGAGCACTCTCAGTAATCACCACTTCCCGCTGGATCGTCTGCGGGACAGCCCCGCCCACGACCGTGCGACGAGCCATCGTACGCCCTCGCTCCCCCCGCGTCGCCACCCCTCAGGACGTGCCGATATCTCGGCGAACCGCGCCGGGGCGCCAACCGGGCGGCGGGCCCCGATGGCCCGAACGGTGGATCCGGCGACCGGTGCCGGCACGACCGCCGGTGAGATGAGTCACCACAGTCCACCGAGCACACCATCTGTCGACGGCACCCCTCGATCCACTCGTCGGACCGCCGGGCCGCACCCCGAGTCGCGACTCAGCCCATCACCCGGGTCAGCCGATCAGCTTCGCGTAGGCCGGTTTGATCACGTCGTCGATGATCGCCAACCGCTCGTCGAACGGGATGAACGCACTCTTCATCGCGTTGACCGTCAACCATCGCAACTCCGACCACCCCCACCCGAACGCCTCCACCAACAACCACATCTCCCGCGACATCGACGTCCCACTCATCAACCGGTTGTCCGTATTCACCGTCACCCGGAACCGCAGATCACGCAACAACCCGATCGGATGCTCACCAATCGACCCCACCGCCCCCGTCTGCACATTCGACGACGGACACAACTCCAACGGAATCCGCTTGTCCCGCACATACGCCGCCAACCGCCCCAACCTCACCGCACCACCAGCACCCACCTCCACATCATCCACAATCCGCACCCCATGCCCCAACCGATCCGCCCCACACCACTGAATCGCCTGCCAGATCGACGGCAACCCAAAAGCCTCACCCGCATGAATAGTGAAATGAAAATTCTCCCGCTGCAGATACTCGAACGCATCCAGATGACGCGTCGGCGGAAACCCCGCCTCCGCCCCCGCGATGTCGAACCCCACCACCCCCGCATCCCGGTACCGCACCGCCAACTCCGCGATCTCCTGCGACCGCGCCGCATGCCGCATCGCCGTCAACAACGTCCCCACCCGCACCACCCGACCCGCCGCCGCCGCCCGCGCACACCCGTCCGCGAACCCCGCCACCACCGCCTCCACCACCTGACCCAAACCCAACCCCCGCGACAGATGCTGCTCCGGCGCGAACCGCACCTCCGCGTACACCACCCCGTCCGCCGCCAGATCCACCGCACACTCCGACGCCACCCGGAACAACGCCGACTCCGTCTGCATCACCGCCACCGTGTGCGCGAACGTCTCCAGATACCGCTCCAACGACCCCGAATCCGCCGCCGACACGAACCACCGACCCAACTCCACCGGATCCGACACCGGCAACACATGACCCACCTCATCGGCCAACTCCACCACCGACTCCGGACGCAACCCCCCATCCAGATGATCATGCAACAACGCCTTCGGCGCCCGAACGATCTCCGCCAACGAAACAACCGTCATGGCTGGAGGGTAGTAGGTCGACCCGCCCGTACCGGCGGGGGCGCGGGCCGGCAGGATGACCAGGATGCTTGCCGACGTGCTGCCGTACCTGCGCTGCCCGGTCTGCCACGGACCGTTCGGGGCCGACGATGCCGGCCGGACGCTGCGCTGCGCCGCCCGGCACAGCTTCGACGTGGCCCGGCACGGGCAGGTCGACCTGCTCACCGGTCGGGTACCGCACACCGGCGACACCGCGCAGATGATCGCGGCCCGCGACGAGTTCCTGCGCGCCGGCCACTTCGCGGCGATCACTTCCGGTCTGGTCCGGGCCGCGACCGCGCGGCCGCACCCGACGGGACCGACGGCCGGAGCCGCCCCGCTGGTGGTCGACGCCGGCGCCGGCACCGGTTTCCACCTGGCCGCGGTGCTGGACGCGCTACCCGACGGCGTCGGGCTCGCGCTGGACATCTCCAAGGCGGCGGTACGGCGGGCCGCCCGCGCCCATCCGGCGGCCGCCGCCGTCCGATGTGACACCTGGCGTCGGCTGCCGGTGGCCGACGGCTGCGCCGACCTGCTGCTCAACGTGTTCGCCCCGCGCAACGGCGCCGAGTTCGCCCGGGTGCTGCGTCCCGGCGGGACGTTGATCGTGGTCACGCCGTTGCCGGAGCATCTCGGTGAGCTCGTCCGGGCGCTCGGGCTGCTCGGGGTGGACCCGGCGAAGGAGGACCGGTTGGCCGCCACGCTGGACCGGCACTTCGCCGAGGTGTCCCGACGGACGGTAGGAGACCGGCTGACGCTGAGCCACCGTGACGCCGACGCGGTGGTCCAGATGGGGCCCAGCGCCTGGCACACCGCTCCGGCCGTAGCGGCCGCGCTGCCCGATCCGGTCGAGGTCACCGTCGCGGTACGGCTGACCACCTACCGGCTGCGCTGAGCGTTCCCACCGGGCGCGGTCGGTCAGGTCGACAGATCGACCTCTTCCCACCCGGCCGGCGGGTCGTGGTACGGACCGTGGAAGATCACCGCCCATTCCAGGGCCCAGCGTCGTTGCCCGATCGCGTTGGCGTCCACCACGCCGGGCAGTGGATCGCCCCGCCGTTCCGCCTCCAGGTACCCCCAGTCCAGGCAGTAGTAGAAGTCGAGCAGCACCGCCGCCTCGGCCGCGTCGCGAGGAGCGACCAGGGTCCGCGACCGCCACTGGGCGAACGTCTCGCCGGCCGGCAGGTTCGGTAGCAGCGCCATCAGCCGCTCGTCCGAGGCGGCGACCGGGTCCAGGTGCCGGGTCAGACCCAGCACCCAGGCCAGGGCGAAGATCGCGTCGTGGTGCAGGACGAACGACCGGTGGTCGCCCCGGCCGCCGATGACGAACTGCCACTCCGGCGCGGTGACCAGTTCCACCAGGTGCGAGTTGAGCAGCCAGCTCATCGCGGCCTGCGGGGGCATGCCGAAGCAGCGGGCCAGCACCAGGTGCAGGATCGCCGTACGGGCCTCGATCTCCGGGGTGGGCCGCAGCTCGACGCCGTCGCCCGGCTCCCAGACCAGGGGGAAACCGTCCGGAGGCAGTGGCAGGCGGAGCCGACGCAGCTCGTCGAGACTCTCCGCGCGAATGGCCCGGGGGTCAGGAGCGAGTACGATCACAGGCTTCGTTCCCTGCTAGTCGGCGCCGGCTGCTCTCCTGGACGAACCCCCCGGCGAGGGAGGATATCCGCTCTGTCACGGGTACCACGACAAGGGGTGTCCGATACGGGGTGTGGCGCGGGTGGCGGCGGCTCAGCCGATCCGTTCGAGCACCAGGTCCGGTGCCGACGGCGGCTGGTCGGCGATGCGGATCCCGCCGGTCGGGCCGATCGCGGCGACGATGTCGGGTGCCACGTCGGCGATCCGGGCCGGGTCGTCGGCCCGCAGCTCGACGATCGGGTCACCGGCCCGGACCGCGTCCCCGGGCCGCCGGTGCAGGATCACGCCGGCGGCGGCGCTGACCGGATCCTCCTTGCGGGCCCGACCAGCGCCGAGCCGCCAGGCGGCCAGCCCGATCAGCCGGGCGTCGACGGCTGCGAGGTAGCCGTCCCGGTCGGCGCGGATCAGTTCCGCCTCGGCGGCGACCGGCAACGGGGCGTGCGGGTCACCACCCTGGGCGGCGATCATTGCCCGCCAGGTGTCCATCGCCCGGCCGTCGCGCAGCGCCGCCGCCGGGTCGGCGTCGGGCAGCCCGGCGGCGTCGAGCATCTCGCGGGCCAGGGCCAGGGTGAGGGCGACGACGTCGGCGGGCCCGCCCCCGGCGAGGACCTCGACCGATTCGGTGACCTCGACGGCGTTGCCGACCGCCCGACCCAGCGGGGTGGACATGTCGGTGAGCAGGGCGACCGTGCGCACGCCGTGCGCGTGGCCCAGGTCGACCATGGTGCGGGCGAGTTCGCGGGCGTCGGCGACCGACGACATGAACGCGCCGGTGCCGACCTTGACGTCGAGCACCAGGGCACCGGTGCCCTCGGCGATCTTCTTGCTCATGATCGAGCTGGCGATCAGCGGGATCGCCTCGACGGTGCCGGTGACGTCGCGCAGGGCGTACAACTTGCGGTCGGCCGGGGCGAGCCCGTCGCCGGCCGCGCAGATCACCGCGCCGACGTCGCGCAGTTGGCTGACGAACCGGGCGTTGGTCACCTCGGCCCGCCAGCCCGGGATCGACTCGAGTTTGTCCAGCGTGCCGCCGGTGTGGCCGAGCCCACGGCCGGACAGCTGCGGTACGGCGGCCCCGCAGGCGGCCACCAGCGGGGTCAACGGCAGGGTGATCTTGTCACCGACGCCGCCGGTGGAGTGCTTGTCGACGGTGGGCCGGGGTACGCCGGACAGGTCGAGCCGCTCTCCGCTGGCGATCATGGCGGCGGTCCACCGGGCGATCTCGCCGGTGTCCATGCCGCGCAGCAGGATCGCCATGGCCAACGCGGACATCTGCTCGTCGGCGATCTCGCCCCGGGTGTACGCGGCGATCGTCCAGTCGATCTGCGCGTCGCTGAGTCGGCCGCCGTCGCGCTTGGTCCGGATCACGTCCACGACGCCGGCGATCTTGGAGTTGTCGTTCGACAATTCGGTCATACCTTTACAAAAGGCCGAGATCTCGACGGATCCCGGAAGGGGAAGGGGACGGTACGCAGGGCGGCGGTCAGCCGCCGGGCCAGCCGGTCAGCCGGACAGGCGGTCAGCCGGCCGCCGCCGGTCAGCCGGCCCAGCGGGCGCTGACCTCGGCGGGCGGGTCGCCCTCGCCGGCCCAGGAGACCGCCCCGTCGGCGTCGACCACCACCACCCGGTGGGTCCGGGCCCGACCCCAGGCCACCGCCGACTGCGGCGACGGCCAGCTGGGCGCCTCCTCCAGGATGCCGGAGCCGGTCGCCTCGCCGGTGGACTCCGACCGCTCCCAGTAGCCGGTCCAGACCAGCTCCCCGCCGGCCGAGTCCGGGTGCACGAAGACGGTGCCCCGCCCGCGCCACTTGGCCAACCGGGCCGGTACGGCGGTGTCCGGTGCGACCACCGGCCGGCCGGCGGCGTCGGCCCGCCCGACGTGCTCCGTGCCGACCCGGTGTCCGCCGGAGGCGCCCCGCCCGGTACCCCGTTCGGCACCGCCGCCAGGGGCCAGGGCCGCCGCCGCGAGGTCCGCCGGCCCGAACGCGTTCGGCAGCAGCTCGGCCACGGTCAGCGGCGCGGGCAACGCCTCGACCAGGCAGTCCGGCCCGCCGTGCTCCCACAGCAGCTGCCGGCAGCGCCCGCACGGCATCAGCGGCTGGCCGTCACCACCGACGCAGGACAGCGCCACCAGCCGACCACCGCCGCTGCTGTGCAGCGCCGAGACCACGCCGCACTCGGCACAGAGCACCACCCCGTACGCGGCGTTCTCCACGTTGCAGCCGACGACCACCCGGCCGTCGTCGACCAGGGCGGCCGCGCCGACCGGGAAATTCGAGTACGGCGCGTACGCGTGCCGCATCGCCTCGGTCGCGGCCCGCCGCAACTCCACCCAGTCGATCTCCACGACTGCCCTCCTCGACCCCGGTGCCGGCTACCGCCACCACCTCCCGACCACCCGACGCGGGTGGGGCCCGTCGGGGCACCCACCACGTACCTGACCGGCCAGTAGTAAACGGTAGCCGGCCCTGATCAGGCCTTGATGTAGGGCTTGCCGTCGGCGGCCGGTGCCCGCACCCGGCCGACCAGTCCGGCGACCGCGAGCAGCGTCGCCAGGTACGGCAGCATCGCCAGGAACTGGCTCGGGATGGCGCTGCTGATCGCCCCCAGGTAGGCACCGAGCTGGTCGGCGAAGCCGAAGAACAGCGAGGCCAGCAGCGCCCCGGTCGGGCTCCACCGGCCGAAGATCATCGCGGCGAGGGCGATGAAGCCCTTGCCGCCGATCATGTTCTTGGTGAACGAGTAGAGCAGCAGGGTGTACGACCCGCCGCCGATCCCGGCGACCATGCCGGCCAGCAGCACGTTGCGGTAGCGCAGCCCCAGCACCCGGACGCCGAGGGTGTCGGCCGCGATCGGGTGCTCGCCGACCGACCGGGTCCGCAGCCCCCACCGGGTCCGGAACAGCGCCACGTTGATCACCACGACGAGGATCAGCGCCAGGTAGAGGAAGATGTTGCCGCGAAACAGCGCCGGCCCGATCACCGGGATCTGCGACAGCAGCGGAATCTCCCAGGTGCCGAAGTGCGGCGGCTGGTTGTAAGCCGGCTGGTCGGTCTGCATGAGCCGCTCGTAGAGGAACCCGGTCAGGCCGACCGCGAACAGGTTCAGCACGATGCCGATGACCACCTGGTCGACCAGGTAGCGGATGGCGAACAGGGCCAGCAGCAGTGAGATGAACGCTCCACCGAACGCGGCGGCGATCAGCCCGATCCAGACGCTGCCGGACATGGTGCCGATCAGCGCGCCGGCGAAGGCACCCATCAGCAGCTGGCCTTCGATGGCCACGTTGACCACACCGGAGCGTTCACAGAGGACCCCGGCCAGCGAGCCGAAGATCAGCGGCAGGGCCAGCAGGAATGTGCCGCGCACCATGTTGACCATCGGCATGAAGTTCTGCCCGGTCGGCGCGGTGGAGATCTGCCAGCACAGGAAGCTGAGCACGAAGCCGACGACACCGACAGCGAGCAGCGACTTGTACCAGCGACCGTACGGGCTCAGCAGCACCGCCCCGGCGACGAGCGCGATCAGGCCGAACAGCACCGCGCCGACGGTGCCGGGAATGCGCAGCGCCGCGCCGCCGGCGGTCTCGCTCAGGGTGAACCGGGCCTCCTGCGGGTCGGCGAGCGCGCCGAAGACGGCCGCGGCGACGGCGCCGGCCACGACCAGGCCGGCCCCGGTGATCCGGGTACGGTTCCAGAACCGTGCCGTGACGGCGACCGGTGTGTCAGTTGCGATCATGGTGGACAACGCCGGTCACCAGCCCTTCGCCATGCTGGTCTGCAGCCGGGCGGTGCGGGCCGCCCGGAGCTGGAAGATCGCCTTCACCAGAGCGGGGGCGGCGATGAAGATGACGATCAGTGCCTGCAGTACAGTGACCAGCTCCAGCGAGATCCCGGAGCTGGACTGCATGGCGTTGCCGCCGGCCCGCAGCGCCCCGAACAGCAGCGCCGCCAGCGCGACCCCCCAGGGTCTGACCCGGCCGAGCAGGGCGACCAGGATGCCGTCGAAGCCGATCTGGGCGGCGACGAGCGGGGTCAACGCGTTCGCCGTACTGCCGAGCACCATGTTGGCGCCGCCGAGCCCGGCCAGCCCACCGGCGATCACCATCAGCAGGACGTAGGTGCCGGTGACGCTGATCCCGGCGGTACGGGCGGCGTCCGGGTTGGCGCCGACCGCGCGCAGCTCGAAGCCGACCGTGGAACGGTTGAGCAGCCAGGCCACGGCGGCGGTGGCGGCGATCGCCAGCAGGATGCCGGCGTGCACCCGCAGCCCGTCGCCGAGCAGCCGGGGCAGCTGGGCGGTGGCCTCCACCGGCCGGCTGATCGCGTCCGGCCGCTCCTCGTTCTGTACGCCGGGCTGCACGATGATCCAGGTGAGGAAGTACAGCGCGACGTAGTTGAGCATGATCGTGGTGATCACCTCGTGGGCACCCGTACGGGCCTTGAGGAAACCGGGGAAGAACCCCCACAGCGCCCCGCCGAGCGCGCCGGCCGCCACCGCGACGACCAGATGCAGCACCGGCGGCAGCGGCAGCAGGAAGCCGGCCAGGGCGGCGACGATGACACCGATGATCGCCTGTCCCTGGGCGCCGATGTTGAACAGCCCGCCCCGGAACGCCAACGCCACCGACAGGCCGGTGAAGACCAGCGGGGTGGTGTAGGTCAACGTCTCGGAGATCGGCCGGAACACCGCCGACCATTCGGCGTCGCCGCCGGCCCAGGCCCGTACCGTGTCGGGGTTGATCACCGCGCCCTTGAACAGGTTCGCGTACGCCTGGCTGACCAGCGCCCAGCTGTCGCCGAGCGCGTCACCCGGTCGGGCGAAGAAGTAGGTGTAGGCGGCGAGCACCTCCGGGTCGGAGACGACCATCAGTACGCCGCCGATGACGACGGCCAGCAGCAGGGCCAACGCGGTCACGGTGACCGTGTTGGCGGCCCACAGGTGGTGCAGGAAGCGCTGGCCGAGGGATTCGCCGTCGGGGGCCGGACCGGTCGGTGCGGGGCCGGCGGGGGCCGGACCGTCGGCGACGGTGCCGGGCTGGCCGTCGGCCGATGT
Organism: Solwaraspora sp. WMMA2056; assembly: GCF_030345095.1. Lineage (NCBI taxonomy): Bacteria > Bacillati > Actinomycetota > Actinomycetes > Micromonosporales > Micromonosporaceae > Solwaraspora > Solwaraspora sp. WMMA2056. The sequence continues at coordinate 6,765,895 of NZ_CP128360.1, forward strand.
CGCGGCCTGCGGGCTGGCGGCGTCCGCGCTGGCCGCGTGCTGCGCGGCGGCGGCCGGTTCGGCGCCGGCGGGCGGCTTGTCCGGCGAGCCTGCCGGCACGCCGTTCTCGCTGGTCATTGCGTCCCTTCTTGCTGTGCCGTGACACCGGCCATCAGCAGGCCGATCTGTTCCCGTGGGGTGTCCGGGCCGACGACGGCGATGATCCGGCCGCGGTACATCACCGCGATCCGGTCGGCCAGCCCGATCACCTCGTCGAGTTCGCTGGAGACGACGAGGACGCCGGTGCCGGAGTCGCGTTCGTGGATGATCCGGCCGTGGATGAACTCGATGGAGCCGACGTCGACGCCCCGGGTCGGCTGGGCGGCGATGAACAGCTTCAGCGGCCGGGACAACTCCCGGGCCACGATCACCTTCTGCTGGTTGCCGCCGGACAGGGTGCCGACAGCCGCCTGCGCCGACGACGTACGGACGTCGAACTGGGCGATCCGCTCGGTCGCGGCGGCGGCGATGGCCGCCGGGCGCAGGACCAGCCCGGAGCCGTACGGCGGCTGGTCGTACAGGTCGAGGACCAGGTTCTCGGCGACGGAGAACTCCTTGACCACGCCGTCGACGCTGCGGTCCTCCGGCACGTAGCCGACCCCGGCGCGCAGCACCCGCTTGGTGCTCCAGCCGTCGACGCGCTCACCGTTGAGGGTGACCGTGCCGGCCAGCACCGGCCGCAGGCCCATGATCGCCTCGACCAGTTCGGTCTGGCCGTTGCCCTGCACACCGGCGATGCCGAGCACCTCACCGGCCCGGACGGTCAGGTCGACGCCGTCGACGACCCGTACGCCCCGGTCGTCGTCGACGACCAGGCCGGCGATGTCGAGCACCGGCTCCCCCGGCTGCGCCGGGGTCTTGTCCACGGTCAGGCTGACGTTGCGGCCGACCATCAGGGCGGCCAGTTCGTCGCGGCTGGCGGTCGGTTCGGCGGTGGCGACGGTACGGCCCCGCCGGATCACGGTGATCCGGTCGGCGATCGCCTTGACCTCGCCGAGTTTGTGGGTGATGAAGACGATCGACTTGCCGGCCGCCTTCAGCGACCGCATCACGGCGAGCAGTTCCTCGGTCTCCTGCGGGGTGAGCACGGCGGTCGGCTCGTCGAGGATCAGCAGGTCGACCTCGCGGGTGAGCGCCTTGATGATCTCCACCCGCTGCTGGATGCCGACCGGCAGGTCCTCGATCACCGCGTCCGGGTCGACGGCGAGGCCGTACCGGTTGGAGACCTCCAGCACCTCGGCGCGGGCGCGGCGGTGGTCGAGGAAGCCGAGCAGCCCGGCGCGGGTGCGTTCGGCTCCGAGCATGACGTTCTCGGCAACGGTCAGCACCGGCACCAGCATGAAATGCTGGTGCACCATGCCGATGCCGGCGGCGATGGCGTCGCGCGGACTGCGGATCTTGATGGGGGTGCCGTCGACGACGATCTCGCCCTCGTCCGGCTGCAGCAGGCCGTAGAGGACGTTCATCAGGGTGGACTTGCCGGCGCCGTTCTCGCCCAGCAGGGCGTGGATCTCGCCGGGTTCGACGGTCAGGTCGATGTGATCGTTGGCGACCAGGTCACCGAAGCGTTTGGTGATGCCGCGCAGTTCGAGTCTCAGCGGAGCCTCCTGGGAGACCTCCGGGCCACCGGTGTGCGCCCGGACGGGTCGATGGCTGAGGCCGCCCCTGTCACCGGGGTCTGCGGACCCTGGTGACAGGGGCGGGTGTCGCGAGGTGCGCCGTCAGCGGCGCCGCGGGTCGTTACTCCGGCTGCGCGTCGGAGGTGACCTCGATGGTGCCGGCGATGATGTCGGCCTTGAGCTGCTCGACCTCGGCCTTGAGCTCGTCGGAGACCTTGTCCTCGAACTGGTTGTACGGGGCCAGCGAGACGCCGTTGTTCTCCAGGTTGCCCAGGTAGCCCGGGTCGGCGCTGAGCGTCTCGCCGTCGGCACCGGCCACCACGGCCTGCTTGACGGCGTCCCCGATGTTCTTGACCACCGTGGTCAGGAAGACGTCGCAGTACTGCTCGGCGCTCTGGCAACCGTCCACGTCGACCCAGATCACGCTGTACGCCCCACCGGCGGCCTGCGCGGCGGCGGCGGTGCCGAGGCCGGCGCCACCGGCGACCGGCATGATCACGTCGGCACCCTGGGCGACAAGGCTGTCGCCGACCTTCTTGCCCTCGTCCTGCTTGACGAAGTCGTTGGTGAACGAGCCGTTCTGGGTGGCCTTGTCCCAGCCCAGCACCTGCACGTCGGCGCTCTTGACCTGGTTGTAGTGGGCGACGCCGTCGACGAAGCCGTCCATGAAGATGGTCACCGGCGGGATCGGCAGACCGCCGTAGGTGCCGACGATGCCGCTCTCGGAGTACCCGGCCGCCAGGTAGCCGGCGAGGAACGCCGCCTGGGCGGTGTCGAACTGCATCGGGTACACGTTGGGCTGACCGGTCGTGGCGTCCACGATGCCGAACTGCTGGTCGGCGTTGGCCTCGGCGACCGCCTTGGTGGCGTCGCCCATCAGGCCGCCGACGGCGAGGATGAAGTTGCAGTCCTCGTTGACGTAGCCGGTCAGGTTCGGCTCGTAGTCGGCCTCGGCGCTGGAGGCGACGTACTTGCCCTCGACCGCGTCGCTCTCGTCCTCGGCGGCCTGGATACCGGCCCACGCCGAGGCGTTGAACGACCGGTCGTCGATACCACCGACGTCGGTCACCATGCACGCGGAGTACGTCTCGGTGGTCCCGTCGCCACCGCTGCCTTCGTTATCGGGCGCCTCGCCACACGCGGCAGCGGTGAGAACCAGCCCACCCGCCGCGAACACCGAGACGATCCGCATCCCACGCGTAGAGCGCAAGACGGTCTCCTTCCATTGCACACCGCCACTGTCGCGGCATCGCGTCACCACCCGGCCGGTCGGACCGGACGTACTTTGGACGGGAGCGTACGCGCGGACCCGTCCACCGGCCGACAATCGTGCACGACTGTTGAGCCGCCGTTACCCTCGCGTAACTCTCCCGTGCGGGAGGTCACTCGCGGATCCGCAGGGTCGCTCCCGCCGCCGACCTTATCGGGGGCGGCGGCGGGTCGCCGGGGGTTCACCCGGTCGTGACCGACCCGGGTGACGGCACGATCGGTGGCCGGGCGGTGGCGTGGCGTCAGCGCCAGAAGACGGCGACAGCGGCGTTGACCAACGTCAGCCCGATGATCGCCAGGAAATGCCCCTTGTTGACCGATTCGCGCTTACGGGAGAAGAAGACCATCGCCAGGATGGCCAGGGCCAGCACCAGTTTGGTAACGAGTTTCGCGGGTGCCGGTTCGTCGCCGTCGCGCAGCGGCGCGGACAGCCCGATGCCGGTGACGACCTGGATCACCGCACCCCAGAGCATCGCCGGGTTGATCCGGAACCGACCGGTGATCCACTGGGCGACGGCCCCGCCGAGCAGCAACGCGAACCCGATCAGGTGGGCGTAGAGCAGTACGAGTCTGAGAGCTTCCACTTGCTCATCCTCGCGCACCGTGCCGTTCCCGGCCGCCCCCGGGTCCGGCACCTCCTACCCGTTCAGAGCAGCGGGCAGCTGTCGATGTACTCGGAGAAGGCGCGGTCGTCGGCCGGCGGCGGGCAGAGGAACTGCTCGTACCGCAGGTCGTCGTCGACGAACCGCTTCAACCAGGCGACACTGGACGAGGCGATCGTGGCATTCGGGATGTTGGGCGCGAAGTGGCTGGCACCCCGCAGTTCCAGATACGCCGACTCGAGGTCGTCCGGGAAGCTCGCGTGGAACCGTTCCGAGTGGCGCCGTACCGAAGCGATGCCGTCCCGCTCTGCGCCGATGATCATCGTCGGCACCTGCAGGTCGGACCAGTTCTTGGTGAGGTTCCACGGGGTCAACGGGATGGCTGCCCGCAGTTCCGGCCGGGCGTCCGCCGCTTCCAGAGCTCCTCCCCCACCCATCGAGTGTCCGATAACTGCCAACCGGTCGGCATCGACCCGGTCCTGCACCGGACTGTCCTGAGTGAGGAAGTCCAGCGCGGCCAGCATCTGCCGGCCCCGACTGGCCGGCTGGTCGGTCGTCGTGTTCGTGTCGATGTTGAACACCACGAAGCCCTGCGACGCCAGCCTCGGCGCCAGCCACGCCATCGACGACTGCCGGGCGGTGAAACCGGGCGCGATCACCACCCCGCCGAAGGTGCCCTCCGTGGTCGACGTCGGGAAGAAGATGGTCCCACCCCCGAAGCCCGAGGCCTGGGAACGACGTACCACCGTCTCGTCGATGTCGAACGGACCGTTGGCCGCCGTGATGCTGGCCGCCGACGGCGCCGGTCCCCGCTCGAACGGGCTCTCCGCCGCCTGCGCGGTCGGCGCCAGTACGACGCCGGCGGAGATCGCCGCCGCCGCCGCGCCGCCCACGAAGAGGTTCCGCAGCCGGAGCCAGCCCGGCCGGTTGCGCGGGCGGCGCCGCCGCCCGCGCGGCGACCGGTAGGCCGCCGTCGATGCTGTCTGTCCTGTCACGATCCTGCTGCCCTTCCTCGTCGCCACAGGGATGTTTACGCAGGTCAATAGGGCTGTCCTGCACCTGTCGCAACTCGGGGTACGGCGGTCGGACACCGGCGGATCATGGGATTGGCCGAACGTCTGAACACCTCGGTACGGACAGCCAGGTACCGCTGCTGTCCTGGTGACCGGAGGTGGTCCCGCTCCCTCTCAGCACGCTCACAGCGTGCCTGCACCATCATCGCCACATGCGAGCGGTGATGTTCGACGCGTACGGCCCGCCCGACGTACTCACCCAGGTCGACCTGCCGACCCCCGTGCCCCGTGGCGACCAGGTGCTGGTCCGGGTGCACGCCACCACGGTGACGTCCGCCGAGTGCGGGATGCGCAGGGGCAAACCCCGCTGGGGCCGGGCAATCATCGGCGTACGGCGTCCACGCAAGGGGATCCGGGTGCTCGGGCTGGAGTTCGCCGGCGAGGTCACCGCGACCGGGCCGGCGACCAGCCGGTTCCGGGTCGGCGACCGGGTCTTCGGCTTCACCGGCTTCGGTGTCGGGGCGAACGCCGAGTACAAGTGCCTGCCGGAGCGGGCGTCGATGACGACGATGCCGGCGAACGTGACGTACCCGCAGGCGGCTGCGACCGTCGACGGCTTCACCACCGCCTGGCACTTCCTGCACGACCTGGCCGACCTGCGTCCCGGTCAGAAGGTGCTGGTCGTCGGTGCCTCCGGCAGCATCGGCACGTACGCCGTCCAGCTCGCGAAGCACCTCGGCGCCGAGGTGCACGGCGTGTGCAGCGGCCGCAACGCCGAACTGGTCCGCTCGCTCGGCGCACACCGGGTGTTCGACTACACCGCCGAGGACTTCACCGCCAGCGGCGAACGCTACGACGTGGTCTTCGACACCGTAGGTCGCAGCTCATTCGCCCGGTGCCGGCCGGTGCTGAACCGGCGCGGCCGCTACCTGCCGACGACCGGGCTGATGACGAACAGCCTGCTGGCTGCCGGCACGGCCGTCACCGGCGGCCGGCGGGTCCGGACCGGGATGTCGGTACGCAAGCACGCCGCCCTGGCCGCGCTGCGGGACCTGCTCGGCGACGGCCGGCTCCGGGTCGTCATCGACCGCAGCTACCCGTTGGCCGAGATCGTCGAGGCCCACCGGTACGTCGACAGCGGGCACAAGGTCGGCAACGTCGTGATCACCGTCGCGGACAGCGATGCCCCGGCTACCTAGTTGCGGAGACAGGCGATCACGCTAATCTCCGCTTGAAGCAGCTCGTCGAGAAGCGTTTCCTGCGACAGCTCGTCCCACGCCACCGCATCAGGACCATCGAGCACCGGCGCGGCCTACCTGCCCGCCCATTCCCGGGCATTTGCCGCGCGTAGCAGGGTCGGTGCCGAGTCGGCTCCGATCCGCGGGTGGATCGCCCTGAGGTAGCCGGCCTGCCCGGTCAGGGCCTTCCGGAGGCTGGTCAGCGTGTGCGCGGACTGCGGGACCTGGTTACGTGGGCCGAGTTCCGCGGCCGCGACGAGATCCGGCAGGTCGGCGACCAGGGTCTTGGCGCCGACGTCCATCGCGACCTGGGTCAGCACGAGCTTGTCGGCCGGGTCGAGCATGACGGCGTACCTGGCCACCGGCGAGGTGAACGTGACAGTCTGCGGGACGACATCGTCGTACACCGGTCCGACCAGCCCGAACTCGTCGCCGAGGAAGCTGAACGCGGTTCCCGCTTCCTCGGCGAACGCCTTCTGGACGGTGACGAACCCCTTACCGGCCACCGCACGTCCACCTTCCACCCCGGTCACCCCGACCGGGACCGTCTCCTAGGGTCGGACTGTCTCCTACGGTCGGACCTTGGTGACCAACCAGTGGTCACCCACGGGCGCCCACCCGTAGCCCTTGTCCCGAAGGTACTTCAACTCCCGCTGGAACACGTTCCCACCCGCATAGTTCGGAACGTTGGGGTTGGTCACGATCCGCACCTCGTTGCCGTTGGCGAAAGCGTCGTTGATGAACCGCTTGTTCCGCGTCCAGTTCCAGCCACCCACGCCGCCCTTACCGTTGTTCAACGTCCCCCTGATGTTCAGGAAGTCCGCGTCGAAGGCTCCACTGGGCCGATCGAGCATGTACCGCTTGATGTCCGCGAACCGGCCGAGCAACGTGGTCTTCCGGCTGCAGTTGTGCACCAGGACCGGCGCCTCACCAGCAAGGACGTAGTAGGTGTGGACGCCGCCGACGGTGAGGTCGCGCATCCACTTCAGGCCGGTCCACACCCGGACCGCCGCGACCCGCTGGCTGGTCTCGCCGTCCGGACTGCGCAACCGGTCACCGGGCCGCAGGTCCGCGGCGTCGGTCCACCTGTTGGTGTCGACATTCCAGAACGGGTGCCGGGCGGTCGTCTCGACCACCGCGCTCTCACCGGTGTCCGTGTCGGTGACCGTGACGTCGGTCAACTCCCGGTCGGCGTGACCGTGCAGCACCCGCACCGGCCGGGCGGCGCTCCGCCCCGTGGCCGGGTCGGTGGCCAGCACCTCGTCACCGAGCTCCACCTCGCCGATCGGCTTGGTGCTGCCGTCGGCCATCCGCACCCGGGTGTCCGGGGCGAAACTGTGCAGCATGCAGCCGGCGGCACCGTCCGCCGTCCCGTCGGCGGCGTCGTCGGCCCGGCTGCCACCAGTCCGGGCGGCGTCGTCGACCCGGCTCCCGCCGGCGCGGGCGGCGTCGTCGGTGTGTTCGGCGGCTTCCCGGGTGGACCGGCTGGAGCCGCGGGACACCGCCCGGGACGCGTCGTCGGCTTTGCGGGTGACCGCCCGGCTGAACGACCGGGCCCCGGCGACGGCCTTCGCGCCGACCCGTGCGCCGGCCTTGCCGAGGCTCGTACCGGCGACCTTCTTCGCCCCGGTGGAGCCGAGCTTGCCGAGGGCTTTACCGGCAGCGGGGCCCATCATCGGCAGGGCGCCGCCGAGGCCACCGGCCAGGCCGCCGATCGCGACGTCCTGCAGCAGCTCCAAGCCTCTCTTGCCGTCGATGAGGCCGGCGACCAGGGCATCGGTCATGCCGCCGACCATGCCGCAGGCGACCGCCCCGACACCGGTCCAACCGATCGCGACCAGGCAGCCGGCCTCGACGACCATGCCGACGATCGCGCCGACGATCGCGGCCTTGTGCTCGACGATCCAGTCACGGGCCGTACGGGCCCACTGTCCGATCTGGTCGAGACCGGCTTCGAATGCCCGGGCGGCGTCCTGGTACGTCTGCTGCACGTTCTGTTTGATGTCGTTGACAAGCTTCGTCGCGTCTTTGTACCGGTCGCCGACCCAGTCGGTGACGTCTTCCCATCTGTCGCCGGCCCAGTCGGTGAAGTCGTCCCAGCCCTTCGTCAACCGCTCTCCGACGTGGCCGGTGGGGTCGACCACCGTCAACGGGCTGCCGTCGCCGTACTGGTAGCGGTTGGCCCGGATCGAGTCCGGCACCGGGCTGACGGTCAGATTGTCGCGGGCACCGAACTGCGCCGTCACCGGGTCGTACCAGCGGGCATGCATGTTGACCTGCCCGCTGCGGATGTCGGTCCACTCCGACTGGTAGCCGAGGTCACCGAGCATGCCGCTGTCCGCGGTCACCTCACCCAACGGCGAATAGGTGCGGCTGCCGGTCACCGACGCCCCGGCCGGGTTCAGCTGGGCGACCACGTCACCGTGCAGATCCGTCCACACCAACCGGCGGGTGTTGTTGTGCCGCGCCCCGACCACACCACCACCCGGATCCCGGGTGAACAACGCGTTGGAACTGTCCCGCGCGAGATGGTTACCCAGACCGGTGTACTCCCACCCGCCCCGAAACGCCCGACCCAACCCGTCGTAGTCGAACACCCGCGCGTTACCACCCGCCGGAACGTGCTCAACCACCTGGTCGAACGCGTCCGACACCGTCGCCGCACCACCAGCCGCGCTGCGGGTGCCCCGCGCCGTGTACTGGTAACCGACACCGGTACTGTCCGACACAAGGCGGTTACGGGCGTCGTACACGTAGTCGACGTCACCGACCCCGGTCCGGTTCCCCGCCCTGTCGTAGCGGTAACCGACCGTCGTGTTCCCGTCGTCCCACGACGTCAACCGGTCCGCCAGATCGTAGCTGTACGTGTTGACCGTCGTCGACGAGCCACGGGTGACCGTCCTACTGGTCTCGTTACCATTGACGTCCCAGCCGTAGCTGATCGACGCGATCGTCGACCCACCCGACGACACCAACCGGTCACTGGTCAACCGGTGCAGATCGTCGTAGGCGAACACCCGCCGGTTCCCCGACGTCCCGAACGTCATCGACGACACCGCCGACATCACGTCATACGTGTAGCCGATCGCCGTGCCCATGTCCGCGTTGTCCACCGACGCCAACCGGCCCGCACCGTCATACCCGTACTCGGTCAACCCCGCCGCGTCATCCCGCGACGCCATCAACCCGTCCGCCGTGTACGTGAACGCCGCGTCCCCCGACGGACCGGTCACCGACAACGGCAGGCCCCGATCGTCGTACACGACCTGATTGCTGCCCCCCGGCGCGGAGAACTCCACCAACCGACCCGCCGCGTCGTAGCCGTACGTCCGATCCGTGGTGGCCGCCTCCGCGCCCGACCCGGACTGACGCACCAACCGGCCCGCGTCGTCGTAGACCAGGGTCCGCGCCACCCCACCCGGGGCACGCTGCGACACCGGCTGCCCGGCCACGTCGTACACCGTCGTGAACGTCCGGTCCGCAGCATCCGGATACGCCGCCGTCACCGGCTCGATCCGCGACTGCGGCAACCCCCACACGTTGTACGTCGACCGGAACGCCTGACCACGACCGTCAGTGAACCGCGTCGGATTCCCCGCCAGGTCATACCCGAACGACGACTCGATCGTCGTCGCCGCATCCACCGGCTCGGACTGCGTCCGCAACAGACCCGCCGCGTCATAACCGAACCGCGTCACCGTGCCCCGCGCGTCCGTCGCCGACACGGTGTTGCCGGCGGCGTCGTAGGTCCAACTCGACGTGGCCAACGCGGCCCCACCGGACGCCCGGAACGCCGCCGCCGACACCGGCCGGGACAACATGTCGTAACCCGTGGTGGTGTACGTACCGTCCGGATTGACCTCCTTCACCGCACGACCCAACCCGTCGTGGACGACAACCCGGGTCTGCCCCGCACCGTCGACCACACCCGTCACCTCACCAGCAGCGTTGTAGCCGTACCCGACCGTCACCCCCGCCGGCGACCGCACCGACGACAACCGACCGGCGGCGTCATAACCCACCGTCGTCGTGTGCACCTGACCGGTCTGCCGCACCGCCTCACTCACACTCGTGACCCGACCCAGGAAGTCGTAACCACTACCGGCCACCGCACCCGTCGGATCCGTGACCGCCAACACATTGCCCATCAGGTCGTAGCGCGCCGTCGTGGTGCCACCGTCCGGCGCCACCCGCGTCACCACCCGACCCAACTGGTCATAGTCGAACTCCGTGACCCGGCCAAGCGGATCCGTCTGCGACACCACCTGCCCCAGACTGTCGTAACTCGCCGTCCTGACCGGAGTGACCGGGGTCAAACTCCCCGGCGGCGTGTAGCTCGGCAACCGCACCTCCACCGGCCGACCCACCCGATCCACCCCGAACGTCGTCACCGCCCCGTTCGGATCCGACTCCGCAACCACCTCACCGAACGTGTTGTAACCAACCCGCTCCACCGGCCGGGCCGACACCACCGGACCATCCAACTCACCCGACTCCACCTGCACCGCCGGACCCGTCGTCACCACCGGACGATCCGCCTCGTCATACTCCACAAACGTCGCCTGACCCAACGGATCCACCACCGACGTCGCCAGACCAGCGTTGTCGACCACATAACTCGTCCGCGACACCCCCGCATCCGCCACCGGCACCGCACCCGCCATCACCCCAGCGGCCCAGCCGTCGTCGCCCGGCACCCCCTGATAGATCTGCAGATCGGAGACGGCCCCCTTGAGCCCGCCACCGATCCGCAGACCGCCCCGCGCCTGGTTGCTCAGCGCCAAAAAGTGACCGATGTAGACGCCGTCGAGGTACACCGTGGTCGATCCGGAGAGCGGGTTCAGCCCGATGGCCACGTGCTGCCACTCGCCCGCCTGCACCGTGCCCTGGCCGAAGGTCTGATCGCGGGTCACGTAGGCGCCCGGGCCCACCTGCTCGGTCATGGTCATCCGCCATCCATCGGTGGCGGAGTCGAAGCTCAGTTGCAAGGCGGCAAGGAACGCGGTCCGACCCAGGCGGGCGGAGCCGGGTATCTCCAGTACCAGAGCGTCAGCCGCGACGTCGTCCACCTTCACCCAGGCGGCGACCGTGTACGGCCGGGTGGTGTCCACCACCGGCGCATCGGTGACGATCCGCGACGACGAACCATTGAACGACGCGACCCGACCCCGCTCGGCATCCGACGCCCAGACCACGTCCGTGGCCGTACCCGGACTGTTCCCCGCCGAGTCGACCGCCGTCGTCCCACCCGCCTCGTCCAACCGCCACCGCGCCACCGGCGTCACCGACCGGTCCGCCGACAGATACCGGGTCTGCGACACCGGCCGACCCAACACGTCGTAGGCGTAGTCGACGACCGACAACGCCTCCCCCGCAGCGTCCCGATCCACCCGCGACAACACCCGGTCAGCCGGCGACAACGTCACCTCGGACACCCGATCCAGGCCGCCCGGATCCAGCACACTCCGCACCTGCCGACCCGCAGCGTCGTACTCGAACGCCGTCACCGTCGCACCGTTGCCGGTCACCTGCTCGACCAGATTCCCCGCCGCGTCGTAACCGTTGCCCTCCAGCAGGAACGAACTGTCACCGTCGGAGCGGGTCACCGACGCCGTCCGCCCATCATCGGTATACGTGTAACTCGTGACGTAGCCCATCGCGTCGGTGCTCGACGCCAACCGACCCGCCGGGTCGTACACGTTCGACTCCACCACCAGATCCACCGGATCCGTCGGATCATTCGGATCCCCGGTGAACCCCTTCACCGTCCGCGACAACACATTCCCGTTGACATCCACCTCGTAGGCGTTCACCACCCCGTCCGGATCAACCTGCTCCACCAGGTGCCCGTACACGTCATAGCCGTAACCGGTCACCGCCCCCTCAGCGTCCACCGACGCCGACCGACGACCGAGCCAGTCGTACGACCAGGTACTGACCCGGGCCACATCCCCACCCGACGCGTCACTCACCCGCTCCTCCACCAGGAACCCGTCCACGCTGTACGAAAAACGCGTCACCGCCCGATGCACCGCACCCGACACCCGGTCCGTCACCAACGGACCCGTCCGCGTCACCACCCGACCCACCGAGTCGTACGTGAACGACGTCGTCCGCCCCTGCGGAAACGACGACGTCACCACCGTCTCCGTCAACGTCCGACCCAACCCGTCGTACGTGAACGTCGTCTCCGCATTCGCCGCGTCCAACACCCCGGCCACGTCACCCGCCGTGGTGTACGTGATCTCCTGGGATCCGGCGGAGAAGTCCAGCACCCGCAAAGGCATACCTGCCGACCTGCCAGACACGCCATAGGTGATTCTCATCTGCCGGCCGACCGGGTCCCGCAACTCGGTCAGGTTGCCCTTGTGGTCGTATGAGTAGCGGCTGAGGTATTCGTTGTCCTGCGCGCTATCCGAGCCCGGGCCGCGCAGCTCAGTCAGCCGGTCGTTCCGCGGATCCGCCACGTTGTCGCTGTTCCAGAAGTAGCGGTAGTAGCTGCTGGAACACTTGTCCGCGGCCTGATCCTGGCAGGTCACCTCCTGGATGGTGTTGCCCCGCTCGTCCTGCACCGACCGGGTCACGTGCCCGTTCGGGTCGTACACCAGACTCGTGAACCCACCCGTGTCATAGCCGTACAACGTCGTCTGACCCAACGCGTCGGTCTGCGACACCCTCCGCCCCGACACCAGGTCGTACGAGTACGACACCTCGTTGCCACCCGGACCGGTCACCGACACGATCTTCACCGGATTCGACACCGTCGTCGTCTGCACGTGCTCCGCCGCCTCGTCGACCCGCACCGCACCCGGCGGCAACACCTCGACCGGCAACCCACCCGCCGCCGTCTCCGACAACGACGACTCGGCAACCTCATCGCCCGCCGCAGTCACTACCAACGGCACCGTCCGACCCACCGACTCGTAGTGCAACGCCACCTCGTCCGCGCTCAACGCCCGGTCGTAGAGCGCGACCTCCGCCAACGAACCCGCGTAGAGCGCGACCCATATTTCCTCCGGGAACCCCGACCAACCGTTGTCCACGTACCCCGCGCCCAGGCTCGCGCGGCTGAGCGGAGGTGCCCCGTCGAACGGCTCGGCACTCGTGGTGGTCTGCACGTGCACGCCGTCCAGGTACAGCGACTGGGCCGTGCCGGTGGATTCCTTGCTCGCGGTCAGCACCGCGTGGTGCCACTTGCCGTCGTTGACCGGCACCGCCGACACCAACGCGAACGCCCACGACTGATTGGCCTGGTCGTTGCAGTTGCGGATCGCCAGCTGGGTGCCGTCCGTAGTCGACGAGCCGGGCACCTCCAGGCAACGGCCGGCACCCACATTGCGCCATGCGTCCCGGTCCGGCGCCCACTGCTGCCTCGAGCTGCTCGAACAGTCCTGCACCTGGACCAGGGTGCCGTTGCCGGTCGCCTGACCGGTCAGACCCAGACATTTGGTGCCTTGGCGCAGCTGCTGGCTTTCGCGGTCGAAGAGCCAGCTCTGCTCCCACTCACCGTTGCAGGTGCGCAGCCGCACGCTGTTGTCGGCCTTGTCCCACTCCGCGCACTTGCCGGCGATCCCCGTCAACGGCCCGTTCGGATCTTCCGACGGCGTCAGCCCCCGCAACCGGCCGTCGGCGTCGATCCACAGCGCCGGCGAAGGGATGCCACCGAGCGTGGGCAGCGGCGCGCCCACCAGTACCCCGCTGGTCGCCGTGGTCCTGAACCACAGCTCCTGGGACCGCGGCCCCGCCGGCATCACCCGCCCCCCTGGCACGTACACCGACGACGATTCCCCGTCGAACTCCGCCGCCGTTCCGTCCGCGAACGGACCCGCCGCCCCCAACCTCACCGACTCGAACGAATCACTCGGCTGTCGCGTCTCGTTGACAGGTTGCGCACCGGCCGCATCCCGCAACCGCCAGTAGTCCGTCGGCTCGGAGGACAGCACCGCCGCGGCGTACACAGCGCTCGTCCCCGCCACCCGCGGCGTCCCCAACCCCCAGGTCCCACCGTTGCTGTCGGTCACCGACGCCAGCTTCCCGGTCACCGAATCCATCGACAGCGACGCCAGCGTCCGCCCTTCGGCGCTGGTCACCTTCGACAGCTGCCAGCTCTGGCTCGTCGCCGCCGTGTACAGCTCGGTGACGTCCGCTCCGGTCAGCGAGTGGTCGAAGTACGCGACGTCCGCGACCTGCCCGTCGAAGAAGTTCGCGAATCCGAGGTGGACAACGGGGTTGTGAAGGCTCTGGTCCGGCCATTTTCCACCCAGGAACCCGGCGCCGACGTACTCGTTGGCTGCCCCGCCGTACTGGAACATGTCGATGATGCCGTCGGCGGTGTCCTGGCGCGCTCCGTCGAGGTAGAGCGCCTGGCTGTCACCCGCTCCGGCCAGCACCGCGTGATGCCACTGCCCGTCGTCGACCCGCTGGGCGGTCACCATCGTGTCGAACTCGCCGTCCCAGAACTTCGCCCGCAGCTTGCCGCTCGCGCCGACGTACATCACCGGTGTGAAGCCGTCCTCCGTACTTCCCGCTGTGATCGGATCCTTCTGGTACGAGTAGAGCACCTGATCGGTGTCGGTCGTCCGGAACCACAGACTGATCGACTGGTAGGCCCCGTCGGTCACCAGCCGACGGGGCAACCGCACCCACGACGACGAGCCGTTGAAGTCGGTCGACGCGGAGGTCGATCCCGGCCACACCCCCGGCACCACGCCCGCTGACGTGTTCTGGTGGAACCCCAGGTCGGTGCCGCCGTTGTCCAGCACGCTGCTGGTCGCCCACCTCTCGCCGGCGGGTTCGTTCAACCGCCAGAACGACGACGGCGCATGATTCAGCACCGCGTTCGCCCCCTGGTTGGCGCTGTTACCCCAGGAGTACGTGGTGCACGAGTCCGTCGGCGGACACACCTTCGTCAGGCGGTCATAGCTGCCGTACGTGTACTGCCACACGTACCCACTGCCACCGGCGGTCGGCGGGTCCGTCGTCACCTTCGTCACATGCGACCCGACCGACGGACTCGCCGTCGCCCCCCAGGTCAACGTCAACGACCGCCCCGACGCGCTGGTCAGCTTCGACACCAGCCCGCTGCCGTTGTAGGTCAACGTCAGGGTGTTCCCGTTCGCGTCGATCACCGAGGTGAGCTTGAAGACCCCGCCACCGGCGGCCCGGCCGAACACGTACGTCGTCCCGTGTTTGACGGTCAACCGGTACCCGGTCACCGTGGTCCCGGACCTCACCGCGGTCAACACCTCATGCCGCCCCGACGGTGGCGCGAACGACCCGTCCGTGTTCGGCCCGAATCCTGCTGCCGACCCGTCCGGATAGGTGACCGTCGCGGTGCGCAACAGGCCGGTCCAGTTCCGGCGTTCCACCACCTGGGTGTCGAGCAGGCTCGACCAGCCCTGCCCGAACGCCCCCGACCGCCGGGTGTCCAGGCTGTTGTACGACCGGGTGATCTCCAATGCCGGCCCCAGCCCGGCGACCTGCGCGTCCGTCGCCGACGTGGTGTAGTTGCCGATCTCCGGGTGGTAGCCCACCCCCGGGTTCTGCACCAACCGCGACCCCAACGCCGGCTGCGGCGCCCGCGTGTAGAACGCGTACTTCGGGTACCGCGCGCCGAGGACACCGTTGACAATTGCCCCAATAATGTCCTCGGGCTGCACCGACCACGAATACGTCTGGTTCCATTTCAACACGCCGGGCGGAATGGTGAGCGAGGCAGATTTCATCCCCGGTGGTTGCGATGCGGTCCCGGAGAAGATGACGTCACCGTCACTGTCATGAACGTAGATGTGGTAGACCATGCCGAGAACGCCGTCCAGGTCGCGACCCGACATCAGCAGCTCCGGCGTCAGCGTCGAGATCACCGTCCCGGGTCCCGGGGAGCGTGCCTCGACCAGCGGTGCCAGGTTGCCGCTCAGCTCCAGCACCAGCTTGGGCGCGTACTGTCCGGAGCCGTAGTCGGACGAGGTGAACAGCGCCCAGGTGACCGGACTCGTCGCCGCCACGGCGTCCAGCGCGAGCCCGAAGTTCGGGGCACCGAGCGCCCACCCGCCGATCAGCGACCTTCCCAGCCCGTACGTCCCCCACCGGCCGACGGACGGATTCACCGACGAGTTGGTGCACACTGCCTGCGCCGAGGCCGCCGCGACCAGGCTGGGCGCGTACCTCGTGTCGACGCCCGGCCCGGGATAGGAGGCGGTCGCCAACTCGTCGACCGTCCACTCCTTCTCGACCAGGTGGCTGCCCACCGGCAGCTGTTCACAGACCGGCCGGTAGGTCAGGTACAGCTCGAGCTGTGCGTTACGGATCGTCGGCGTCGTGTTGATCAACTCCGACGAGATGTCGAATTCGAGGAAGGTGCGGGCCTTGACTCCGTCCTCGTCCACCCCGATCGCCAGGTAGTTGCCGTCCTGCACGGTCTCGTCGGTGTCCGGGTCGCTGTCGACGAACACGTCGCCGTCGGTGTCGACCTCGGGGTCGGCCAGCACGGTCGGGTCGACCCGCACCGGGAACACCCGGGCCGGGTCGGTCAGCCAGGCCCGGTCCGCGACCAGCCTGATCGCCGGCCCGCCGTCAACCTCCACCAGCTGCATCGACACCGCCGGCGACTGGGCCGGCAGGCCTGTTTTCGCGTCGACCGACGAGTCCAGCATGAACGGCGCCGGAATCGACCCGGCCACCTCGCCCGCGTCGTCGACCAGCTCGATCGATCCGCCGTCGCCGGCCCGGACCGTCAACCCGGCAAGGACGAGCGGGAACACCCATTCCGACGCCGCGCGCGGTGACGCCAGGATCAGCGTCTCCTTCACCCCGTCCGGCCGTGCCACCAGCTCCAGATCGGTGCCCGGCAGCACCTTCGGATAGATCGCGGTCGCACCGGTCACGGTCGGCGTCACCGCCGCCGCACCGGCCAGACTCCACCCCAGTGACCCGCCCGCCGGCAGGGTCAGCTCCACCAGCGGCTCAGGCGAGGCCTCGGCCGTGTCGGCCAGCGAGATCCCCAGCGAGTTGTCCGTCACCGTCCACCGGTCGCCGCGCCGCGTCAACGTCGAGTCGACCGGCCGCCACGACCCGTCCGCCGCCTGGTAGTTGACCCGGCCCGTGGAAATTTCCACGGTCTTCGAACCGTCTGCGTTGACGTACACGTCCATGTTCGACCGCGACGCCCGCGCGTCCCGCCGGCTCGTCTCGGGCTCGAGCTGACTCCCGGTGTCCGATGTCACCGTCCGGTCCACCGCCGGCTGCGTCGCCCACCCGGGGAGACCGTCGACCAGCTCCTGCGCCGAGCCCGCGCCACCGGACGCCCGGGTCGCCGCCGACGACACGTAGCCACCCGGGCCTGCACCGTCACCGACCCGCGCCGTCGGCAGCTCCACCGGCGACCCGCTCAACCCCAGCAGCCACGACGGCCGATCGGTGAGCCAGGAGGTCAACCAGCCGATCGGGAACTCGCCACCCGGCTGCACCGCGCCGGGCGGCGCCGACGCGGTCAGCCCGACCAGCACGACCAGGGCGGTCGCCACCCCGGCCGTGCATCGCCGCCAAACGGCACGCAGCCACGCCTGCTCTGCTCGAGTCCGCTGCTGAGTACTCCGGCCCGTGCCCATCGGCGGCGACCTTCCCCTTGGCATTGCGATCCGTCAATCGGAATCGCGATACATCGTGCAGGACCGTGCACGGAGAGACTTGAGGAAGATCTGAGGAAATTGTTCGTGAGTTTGTCTGAGGGACCTCGCGAGAGACTCCGGCCGGAGTTCGGGCAACCGGTCCAGCCAGGACACCTCGTCGCTCGGCGGCGGCGGACGAAGTCAGGGTTGCAGCCACCATGGACTGCTGTACGCCACCCCGAAGTCGTTGCACGGGTGCCCGGCCGGGCCGGGCGTCGGGTTGGCCAGCTCCGGGTCGGAGACCCGCAGCACGATCCAGTCGCCGTCGGCGGCGTCGAGCGGCACGGTGAAGTCGGCGACCGACCCGGAGACGGTGTCGACGACGTCGACGACGGTGGGGGCCGACGTACCGGGGCGCAGGACCTGGATCCGCAGCGGCTTGCCGTCCCAGACCGCACCTCGGTCCAGGTCAACCCGGAACCGGACGTCACCGGCGGTCAGCCCGATGACTCCGCCCATCCGTACGCCGTTCGCGGTCGCGTCCAGGCGCAGGCCGGAGACCCGGGTGGCGAAGCAGCGGCGGGCCGCCATCGCCTCGAACACCGCCGCGCGGGTGTTCTCGGTGACCCAGAGTCCGCTGCGACCCTTGCCTTCGTGGAACCCCCAGGTGGTGCCGTGCTCGTCGGTGACCCCGGTCAGACCGGGTCGCCAGCCGGCGTTGAGGCAGGCCACCAGCGGTGAGGTCGTCCGGGACGACCAGCCTTCGAACAGGTAGTCGTCGGTCCGGTTGAACATTTCCAGGCCGACGAGTTGCGGGCGGGCCGCCGCCTCGTACGAGAAGTTGTCGAACCGGCCGATCTCCCGCCCTGGGTGGTTGAAGCTGGCCAGGCCACCGGGCCGGCCGGTCAGCCACCGGTAGAGGCTGCCGGGGCTGCCGGCCCGCAGCAGGTCGGCGAAGTCCGAGGTGTTCCACACGTTGATGTGGCCCTGCAGCGGGTGCGACCACTCGAAGCCACGGATCGCGGTGAACTGACCGGGGTCGTCGGCGGCGTTGGCGAGGTTGCCGGTGGTGTTCCACTCCGACTGGCTGAGCCCGCTGATGGCGAACATCGTGGCGTGGTCGGTGAGCGCGGCGACGTCGAGTCCGGCTTCGCGCATCGAGGCGAACGCCTGGTCGGCGCTGCCGTCCCCGTCGGACATGACGGTGTGGTTGTGCAGGTCGGCGTGGACCAGAGTGGTGCCCTGGCTGATCCGGGACGCGCGGGACGCGCCGGGTGCGGTCACGGCCGGTGTGACGGCGGTCATGGCGGTGGCGGCCCGCGCGGTGCCGGGGACGGCGGCGAGCATCAGCATGCCGCCGGCGGCGGCCAGCATGGACCGACGCCCGAGGCCGCCGGCCGCGTGCCCGGCGGGGTCGATCTGGCCGTACGGGACCTGGTCGGGCTGGTAGTCGTCGATCGGGTGATGGCAGTGGTGGGGGTGCGATCCACTCATGCCAATCATTAGATCGGCACAAATCTTTCCAACGCGCTGCGTTGAGCTGGCCGGAGGTCGAACACCGGGCGGCTCACCCGTGGCGTATCCAGGACTGCGGGGACCGGCCAGGTGCCGATCCGGCGACACCCCATGGGCGTGTAGGGATTGTCAGGGACGCGGGACCGACCGCACGTCGACCAGGTTGGTCAGACCGATGAAGTCGTCCGGGTTCGTGGTGTACAGCGGCAGCCTGTTGACTACCGCCACCGAGGCGATCATCAGGTCGGTGAGCCGGCGCCGTGGCTTACGGCCGGCACCGAGCACGGCCGCACGGATCATCCCGTACGCTCGGGCAGCCTCCGCGTCGAACGGCAACGGGTCGAAGGCGGCCTCGACGTGTTGCAGAACGTTGAGCCGTCGAGCACGTTCATTGGGGTCGTCGGTGTGGTGCGGGCCAGCTGACAACTCCGCAAGGGTGACCGCGCTGATGACGAGTTCGGCCGGCAGGCAGTCGGGGTCGAGCACTGCCAGGTGCACGACGATGTTGGTGTCGATCAGGCCACGACCGGCCGGTTCACCAGTCACGATCGAACGGATCCTGATCGACCGCGTCGTCGAGGTCGGCTCGGAGCCGCTCGACGTCGAGCACCGGGGCGGTAGCGAACGCCGCGATCGCCTCAGCCCGTGGGACGAACGTCCGTCGCCGGAGTGGGATGAGCCGGGCGATCGGGGTGCCGTTGCGGGTGATGACGTACGACTCGCCGCGCTCGACACCACGCATGATCGCACCGGACTCGTTGCGCAGCTCGCGCTGGGTGATCTCTCTCGGCAGCGGTTCGGCCATAGGGACAGCATAATCACGAGTGCTACAAGGTGCTACACGATTGCACCGTAACCCTGAGGACGTGCGGGCCCAGCCGATGTCTCAAGGTCCCCAAGCAGATGCACCTGGACCTGCGGGTAACGACCGTTGACGCGTTGGAGCGGCACCGCCGACGAGCGGAGCAGTTCGGGGCCAGCCTGCTCTACGACCGCACGGACGACGCCGAGGACCGCTCCACGTACTCGCCGACCCCGCCGGGCACCCGTTCTGCATCCTCGTCGGTCGACAGTGACCAGTTGCGGCACTCTTGGGCGCAGCACCGGCAGGGAGGGCAGGATCACGCCGATCTTCACGCGACCAGCACCACCTTGCCACGGCCGTGACGCCTTTCCACCTCGCGGTGGGCGTCGGCGGCCTGCGCCATCGGATAGGCACGGCGGATCAGGAAACGCAGATCACCGGTGGCGTAGCGGGCGGCCAGCGCGGCCAGGCGGTCGGCCGATCTCAGGTTCTCGGTGGTCCGGATGCCGAGTTCGGCGGCGCGGTCGTGGTCGACCAGGGTGAGGATCCGGGACCGGTCGGCGCACAGGTCGAGCGACAGGTCCAGGGCCGCGCCGCCGGCACCGTCGAGCACCGCGTCGGCACCGTCGGGCAGCAGCGTACGGAGCTGTTCGGTCAGCCCTAGCCGGTAGTCGACCGGCACCGCGCCGAGGGACCGCAGGTAGTCCCGGTTGGCGGCACTGGCCGTGCCCACGACGCGGGCTTCCGCGTCGACGGCGAGCTGCACCGCGACCGCGCCGACGGCACCGGCCGCGCCGTGCACCAGCAGGGTCTCACCGGCCACGGGGCGGATGATCTCGAGGGCGATGTGCGCGGTCTGGGCTGCGCCGCTGAAGCCACCGGCGACCTCCCACGTCATCCCGGCCGGTTTGGCGGTCACCTGGTCGGCGGGTACGACGACGAACTCCGCCGCCGCGTTCATGAAGCCGAAGCCGAGCACCTCGTCGCCGACGGCGATCCCGGTGACGTCGGCGCCGACCTGGTCGACCACTCCGGCGAACTCGTTGCCCGGCACGGCGGGCAGTCTCGACTTCAGCCAGACGGGGGTGAACCCGGCCCGTACCGCGCAGTCGATGGGTTGCACGCCGGCCGCCCGTACGCGGACCCGGACCTCGCCGGGCCCCGCGTCCGGGGTGTCGACCTGCCCCCATTCCAGCACCTCCGGCCCGCCGTACCGACGGAAAACCGCAGCCCACATCCTGTCCACCTCCGATGATCCGTGGTCACTGGAGACAGTCTCGAATGTCAAGTCGACGTGAAGTCAAGGTCGCGGCTCCCCCGGTGTCGAGCCGCGACGGTGGTCAGTCGCAACGCTGCGCAGGGCTGCCGGCCCGATAGAAGACGAAGCTGGCGAGCCGGCCGAACTGACCGCGGCTGCGGGCGGTCACCGCCGGGTGCGGCTGGCGCTGTCGCGACCTTCGGCAGCAGACTGGCGGCCATGTTGGCACAGGTGCGGGACGTCGCCGACCGGATGGCCGCCGGTCACCGGGTCAGGTTCCTGTTCTTCTGGGGTCATCAGCCGGAGGCCGACGGCAGCGTCGGCGCGGGCTGCCTCAGCCAGTGGTCGCCGATCGGGTTCACCGTCGACGGGGTCGGGTTCGCCACCGCCGAGCACTACATGATGTGGCGTAAGGCGATTCTGTTCGACGACCGGGCCATGGCGCAGCGGATTCTCGCCGCACCCCACCCGCGCGCCGCGAAGGTGCTCGGCGGCCGGGTCGCCGGCTTCGACCAGCGCACCTGGAACGCCCACCGGGTACCGATCGTGGTCGCCGGCAACCTGGCCAAGTTCAGCCAGCACCCCGACCTGGGCGCGTACCTGCTCGGCACCGGGGAGCGGGTCCTGGTCGAGGCCAGCCCGATGGACCGGATCTGGGGCATCGGGCTGACCCGCGACGACCCGGCCGCCGCCGATCCCACCCGGTGGCGTGGGCTCAACCTGCTCGGCTTCGCCCTCATGCAGGTGCGGGACACTCTGCGGGAGCAGGCGGGCGGGTAGCCGCCGGCGACCGGGAGTGCGAGGGCCGAGGGGCGGTACGGCGTGCCGGGAACGATCACGGGTGTGGTCCTGTGCACGGTTGCCGTACTGCCGGTGGCCGCCCTGGCGGTGTGGGCGTTGGCGTACCGACGGACCGTCGCCGGGGCCACGCCCACGCGGGCGTGGCGGCGCTCGGTGGCCGAGGTCGGCATCGGGTACGGCACCGCGCCCTGGGTCTGGATGATCATGTTGCCGGGCGACCGGGCCGGCACCGTCGACGGGCGGCTGAGCCTCGTGCCGCTGCGGGATCTGCTCGCGGTCCTGGCCAGCGATCCGGTGACGGTCACCGTTCAGGTCGTCGGCAACCTGCTGGTCTTCGCCGCGCTGGGTTTCTTCGCCCCGCTGCGGTTCGCGGCGTTCGCGTCGGTGCCGCGTGTCCTGGCCCTCGCGGCCGGCTGTTCGGTCCTGGTCGAGACCGCGCAGTACGTCCTGCGGCTGGACCGGGTCTCCTCGGTCGACGACGTGCTGCTCAACACCGTCGGCGCCGGGCTGGCCGCGTTGGCGTCGCGTCGCTGGTGGTACGGAACGCCGGGCGTGCGCCCGGCGTTCACCGCCGGGTACGGCGGCGCGGCTGCGGCACCGGCGGCACCGGGACGCCGGCGGCCTCCAGCGCGTCCCGCTGACCACGCGCCGCGAGCCGGTCGGCGCGTTCGTTCTCCACGTGGCCGGCGTGGCCCTTGACCCAGTGCCAGACGACCTCGTGGTGGCGGGCGACGGCCGCGTCGAGTTCCCGCCACAGGTCCTCGTTCTTGACCGGCTCGCCGGCCTTGGTCCGCCAGCCGTTGCGTTTCCAGTTCGCCATCCACGACATGACACCGTTGCGGACGTACGTGCTGTCGGTCCAGAGGTCGACGGTGGACGGGCGGGTCAGCGCGGCCAGCGCCCGGATGGGGGCGGTGAGTTCCATCCGGTTGTTCGTCGTCATGGCGGCCTCACCGCCGGACAGTTCCTTCTCGGCTTCGCCGTAGCGCAGCAGGGCACCCCAACCGCCCGGCCCCGGATTGCCGCTGCACGCGCCGTCGGTCCAGATCTGCACCCGCGTCGCCGCCACCCCCGTCACCGGGACAACCTACCGTGGCCGAACATCAGGATCTTCACCCTGCACCTCGTACGGTAGACTGAAATGGAGATCATCTCCATTTTGGTCGACACGAGGTGCCCATGACCGACAAGCCGCTGCGCGCCGACGCCCGACGCAACCGCGCAGCCCTGCTCGCCACGGCCCGGGAGCTCTTCGCCACCGGGGCCTTCTTCGACCTGCGCTTCGATGACTTCGCCCGGCTCGCCGGAGTGGGCACCGGCACGCTGTACCGCCACTTCCCCACCCGGGAGGCGCTGGCCGAGGCGGTCTACCGCGAGGAGGTCGCCACGCTGTGCGCCCGCGCCCGCGACCTGCAGGCAACGCTGCCCGCCGCAGAGGCGTTGACGACCTTCCTGCGCGGCATGGTCGACTACCTGCAGGCCCACGCCGGCCTGGCCCGGACCCTGGCCACGCTGATGACCACCGGAGCGGCGGCGAGTGCCGGGTCCGGCACCCTCGCCGAGGGCAGTCGGGCGCTGGAGCAGGCCGTCACCGACCTGGTGGCCGCCGCCGCCCGCAGCGGCGCGATCCGCGACGACGTGGGCGCCGGCGCCATCATGATGGCCCTGCACGGCATCGGCGCGGCCCACGACCGCGACGACTGGCGGGCCGAGGCCGACGGCGTCGTCACCCTCCTCCTGGACGGGCTGCGCCGGCCACCATCGGACACCACCCAGTCACCCGGGCGCCCGTAGAACGGGCTGCGCCGGTAGACCAGCGGCAGCGGCAGCAGACGGCTCGTCGGCCCGACCCAGGGCCGACGAGCCGAGCTTGTCGCAGGTGAGGTTCAGTACTTGTCGCGGCAGGAGTCCGCGTCGGCGACCTTGGCCAGCAGCCGCTCGAGCTGATCTCGCTCGTCGGGGGAGAGCGCGGCGAACAGGTCGTCGTCCGCGCTGTTCAGCGCCGAGTCGACGGACCGCAGCGCCGCGGTGCCCTGTGGCGTGATCGTGACGATGTGCCGGCGGCGGTCCGCCGGGTCACGCTGCCGGGAGGCCATGCCCAGGCTCTCCAACTCGTTCAGCACCGCGACGAGCGCGCTCGGGTCGACGCCGAGAAGGTCGACGAGCGCCTGCTGGCTGACCGGCCCGTCGGCCAGGTGGGTCAGCGTGAAGACACACCGCATGGTCAGGCCCTGGGCGGCCAGGGTGTCACGGACGCGGGCACTGGCGACCGCGCCGCGACCGGCGAGGAGCACGCCCAACTGTGCCAGTGGCTCGGTGCGCGTCGTCGTTGCCATGTGACCCATCATACCCAGCCCTCGATTGTATGGGTCAAACAATCGTTGTAGTGTTCCAACCATTGGCCGATACTGACCATCGGAGCGGCCCAGCCACCCTCGTCAGCTCATCGAAGGAGAAGCATGTCCACCTACCTTCTGGTGCACGGCGCCTGGCACAGCGGTGCAGCCTGGCAGCGGGTGGTCCCGCTGCTGGCCGAAGCCGGACACCGGGTCCTCACTCCGTCACTGACCGGCTACGGCGACAAGGCTCACCTGCTGAGTCCGGCCACGGGTCTCGACACCCACGTCGAGGACGTCGTACGGCTGATCAAGGACGAGGACCTGACCGATGTGGTGCTGGTCGGACACAGCTACGCCGGGATGGTCGTCACCTCGGTG
The DNA here is from genome assembly GCF_030345095.1 of Solwaraspora sp. WMMA2056. NCBI lineage: Bacteria > Bacillati > Actinomycetota > Actinomycetes > Micromonosporales > Micromonosporaceae > Solwaraspora > Solwaraspora sp. WMMA2056. The sequence continues at coordinate 6,790,377 of NZ_CP128360.1, forward strand.
ATCAACGAGGTCCCGGAACGGATCGCGCAGCTGGTCTACCTCGACGCCATGGTCCCCACCGACGGCGAGAACGTCGTCGACGTCATTCCGCTGACCCAGTTCCTGATCGACCAGGCCGCCCAGACCGACGCCCCCTGGCGCATCCCACCGCTGCCGGAGCGGCCCGACACCGGGCTGTTCGGCGTGACCGATCCCGCCGACAAGGCGTGGCTGCGCACCCTGCTCTCCGACGCCACAGTCCTCTCCTTCCAGCAGCGGGTCCGATTGGACAACCCGGCGGCGGACCGGATCCCGCGTACGCACATCGAGTGCACCGTCGGCGCCCCGCCGCACCGGCGGCCGGTGCCCCCGGTCCAGCCCAACGGCACCCCCGCCCAGCGGTGGGAACTGGCCACCGGGCACGACTGCATGGTCACCGCGCCCGTCGAGCTTTCCGACCTGCTCCTCAAGCTCGGCTGACGCCGCACGGCCGCCCTGCCCACCCCGGCGTCGCGCGTAGGCAGGGCGGCCATCGGCGACAGTTTCCGCCCAGAACACGCGAAACGGAACTGGTGTGACCCCTCCTGATGTGACCCGACAAAGACTCCGGTCGCCGCGTGGAGCGTTCGCCGCCCTGCTGTGCGCGGTGCTGTCGTTCTCGCTCCTGCAGACAATGGTGATTCCCGCGCTACCGGAACTGCGTACCGAGTTCCGCGCCTCGCCCTCGACCATGTCCTGGGTGCTCAGCGCGTTCCTGCTGACCTCGTCGGTCGGCGCGGTCCTGCTCGGACGGCTCGGCGACATGTTCGGCAGGAAGCGGCTGATGCTGGTCAGCCTCGCCCTCCTCGGGCTCGGCACGCTCGTGTCGGCCCTCGCCGCCGACGCGGGCACGCTGATCGCCGGCCGGGCCGTCCAGGGACTCGGCGCGGCCAGCTTCCCGCTCGCGTTCGGCCTGGTGCGAGACATGTTCGACCGCGACCGGGTGCCCGTGGTCATCGGCACGATCAGCGCCACCTTCGGCATCGGTTTCGGCATCGGCCTCGTCGTCGCCGGCCCGATCCTGGACCACCTCGGCTGGTCCTGGATCTTCTGGATCAGCCTGATCGCGGTCACGATCGCGTTCGCCGCCGTTGCCGCGTCGATCAGCGAGACCCCGACCCGACATCCCGGCCGGATCGACTGGCTGGGCGCGATCCTGGTGACGGCGGGGCTGGCTGCGGTGCTCCTCGCGATCAGCCAGGCCCGGACGTGGACACTGACCGCTACCGCCGCGCTCGTCGTGTCCGGCGCTGTGGCGCTCGCGGTGTTCGCCGTGGTCGAGCGACGCGTCGACGAGCCGCTGATCGACCTGTCGATGCTGGGACGGCGGTCGGTGCTGGGCGCGAACCTCGTCGCCCTGCTCATCGGCTCCGGGCTCTACAGCGCGTTCAGTCTGGTCCCGCAGTTCGTCCAGACGCCGGCCGACGCAGGCTACGGATTCGGTGCCACGCCGACCGGATCCGGGCTGTTCCTGCTGCCGATGGCCGTCACGATGCTGATCGCCGGTCCCGCCGCCGGGCGGCTCGGTGCCCGTACCGGCTTCAAGAGCATTCTCGTGGCGGCCTGCGTGATCAGCCTGGCCGGCTTCGTCGTGATCGCTGCGGGACTCGACTCCGCGTGGGCCATCGCGACCGGTGCCGGCATCATCGGTGTCGGCGTCGGCTTCTCCTTCTCCTCGGTGGTCAACCTCGTCGTTTCCGCCGTCCAGCCGCAGGAGACCGGCGTGGCCACCGGCGTCAACACCATCATGCGCACGATCGGCGGGGCGCTCGGTGCCCAAGCGGGGCCGGCGATCGTGACGTCGGCCCTGGTAGCCGGCACGTCCGTGCCGGCCGAGTCCGGCTACGCAGTCGCCTTCGTCGTCTCGGCGGCAGTCATGGCCGCGGCGGCGCTCGCCGCGCTGGCGGTCCCAGGTTCTCGCCTCGCCGCCTGAGCGGAGAAATCTTGCCGGGGCGTGCAGCGTTCGGGCGGGCTGCGGACGTCCTGTCACCATCGGAGGGAGCAACCCGGTGACACCAGAGCACCAAGATGAATTCCGTGAGTTCGTGGCTTCCCGGATGGGCGCGCTGCGGAACCTGGCGTTCCTGACCTGCGGCAACTGGCACGCCGCCGAGGACGCGGTCGCCAACGCACTGTCGAAGCTGTATCCGCGCTGGGGACGCCTCGACCACCCGGACAGCTACGCCCGGACCATGGTGATCCGGGCTGCGATCGACGAGGTCCGTCGGCCGTGGTGGCGCCACGAACGACCGGCGGGTGACGCCATACCCGATCTCCCCCACGCCGACCCGAGCGGAGCCGTCGACGACCGGTTACGGATCCGTACGGCGCTGCGCGCGGTGCCGGTCCGCCAACGGGCCGTGCTCGTGCTGCGGTTCTACCTGGGCCTGACGGCGGAGGAGGCCGGGAAGGCCCTCGGCCTACGGGCCGGCACGGTCCGGAGCCAGACAGCAAGGGGTCTGGCGAAGCTACAGGCAGCTCTCGCCGCCGAAGGTATTGCCCTGGAGGGGATCACGGAGCATGAGGAGTGGCCCGATGCGAATGCAGGATCTGGTGGACCTGGCGACGTCCGAGTCACCGCCGCCGCGCTACAGCGTTGACGACATCGTCGAATCGGGGCGGCGCGCCCAGCGTCGTCGCAGGTTCGGTTGGCTGACCTCCGGCGCGACGGCTGTCGCGGCCGGCGTCGCGACGGCCATCATGGCACCGTCGCTGCTCGGCGGGGCGTCCCCACCGGTCACCGGCGACCCGTTCGGCGAGGCAACGGCTGCGGGTGCGGCCCAGGCCGCTGCGGTACCGGGGCCACCCTTTACCTTCACCTTCGCCGGCTACCGGGTCGGAGAACTGCGGGTCGCGGACCCGGTCATCGTGTCGACCGCCTACCAGCTCACCAGGGTGTACGCGGACGGCATGACGACCAACGACAAGTCGGAGAAGGAGGACTCGGGGCTGAACCCCGGGCGGGACGAGCCGAGCCTGCACGCCTACCTGACGGTCTACCGGCCCGGCGCGTACGACCCCACGACGCTGGTCGACGCGCAGAGCGTGACGGTCGCCGGCCGCCCCGGGCTCGAACTCGACAGACGATGGCTGAACTGGGCGGCGCACCGGACTCTTGCCTGGGAGTACGCCGAGGACGCCTGGGCGGTGATCGACTCCATGTCCGACAACGCCAGCTTGCCGTCGGCGGAGGATCTGCGCGACCTGGCCGCCGGATGGCGCCCCGCCCCGCCCACGCCGGCCAGGGTACCGATCACGTTGGACTACCTACCGGCCGGATACAGCCTGGACGAGGCCGCGATGCACACGATGACCGGGCTGAACGGCATCGCTTCCGCTCGCAACGGTGACTACGCGGGTCTGCTGTTCAGCAGCCCGGCCCAGCCGACCGCTGGCCTCACCGGGCCGTACGGTACGGGGCTGGACGAAGGACCGCCGGGGAGTTTCTTCATCTACGTCGGGCCGGCGGAGAACTCCAACCAGCAGCCGTCGCCCGGGATCACCTGCCTCGTCGGATTCTGCAACAGGGTGTACGCGGACGACAGCGTGAAGGTGCAGGTTGCCAGCAGCGGTCGGCTGTCGAACGCCGAGATGACGAAGATCCTCGACGGTATCTCCGTCGGGGACGTGCACGACGACAGCACCTGGATCGAGGTGGGCGCCGCGATCCCCTGACAGGTTCCTCCGCAACGGCGACGCTCACCCCTCACTGCGGGGGTGGGCTGTCGTGTCCACGCAACGCTCGGACTACGCCCCGGATTCCGTCTCGCTCGTCTCGGCGGCTAGTGGTGCTTTGTTAGGTCTGTCGATGTCGTTCATCCAGACTCAGGCGGACGAGGACGCACCACCCCAACCGGCCGCTCGCACCATCCAAGCAACATCGGGGACCACAAATGGGACATTACCATCGTAAATTGATCTCGCAGGGTGAGTCTGGTGGCCGCCGTGTGGCAACCTGTATACGTGCTTCGGCTCAGCGCTGACAATCGGATCCATGGTCGACCGCCGCTCTGGATCAGCCTCGCTTGCCCTCGACGGGACACCGTCGACGATGTCGTCACGGCGGGTGCCTCGCAAGCACCGGACCCGGTGTCATGACCCCTTCCGACATTAGGCAAATCCGCTTCTACGAGCGCCTCGGCGGTAGTTGGCGTGATCTTGCAGACCACCTTGGCATCCCGCCCGTTGACCAGGCACGGTTCGTGTCAGGCTACGAGGCGCGTGGGATCTGGCACTGGCTGGACGAACGCGACCTGCGCGATCGGCTGCCCGCAGCGCTGCGGGCGGTACGCCGCCCAGATCTTGCCGAGTTACTCGGATCGGTCCAACCACCAGCTGACCGGGTCGCCAACATTGTCTCGAAGCCGTACGACCTACTGACGGCACCAGACGGGCTCGTCGGCAGGACCGACATTCTGGCCACGCTGAAGGACTTCGCCGTCGCCGACTCGCCCGCAAGACGCATCGTCGTGCTCCGCGCCGTAGGTGGCATGGGCAAATCTGCCATTGCCTGGACCTTCTGGGACCAGATTGTCCCGGCCCTGCCCCTCGCAGATCGCCCAGAGGTTGCAGTTTGGTGGTCATTCACAGATCTTGACGGGACCGTAAGTGCCCTGATCAGCAAGCTGGCTGATCAGGCATCGTCAGACGTTGCCGGTGGGCCGGTCGAGCGCGCAGTACACACGCTGCTAAACCGTCGTTGCCTTCTGGTCATCGACGCGCTGGAACGCCAGCTCGAAGCTTTCAGTTCGATGGTTTTCCGAAGCGATCTTGAAGTCGGTCAGCAGCCGATGTCCGACCTGGCTGGTGACCGACGACGGATAGTCGACCCTCGACTGGTAGACCTACTTTCCGCCGTTCGCACCGGCAAGCGGTCACAGATTGTCATTACCAGCAGACTCATGCCGATCAACCTCGAGGCGGCACCAGATCGACCACGGTACGGAGTGGAACTTGTCAACGTGCCGCCACTCACTACGACAGACGGACAGCGCCTACTATCGAGCTTTGGATTACCAGAAGACAAATTGCTCATGGCGCGACTAGACGAATCTACCGGAATGCATCCCTTGCTCCTCCAACTTGCAGCCCGATTTCTCGCCTCGCGCCGCGTAGACTCCTCCGAAATAGTCACCACCGTTGCCACCGAAGGTCTTCCAACAAATCTGAAGCAGGAAATCGACCGCGCACGAGCTACTTTCATGAACTCCATCCTGCAGCAACTCTCCTCGGAAGAGGTCCTTGTCGCGCAGGTCGTGGCGGCCTCCACCCAGCCGCTGGCAACCGGGGAGGTCCGAGCGATGGTCACCCGCCTCAGCACAGATCCGATCGACGTACCCAGGGTATTGGGGAGTCTAGCGGATCTCTCGCTTGTCGCCTCGGATCGTCGCCCTCTCGGCGACACCCGCTGGGCGATCCATCCGGTCGTACAGGGCGCTATCCGCGCCCTACAGACGGCCACCGCACCAGACACCATCGTTCAGGCAGTAGCGATCGAGTTCACGTCGGCCCTGAATCGTGCCTATACAGATGTACGCGGCATCTCAGATTTGCAGCGCCCAATTGAGCTATTCAATGCCTTGTGCAGCCTTCAGCGATACGATGACGCGGCCATACACTACATCCGGTCACTGCATCAGCCACTGACTTTTGCCTGCCCACGGGACCATCAGGAGCGATTGATCCTGATCGGAAGGCTCTTCCCTAACGGCTGGCGTGCGGAGACACCGATTGGCGACAGTCGACTCCAAAGCATCATTCTCAATGCGGCTGCGTTGGCCCACCAATGGGTGGGTCAGAACCGACTTGCCGCCGATTTGCTGAAGCGGGCCGTTCAGGCCGAGGAGAGCAAGCAAAACGCAACGTTGTGGAGCAATTTGGCCTCGATCCTGATGTACACCGACGATCTCGCTGAGGCCTACCGCGCGGCGATGACGGCTATCCGCTGCAGTTGGGGCAGCGGTGAATCCCGTATTCCGATCACCTACCTTGCCCTGATTCTCCGGCAAGCAGGCCGACCGGCTGATCGACTCACAGCGCTGCTGAAAGCACCCGCATCGGGTAGAATATCACCAGCTTGGCGCGCCCTCCGGCTCGGCGATCTGGCACTGTGGAACGGCAAGCCGGAGGAGGCGCTGGCGCTAGGAGAGCAGTCACTGGCCTACGCACAGAGGCAGGTTCCACCATTCGAGGCAAGCCTCATCGAAGCATCGCGACTGATCGGCCAGTCCCTCGTTGCCCTCAGTCTGTTCGACGAGGCAGTCCCCGTTCTGGAGGAGGCGCTACGCCGCACCCGTGACTTCGCTATTGTGCAAGAGGAGCTACCAATCCGGGTGTCGTTGGCCAGAGCATTGCTGATACGGTCTCCCGAACGCGTTGAAAGAATCATCGCGGACGGATTCGAACGCTACGATGCCATCGACTATAGATGGTTCACAGTAGAAGCAGAACTTGTCCTTGCCGATCTCCATCAGCGTCGTGGGGACGCCGATCGGGCGGCTATTCATCGGCGGTCGGCGCTTGATCTAGCTGTTGGCCCGGACGGTTGGAGCTACGTCCACGGCCCGCTGCGGATCGGCGTACAGAGCCACGCAGGATATTCCTTCATCGATCCGCAGCCAGCGATGGCAGAGGTTGACCAGCTGCTGGACAAGTTTCAGGCTATGGCCGATACCGGCAGCGCCTCATCAGGAGCCATACAGGACGACTCAACGGTGGTGAGTGCTGAAGGAAAGCGCGCCAATCTTCCACGTTCCGGAGGTTATCAAGGTGCCGCGCCTCCGACGATGATCCGCGCACAAACCGGGTTCGGGCATCGGCGACAAATCCTTGCGATCGGCACCGAATGGAGATCCGGCAACGGCGGCTTGAGCACTCTCAATCGCGACCTATGCACCGCACTCGCCGCCGCCGGGCAAGACGTCACCTGCCTAGTCCTCTTTGCAACCGACGCTGATCGGGCAGCTGCAGAGGCAGGCGGTGTCCGACTCCTGATCGCCGATTCAACTCCCGGCGGGGGTGGACTTGAAGCCCTGTCGCGACGCTCGGTGCTCCGCGCCGACTACGTCCCCGAAGTCATCATCGGCCACGGCAGGATTACTGGTCCGGCCGCGTTTCGCCTTGCTGAGGACTACCCCCAAGCCAAACGTCTTCATGTTATCCACATGGCACCAGACGAGATCGAATGGTACAAGGCGAAGAGCTCGCCGGGCTCGGAGACGTCGACCGACGTCGGTGCCCTCGCCGAAGATCGCCTCTGGGTCGAACTGGAACTGGCCCGAGACGCCAATCTGACTGCCGCCGTCGGGCCACGGCTATTCGAACGCTATCAGGGGTACCTCCACGAGGCTCCGACCCGGATAGTTCGCCTCGATCCGGGCTTCGATACCGGCAGTGTCCCGCACCCTGGTCCACCACCAGGTCAGCCTTGGCGGATTCTGGTCGTCGGCCGGGCTGAGGATGCCAGACTCAAAGGGCTCGATCTCGCCGCTCAGGCGGTTGCGCAAGCCGTAAGGTATCGCGACACAAACGCTGCCCGCCTTGAACTTGTCGTCCGTGGTGCCCCCGATCGACACTCCGCCGAGCTTCGGAATAGCTTGCTGGCCTGGGCAGGCCCAGGACCGTTGGACGTCGTGGTCCTCCCGTACTCCTTGAACGAAGCACGGCTGAGCCAAGACCTGCGTGCAGCTAGCTTGGTGCTGATGCCCTCGCGGAAGGAGGGTTTCGGCCTTGTCGGCGTCGAGGCGATCAAGGCAGGTGTACCGGTGTTGATCAGCCGAGACACTGGCCTCGGCGAGCTTCTGAAGGAAGTTTGGCCAACGGACAGGATCGGGCAATTGCTTGTTCCGATCACAGGCGACAATACCGAGGACGCGCCAGCTTGGGGTAGAGCTATTGACCGAGCGCTTGGCGATCGCGAGGCGGCATTTGCTCGCGCCGAGCAGCTACGTGTTGATCTGATTCGGCAACGCTCCTGGGCATCCACAGTGGCTGGATTGCTTGCCGAACTAGGGTAGAATGCTTCCAACAGGGAGAACACGGTGGCGGACGGAGCGATGCGCACTTGAACGGAGTCGTCGAGCAACTGGCTCTTGGTGTCGCTGCCAGCGCAATCGCTGGCAGCGCGGTCTGGGGATATCAACAGCTGCGTACGGGTAGCCGTATCCGCACTGAACGTAGTTTCCTTGGACTGCCGATGAAGGGCGCCCATCCCATCCGGATAATCGTTGGAGATCAGGCAGGCACGACCGGGCAGGTCAATCGGACCGACATGGCCGCCGTCTTTGAGCTGGCTTTCCTGCTACGCAACACTGGCGCCGCCGTCGATCTGCAAACTGCAGAAGAAGCCCGAGTTCGACGCGCTGACGATACTGAGTTTTGTGTCGGCGGCCCACACTCTAACACACGTACCGCCGCAGCAATTCGACGACACTTTCCTGGTCTCGTTTTTCCTCCATTCGATCCAATCAACGGGACCCACTGGACGTTGTCGGTTGGTAAACGAAGGTTGTTGGGCGTCAAGGGTCAGGTGGAGTACGTCATGCTTGCCCGGATACAGCGGACGGGTCGGCCGCATCTGTTTATCGTCGCCGGGCAGGCAGCCGTGGCCAATCACGCCGCAGCGGCGTACTTCGCCCAAGAGGTGCCCAGCCTGCGCCGCCGATTCGGCGACACCAGCACCTTCTGTCTGGGGCTGCGGGTGCTGGATTCGAAGATCTATGGTCATCACGAGGTTGAAGAACTGGCTGACCTGACAGCTGAGGCACAGGGGCATGATCCGGAAGAGGAAAGAGGCGCTGCAGCGGCTGAATAGGGCCGCGCTCGACGAACGCGGCATCGCCTACAGCGTCCAGGTCAAAGGCGAGGCCCTCGCGCAGCCCGCCGACCGGCCGGCCACCGCATCACCCACGACACCGACGGCAGCCTGCCCGAACGGTGGCTGGTCCCCGAATGGCCTGCGACACGACCCAAAAGCGGCTGCGTCGGCCTGACCCCCTACCGCACGATCCGCGAGTTGCAATCCCTACTCGCCACCTGGGCCGACGCATGCCCCACCTGCCACCAAACCGTCACACCCTCGACCCTCGACCGGCAACAGACATCGACAGACCCAACGAAGCACTACTAGCCGCCGGGCATGGTCCCGTGTGATGGAGGCGGGAGTGCCGCGCTGAAGCGGGCCGCGACCGTGGCGACGGCGGCCCGCAGCTGCGGGCCTGCTTCGACGGTGAAATCGAACGGTACGGCGGCCAGCCACTCCTGGGCGTAAATCGCGGGGTTGCGGGTGCTGCCGACCAGGACGCACCGGTCGCCGGCCGGAGTGAGGCGGCCCATCGGTGGCCGGATCCATGGGGCGACCTGCTCGTACGGCGCGTGGAACACGACCCGGGTGGGGTACTGCCAGCCGACGCCGAGATGCTCCTCGAGGGCGGCGACCGGGTCCAGGTCGTCGGGTGGGGTAAAGCCGTGCGGCAGCTGTCGTACGGCACGTACCCGGTCGATCCGGTAGGTGCGTACCGCGTCGGCGCGGTGCGAGTGGCACAGCAGGTACCAGCGTCGGTGCCGCACCACGACCGCCCACGGGTCGACCTCGGCGTCGTACTGCTCGCCGCTCTCACCCCGATAGGTGACGATCACGCGGCGTCGGTCGGCGACGGCGGTGACCAGGGCGTTCGTGATGGCGGGGTCGGGGCGGGCGGTATGCCGGTCGGGGGTGGCCGAGGCGTACCCCCGTAGTGCCGCCGCCTGCCGTCCGATGCTGTCGGGCAGGGCCCGGATGACTTTGCTGAGTGCCGCGCCGATCGGGTCGTCGGGGTCGATCGCGGCCGGCTGCCCGTCGAGCACCGCCATGACCAGGCCGAGGGCCTGTTCCTGGGTGAAGACGACCGGTGGCAGCCGGGTGCCCCGGCCGAGAGCCGGTAGCCGCCGTACGGCCCGCGGACCGATTCGACCTCGATGCCGGCTTCCCGAAGGATCCCGATGTAGCGTCGCGCGGCTCGCTCGGTCACGCCGAGGGCGGCGGCGAGCTGGTCGGCGGTCGTTCCGGGGCGGTCCCGCAGGATTTCGAGGGTCCGGATGGCGCGGGCGGTAGGGCTCGTTCCGGTGCACACAAGCCCAGACCATACCGGAGTAGAACGTCCGGAATCGCGGTTAGCGTGAGGCCATGACTGATGCCATGACCGCAGAACAGATCGTGCTCGTCGGCGGCTTGTGGCTCGACGGGTCGGCGTGGACCGACGTCGCCGCCGAGCTGGAAAGGATGGACCGGCGTACGGTGCCGGTGACCCTGCCAGGGCAGGGCGACGGGAACACCTCGGCTACGCTGGCCGACCAGCTGGCCACGGTGCTCGCCGCCGTGGACGCAGCCCCCGGCCGGTCGATCGTGGTGGGGCACTCGGCGGCGTGCAGCCTGGCCTGGATGGCGGCCGACGCCCGGCCGGATCGGGTGGCGAAGGTCGTGCTGATCGGCGGGGTTCCCGCAGTCGACGGAGACACGTACGCCAACTTCTTCGAGGTCCGTGACGGTGTCATGCCGTTCCCGGGCTGGGAGCCGTTCGACGGCGCGGATGCGGCCGACCTGGACGAGCAGGCCCGGCGGGACTTCGCGGCGGCGGCCGTCCCGGTCCCCGAGGGCGTGGCCAGAGGCGTCGTACGGCTGACCGACGAGCGGCGGTTCGACGTACCGGTCGTGCTGGTGTGCCCGGAGTTCACACCCGCCCAGGCACGGGACATGATCGCCGCCGGGCAGGTGCCCGAGCTGGCCCGGGTCACGAGCCTCGACCTGGTCGACATCGACTCCGGGCACTGGCCGATGCTCACCAAGCCCGCCGAGCTCGCCCGGATCCTCGCCGAGGTCCAGCGGCACCTGGGTGTCGGTGCGCGGGACACTCCGGTGACGCGCGGCTGACACGCGGCGAGGAGGTCAATTCTGGGCGTTGAGGACGCAGTCGACGGCCATGTAGAGGGTTTCGGTTTCGGCGGTCAGAATCGAGTCCTCGGCGGGCAGAGCCCGTTCGACGGAAAGCCCGTTGAGGACGGTGAGCAGGAATCTCACGCGACGTGCGTGGTCTTGCCTGGGGAGCGCGCCTTCGTCGGCGAGAACCGTCAGCCAGTACTCGATACGGCGCCACCCTTCCCGTTCCAAGGCGAGATACCCGGCGCGCACCTTCTCGCTCGGTTCGGGTGCGATGAACATCTGGTATGCGTTGCCCCACGCCTCACGTGCCTGCTCCCCGACGCCGGCGGGGGCGAGCACTTGCCGGAGACAGTTGACCAGTCGATCCCGGGCGGGTAGCGATCGGTCGTGGATCGGGTCGTCCGGGAACATCTGGCCGTAGATCCTGGCGAGCACGGTGTCCTGCAGGGCTCGTTGGGTCGGAAAGTGGAACCTGAGCGAGCCCGTGCTCACCCCGGCCCGCGCCGCGACCGCCCGGACGCTCAACCGCGCTGTCACATCCTCGGCGAGCATCGCGGCCGCGGCCGCGAGGATCCGTTCCCGTGAGCCGGTACTCCGGTCGTCCTGTGCCATCCGCCACCTCCTGACACAGCGTACTAGCACGCCGTGCTAGCTTTGCCACTAGTACAGCGTGTTAGTCGCAGCGGCGGTCGACGATGAGCGAGGCGACGTGATCGAGGACTGACGGCAACGGCGGGCAGCCAAGCGCGTCAAGAGCGGCGACGGGCGGGCGTTGAAACGCCTCCGCTGGTGGCAGCTGCCCTTCCGCGCGCTGTTCTACCTCCCGCGGCCGTACTGGGCAGCACCGAGCGGGCGCTCCGCCTGCGGTACAGCGTGCTCGACCACGCCGGGAAGTATCCCACTCCACAAGAGGAAGCCGTGACCACGACAATCAGCACGAACTCACTACTCGCTCCGGCCGAACCCCGCGATCAGCCGTCAGTTCCGCAGGGAGTCGAATACCACCGGGTACTGGCCGGCGACAAACGCCGGATCGGTCGAGGCATTCTCGCGATCGTCCTCCTGCTGGCCGGAATCGTCATCTTCCCGACGGTGATCGGCAGGGCGACGGCGCTCATCGACGTACGGATGGGCAACACCCCACCGATCCTGGGTGGCACCGACTACACGCCGCTCGCCCACGCCAGCGCGATGCTCGCTCTCGGCCTGCTCGTTCCGTGGAGCATGCTCATCCAGCGGTGGCTCTACGGCGTGCCCGGCTCGTCCCTGCACTCCGTGACATCGCGATTCCGCTTCGACCTGCTCGGCAGATCGTTGCTCATCTTCGGTCCCGCCTGGCTGGTGGTCAACGTCCTCGGAGCTCTCACGCCCGTCGACGAGTCCCCCTGGTCGCAGACCGACCTCATCGCCATCTTCGTCGCCACGATGCTCCTCACCCCGCTCCAGTCGGCGGGCGAGGAGTACGGCGTACGCGGGCTGATCTTCCGCGTGATCGGAAGCTGGACCCGCAGCCCACGGGCGGGACTCGTCGCCGGGGTGCTGGTCTCGAGCGTGCTGTTCACGGCCGTCCACGGTGCGACGGATCCGTACATCATCGTCTGGTATTTCGTGCTCTGGAGCGGACTGGCCGTCATCACCTGGCGCACCGGTGGGCTGGAGATCGCGGTCATGCTCCACGCCGTACTCAACACGTTCACCTTCATCCTGGCCACCTCCCTGCGGGTGGACCTCGGTAGCGCACTGCAGGACCGCTCAGCCGGAGTCGGCACGCCGTACCAGCTCGTCCCCACCGTCGCGGTCATCGTCATCGCCGCGATCATCTGGTGGCGCACCCGAAAGACCGGACCAGCGCTCACCCCTCAGCCGTAGTCAGGTCGCGCCGGAGCCGGCTGATCGACGCGGGCCGCCTGTACATCCGTGTACGTCGCGGCCCGCACCGCTATCTGACTGCGGGTACGGGCACTATCGTGCTGGGGTGCGCATCCGATTCGACGTCCCGGCCGATCCCGACTATCCGGGCAGGGCGGCCGCCGCGCTCAGCCGGGTGCGGCTGGCCAAGTACGGCTACATCGGCGCGGGCCTGGCGGCGACCGGGGTGGCCGCTTTCGTCGCCGCCCGGGAGTACGGCTGGGGCGAGCAGTTCTCGCTGCTGTGGATGTCGCTGGTCACCGCCGGCGTGCTGTCGATGCTGTACGGGCCGTGGGTGCGCTCACGGGCCCGGCGCCGGTCCAGCGAGTACGCGGTCGACGGCGGCTACGACATCACCGACGACACCATCACGATGCGCAGCGGTTCGGAGTTCAGCGACATCGCCTGGAACGCGGTCAGCCAGGTCCGCGACACCCCCGGCTTCTGGATCGTGTACGTGGGCCGGATGCCGGCGACGGTGATCCCCCGCGAGTTGATGTCCGCCGACGACGTCGAGACGTTGCGTGACTTCATGACCAGGCGCGGCCTGCTCCAGGTCCAGTAAGGACAGTTTCAGCCTCCACCCGAGCGCCCGGTACGCACCGCGAGCGCGCGGTCAGGCGCGCCCAGGACTACCGACAGCAAACGACAACCGTTATCATAACCACGCCTGTTTCCCAGGGAGGAGGCGCCGATGGCGCACGTGTTGCTGGTGGAGAGCTGGGTCGGAGCGATGAGCCACCTGCTGCCCAGGGCGGTGCTGGAGGCCGGCCACCGGTTCACCTTCCTGACCCGGGACCTGCACCACTACCTACGTGGCGCGCCGGCCGGGGGTGCGCATCCGCTGCTCGCCGCGCACAACGTGCTCACCGCCGAGACCAATGACCTGCCCAACCTGCTGGAGCACGCGGGCCGGCTGCACCAGGCGCTGCGTTTCGACGGCGTGCTCACCTCCTGCGACTACTACCTCGACACCGCCGCCTGCCTGGCCACCCACCTGGGTCTGCCGGGCGCGGACCCGGAAGCGGTGCGCCGCGCGTACCGGAAGGACCTCGCCCGGGCGGCGATGGACGTTGCCGGCGTGCCGCAACCCCGGTACGCGCTGGCGGAAAGCTGGTCCGCCATGTCGCAGGCGGCCCGGGAGCTGGGTTTCCCCCTGGTGGTCAAACCGGTGGACCTTTGCGCCGGCATGTACGTGCGCGAAGTCGCCGACGAGGCCGGGCTGCGGGCGGCGTTCGACGCTCTCGCCGGGTTCCCGGTCAACGCCCGACGCCAGCCCCGGGTGCCGACGGTGCTGCTGGAGGAGCTGCTGTCCGGCCCGGAGGTGAGCGTGGAAACGGTCACCGTGGACGGGGACACGACGGTCGTCGGGGTGACCGACAAGAGCCTCGGTGGTGCCTCAGGGTTCGTCGAGACCGGGCACATGTTCCCGGCGGTGCTCGACCCGGCGACCGCCCGCCGGGCCGGTGAGGTGGCGGTGGCCGCGCTGACGGCGGTCGGTCTGGACCGCGGGGTCGCCCACACCGAGCTGCGGTTGACACCGTCCGGGCCCCGGGTGGTGGAGATCAACCCCCGGCCGGCCGGCAACCAGATCACCGAGCTGGTACGCCGGGTCACCGGCATCGACCTGCCCATGGTGTACGCGCAGCTGGCGCTCGGTGAAGACCCCGACCTCACCGCGACCGACACCGGCGTACGCAGTGCGGCGATCGCGTTCGTGCTGCCGCCGCGCCCCGGTGTCGTCGCCCGGATCGACGGGACGCGGGCCTGGCAGGCGGACCCACGGGTCGTCGACTGGTCGGTGAAACCCGAAGGCCACCGAGCCGGTGACGCCAGCAGCAACAACGGCTACCTGGGCCACGTGATGGTCGTCGACACCGCAGGAGCCGGCGCGCGGACCACCGCCGACGGCCTGGCCGCACAGGTACGCGTCGGATACGTCGACGAGGACAGTGCCACCGACCGGTTGCGGTCCGCCGACGAGCCGGCCGGAGCCGCCGTATGACGGCGTCCACCGCCGGCAGTTCGGCAACGTCCGTGTCGCCGGCCCGGCCGGCGTACCGGTCCCTCGCCGCGCTGATCGACGCGGTACGGGTCGGACGCCACGGGGCGGACCCGACCCGCCGACAGGTCAGCGTGGGGTTCGTGACCAGGCAGGGCGCGCGGCACGCGACCCGGCTGCGGGGTTACCGCAACGAGGTGCTGAGCCTGCGGGTCGACGCGGCGGTCGGTTCCTGCGCGGTCGAGCCCGGCGAGCTGCCCGACGAGGTCGTCTACGACTGCGTCGGTGCCACGGTCGCCGACCTGCTCGCGCATCCGCTGCTGCCGGTGCGGGTGGCCGCGCTGGACGCGTACCTGATGGCGCAGCGGCCGCACGCCGACGCGGCGGACGCGGCGGTCACCGTGCCCGCCGGTAGCTCGCTGGCCAAGTCGCAGGCCCGGGCCGCCGCCGTGGTCGACCTGCTGCCGGCGACCAGCGGCACGGTCCTGGTCGTCGGGGTGGTGAACTCGCTGCTGGCCGGGCTCCGGACCGCCGGACGGCGGTATCTGCCGTGCGACCTGGCCGGCGGCCGTACCGAATGGGACGAGCCGTGCCTGCCCGACGCGACGGCGCTGCTGGACCGGTGCGACGCGATCCTCGCCTCGGGGATGACACTCGGCAACGGCACGTTCGAGCCGCTCCTGACCCACGCCGCCACCGAGGGCAAGCCGTTCGTGGCGTTCGCGCAGACCGGCAGCGCGGTGTTGCCGTGGTTCATCGGAGCCGGGCTGACGGCGGTGTCAGCCGAGCCGTACCCGTTCTTCTGGCTCGACGGCGGCCCGACGAACCTGTACCGGTACGGGGTGTCCGGGTGAGCGCGCCGCAGCTGCTGAACCTGGTGGGGCACACCCCGCTGATCTACGTCGAAGCGCCGCTGCCACACCCGCACGGTGGCTTCTGGGCGAAGGTCGAGTCCGCCGCGCCGGGTGGGATGAAGGCCCGCGCGGCGGTGGCGATGCTGGCCGGTGCGCGACGGCGCGGCGAGCTCCGCGACGGCGCACCCGTGGTGGAGTCGACCAGCGGCACCCTCGGCATCGGCCTGGTGTTCGCCGGGCAGGCCCTCGGCCACCCGGTGGTGCTGGTCGTCGACCGGGAGCTGGAGCCGTCGATGCGGGCGCTGCTGCACGCGTACGGGGCCCAACTGGAGGTGGTCGACCGGCCCCATCCGACGGGTGGTTGGCAGCAGGCCCGCCGGGAGCGGCTGACGCAGGTGCTGGCGGCGCTGCCCGGCGCGTACTGGCCGGACCAGTACCACAACCCCGACAACGTCGCCGGGTACGTGAGCCTCGGTGACGAGATCGCGGCCCAGGTCGACGCGGTGGACGTGCTGGTGTGCAGCGTCGGCACCGGTGGGCACAGCGCCGGGCTGGCCCGGGCGCTGCGCCGGCACTGGCCGCAGCTGCGCCTGATCGGCGTGGACACCATCGGTTCGACGATCTTCGGCCAGCCGGCCCGGCGACGGGTTATGCGCGGGCTGGGCAGCAGCATCTATCCGAACAATGTGGACTACCTGGCGTTCGACGAGGTGCACTGGTTGGGCCCGGCGGAGGCGGTGGACACCTGCCGCAGGCTGGCCCGGACGGCGTTCGTCACCGGCGGGTGGTCCACCGGCGCGGTCGCCCGGGTGGCCGCCTGGACGGCGCGCACCCAGCCGCAGACACGGGTGCTGACGGTGTTCCCGGACGGCCCGCACCGCTACCTCGGCTCCATCTTCGACGACGGCTGGTGCGCCCGGCACGGGCTGCTCGGCCCTACCCCGGGACATCCGGTCGAGATACCGCACCCCGGTGCGGTGGAGGTCACCCGGTGGAGCCGCTGCCGGGTGGTCGACGACCCGCTACGCCACGAACGGGTGCCGGCGTGAAGCTGTCCTGGCACTCGTACCAGCTGGTGCTGCGCGAGCCGCTGCGGATCTCCCGGTCGGTGATGGCCCATCGCGAAGCGGTCCGGCTGACCGTCACCCACGACGGGGCCACCGGCCACGGCGAGGTCGTCACCAGCCGCTACTACGGCCTCGACCGGGCCGCGATCGAACGTACCTGTGCCGGCTGGACCGGCCGGCTCGCCGGCTACCCGGATCCGGTGGCCCTGCGCGGCGAGCTGAACACGTTCGACGGGCCCGCCGGAGTGCTCTCGGCGTTGGACGCCGCCGTGCACGACCTGCTCGGCCAGGCCCGAAAGCTGCCGGTGCACCGGCTGCTGGCAGCGCCGACGCCGACGCCGGTGGCCACCGCGTACACGATCGGGCTGGTGCCGGTCGCGGACGCGGCGGCGACCGCGCGGCGGCTGGTCGCCGCCGGGTTCGCGGTGCTGAAGGTGAAGGCCGGCGCCGCCGACGACGTGGCCCGGGTCGCGGCGGTACGCGCGGAGGCACCTTCGGCCCGGCTGCTGCTCGACCCCAACGGCGGCTGGTCCGCCGAGCAGGCGGTACGGCGACTCGACGCGCTCACCCCGTACCGGATCGACGCCGTCGAGCAACCGATCCCGCCGGGGCGGCCCGACCTGCTGGCCCGGGTGGCCGCCCGCACCGCGATCCCGGTCGTCGCCGACGAGGACGCCGAGAAGCTGGCTGACCTGGACCGGCTCACCGGCGCGGTCGCCGGGGTCAACGTCAAGCTGGCCAAGTGCGGTGGGATCGCCGCCGCCACCCGGATCGTCGAGGCGGCCAGGGAACGGGGCCTGGACATCATGCTCGGCTGTCTGGTCGCCAGCACCCTCGGCGTCGCACCGGCCGTGCACCTGGCCGGCCTCGCCCGCTGGGTCGATCTGGACGGGCACCTGCTGATCGCCGACGACCCGTGGACCGGGATCGGCGGCCACGACGGCGTGCTGCGGCTGACGGACGCCCCCGGACTGGGCGTGACAGAGGCGGCGCGGTGAGAGCGACCTGGACGACGCTGACCAGCTTCCCGCCGGCGATCCGGCTGCTGGTGGTCAACCAGCTCGGCGTCAACGTCGGCTTCTACATGCTGCTGCCCTATCTGGCCGGCTACCTGCGTGACGACATCGGCCTGTCGGCCACCCTGGTCGGCCTGGTCCTCGGCGTGCGCAACCTGAGCCAGCAGGGGCTGTTCCTGGTCGGCGGGTCGGCCGCCGACCGGCTCGGCGCACGCGGCGTGATCATCGCGGGCTGCGGGCTACGGGCGGTCGGCTTCGCGGTGTTCGCGGTCGGCGGGTCGCTGCCCGCGCTACTGGCCGCCTCGGTGCTGACCGGGCTGGCCGGGGCGCTGTTCAACCCGGCGGTACGGGCCTACCTCGCCCAGGCCGCACCCGAGCGCCGGGCCGAGGCGTTCGCCCTGTTCAACGTCTTCGCCAGCGCGGGTGCGCTGCTCGGGCCGCTGCTCGGCAGCGCGCTGCTGCTGGTCGACTTCCGGGCCGCCGCGATCGGCGCGACGGTGGTGTTCGCCGCGCTGACCGTGGCGCAGCTGCTGGTCCTGCCACCGCACCCGGTGACCAGCAGCGGGCAGAGCGTCGGCCGGGACTGGCGGGAGGCCCTGACCGACGGCCGGTTCCTGGCGTTCACGGTGGCGTTGAGCGCGCTGTTCGCCCTGCAGACCCAGCTCTACCTGGTGCTGCCGGTGCAGGCCGAGGCCGCCGCCGGCACCGCGCTGGCGGTGGCGGCGCTCTTCGTCGTGTCCACGGTGGTCACTCTCGTCTGGCAGGTACGGCTGACCGGCTGGCTGCGTCAGCGGTGCAGCCGTGGGGTGTCCATCGCGGCCGGGATGGCGGTGGCCGGTCTCGGTTTCCTGCTGCCGCTGCTGCCGGCGGCCGGCCCGCCGCCGGTGCGGGCGCTGCCGACGCTTGCCGCCGCGCTGGCGCTGGCCGTCGGGGTGATGATGGCGCAGCCGTTCGTGCTGGAACTGGTGCCCGGCTTCGCCCGCGACGGGCTGACCGGCACCTACTTCGGGGTGTTCTACCTCGCCTCGGGGGTCGTGGCGGCACTGGCCACCACCGCCGTCGGCCGGTTCATGCAGACCGGCGGCCAGCCGGACGGGGCGGCACCGGGCGTACCCGCCGGGGCGTGGCTGCTCTGCGCCGGGCTGGGCCTGGCCTCCGGCGCCGCCGTGTGGCTGCTGCACCGAGGGGGCCTGCTCACCCCACGAACGGTGCCGGCCGTTGCCGGAAAGGCGGCCCGGTGAGCGAGCCGGTGGTCGGGGGCGAAACACTGGTCACGGGCGGACCGGT
The DNA here is from genome assembly GCF_030345095.1 of Solwaraspora sp. WMMA2056. Taxonomy (NCBI): domain Bacteria; kingdom Bacillati; phylum Actinomycetota; class Actinomycetes; order Micromonosporales; family Micromonosporaceae; genus Solwaraspora; species Solwaraspora sp. WMMA2056. The sequence goes on from NZ_CP128360.1 coordinate 6,809,444, forward strand.
GGTGACGGGCGGACCGGTGGTGACGGGCGGAAACCTGCTCACCGACAACCCGCAGCTGTACGAGGCCCAGTTCCCCGACCCGCAGCACCGGGCGGCGACGTTCGTGGCCGACCTGGTCGACCGGTTCGCGCCCGGCCCGCCCGGCCGGCGGCTGCTCGACCTCGGCTGCGGCACCGGCCGCGACGCCGGACACCTCGCCGGCATCGGCTACGACGTCACCGGGCTGGATCTGTCCACCCGGATGCTGGCGTACGCCCGCCGCCGCCACGGGCGGGTCCGGTTCGTCGAAGGTGATCTGCGTACCTTCGACCTCAGCCACCACTTCGACGTGATCACCTGCCTGGACAGCGCGCTGCTGTACTGCCACGACAACGCCGACCTGGCCGCCGCGCTGGCCACCTGCCGGCGGCACCTGGCCCCCGGTGGGCTGCTCGTCGCCGAGATGCGCAACGGCGCGTACTTCCTCGGCAACACCGACCTGCTCGACGGGCCCAGCATCCGGTCGGTGCGCTGGCAGGGCGTCACCTACACGTCCCGTACCACCTTGTGGATCGACGCCGCCGCGCAGCTGCTGCGCCGCCGCCGGGTGTGGACCTGGCCAAGCGCCGAACAGGAACTGGTGCAGACCTCCGCGTGGCGGCTGCTCTTCCCGCAGGAGCTGCGCCACCTGCTGGACCGCGCCGGGTTCGACGTCCTCGCCCTGTTCGACTCCCCCGGCCCGCGTACCGAACCGCCCTGGCATCCCGGCGCCGAGCTGGCGACCGGCCTACGCGGCGACCGCCTGCACCTGGTCGCCCGCCGCCGCGACGACGCGGCCTGAAATCCCCGCTGAAAATCCCCGTTGGAAGGAAAGAACTGACATGTCAACTGCTGCCCGACTACGTCGCCGAACATTGCTCGGCGGCGGTGCCGCCGTGACCGCCGCGCTCCTCGCCGGTTGCGGCGACGACACCCCCGCCGGTTCCGACAACGCCGCAGGTTCCGCCACCCCGAAGCGGGGCGGCCGGCTGCGGGTCGCGTTCGCCGGTGGCGGTGCCACCGAGAGCCTCGACCCGCACCTGGCGAACCTGTTCAACGAGGCGTCCCGGGCCAAGGCGATCTTCGACAAGCTCGCCGACTACGGCCCGGACGTGTCGATCCAGCCCCGGCTCGCACTGAGCTGGGAGCCCAACGCCGACCTCACCCGCTGGCGGGTGCCGCTGCGCGAGGCGACCTTCCACGACGGCCGGCCGGTGCGGGCCGCCGACGTACTGGCCAGCTACGCCCGGATCACCGACCCGGACCAGGCTTTCCGCGCCAAGGCCAGCCTGTCCCTGATCGATCTGCGGGCGAGCCGGGCCGTCGACGACCGTACGGTCGAGTTCGCGCTGACCCGTCCGTTCGCCGAGTTCGGCAACGTGCTCGCCGCGTTCGGCGCGTACATCGTGCCCGAGGGAAGCGAATCGTTCGACCGGCCGATCGGCTCCGGACCGTTCACGTTCAGCAGCTTCACCCCCGGCACGTCGCTGCTGCTGGCCCGGTACCCGGACTACTGGGACGGCGCCTCGCACCTCGACGAGCTGGAGTACGTGATCGCCAACGAGGAGTCGGCCAGGATCAACGCGCTGCTCGCCGGGCAGGTCGACTACGCGCACGACATCAGCCCCACCACGGCCCGCAGCTACGCCGCCGACGAACGGATCGCCATCACCCGGATGGCCAACAGCGGCCTACAGGGTTTCACCATGAAGCTGGACCGGCCTCCGTTCGACAACCGGGACCTGCGGGAGGCGATGTTCCTGCTCACCGACCGGCAGCAGCTCGTCGAGACGGTCCTGTCCGGTTCCGGGCAGGTCGGCAACGACCTGTTCGGCAAGGGCTACCAGTACTACGCCGACGACATCCCGCAACGCGAACCCGACCTCGACCGGGCCCGGGCGCTCATCGACCGGGCCGGCGCAGGCGGCCTGCGGATCCCGCTGGACACCGCGCCGGTGGCCGCCGGGTTCGTCGAGGCGGCCAGCGTCTTCGCCGACCAGGCCCGCGCGGTCGGGCTGAACGTCGAACCGGTGCAGCGAAACAAGGACACGTACTGGCGGGAGGTGCTCGACAACGGAGTGATGGCCTGCTTCCGCTCCGGTGCCATGCCGATCGAGACCCACATCTCGCAGCGGCTGCTGAGCACCTCCACGACGAATGCCACCAAGTGGACGCGGCCCGAGTTCGACGAGCTCTACGCCACCGCCGTCTCCTCGGCCGACGAGGCGGGCCGGCGGCAGGCGTACGGCGACATGCAGCGGATGCTGCACGCCGAGGGCGGGCTGCTGGTGTGGGGCTTCGCCGACTTCCTCGTCGCCACCACGCCCCGGGTCGGCGGCGTGTCCGCCGAGGCACCCGCCAACACCCTCGACTGGGCCCGCTTCGACAAGGTGTGGCTGGCTTGAGCCTGGCCCGCTACACCGTACGGCGGCTACTGCTCGGCGTCGGGCAGGTCGCCGGCATCACCACCATCGTGTTCGTGCTCACCGAGGCGCTGCCCGGTGACGCGGCGGTGGTGATCGCCGGTGACCAGCCCGACCCGGAGCGGATCGCACTGATCCGCGAACAGCTCGACCTCGACCAGCCGCCCTGGCAGCGGTACCTCGACTGGCTCGCCGGGCTGCTGCACGGAGACTTCGGCGTATCGCTGATCTCCCAACGGCCGGTCCTGGACATGATCGTCGGCAGTGCCGCCGCGACCGTACTGCTGGCCGCCGCGACGCTGCTCGTCCTCGTCCCGCTCGCGATCGGCCTCGGCATGCTCGCCGCCCGACACGAAGGCGGCCGGCTCGACCGCGCCATCAGCGCCGTCGCCGTCGGTCTCTACGCCGTGCCGGAGTTCGCCCTGGCCATCCTGCTGGTCGCGGTCTTCGGCGTACAGCTGGGCTGGTTTCCGCCGACCGCCGTCGGCACCGGCCCCAACCTGCTCACCCAGCCGGCCGTGCTGGTCCTGCCGCTGCTGGTGCTGCTGGCCCGACCGATCTGCTCACTCAGCCGGCTGACCCGCGCCGGCATGGTCGACGCGCTGCGGTCCGAGTACGTCGCCCACGCCCGCCGGCTCGGCCTCGGCACCGGTCGGCGGTGGCTGGCCCACGCGCTGCCCACCGCCGCCGCCCCGGTCGTGCAGCAGCTCGCGCGTACCACCGACTGGCTGCTCGGCGGCGTCATCGTCGTCGAGGCCGTCTTCGTCATCCCCGGCCTGGGCACCGCCCTGGTCGACGCGGTCGCCGCCCGCGACATCCCCACGGTCCAAGGGCTGTGCGTGATCGTGGCGGTCACCACCGTGGTCGTGAACCTGGTCGCCGACCTCGTCGCGTTCCGGCTCGCCCCGCGCACGGCCGGTGCCCGATGACCGGCCGGGTTCCGCGCGTGCTCACCGGGGTCGTCCTGCTCGCCGTACCGCTGCTGCTGGCCCTCGCCGGTCCGACCCTGGTCGATCTGGCCCTGGTCGGCGACGGCGCGGCCCGGACCCGCCCGTTCGACGACAGCGGAATGCTCGGCACCGACTTCGTCGGCCGGGACGTCACCGAGCAGATCCTGCTCGGCGGCCGGTCCGTCGTCGCGGTCGCCGCAGCCGCGACCGCCCTGGCCTACCTGGTCGGCGTACCCGTCGGTCTGTTCGCCGCCCTCACCCGCCGCCGCTGGCTCGACGAGGCGCTCATGCGCCCGCTTGACCTGCTGCTCGCCGTCCCGTCCCTGCTGTTGCTCATCCTGCTCGCCGCGACCGCACCCCGGGGACCGGTGACGCTGGTGGCCATCGTCGCCGTCATCGCCCTGCCGGAGATCGCCCGGATCACCCGCGCCGCGGCCCTGCCGCTGGCCCACGGCACCGTGATCGAAGCGATGCGCCTCTATCAGGAGACATGGTGGCGACGGGCGGTCGGCTACGTCGCCCGGGGCATCCGCCGGGTCCTGCTCGCCGACGCCGGGGTCCGGTTCATCGGTGCCGTCTACCTGGTCGCCACCGCCAGTTTCCTGGGCATCGGCGTCGCTGCGGACGCCGCCGACTGGGCGGTCATGGTCGACCGCAACCGTACCGGGATCTTCCTGCAGCCATGGGCGGTCGTCGTGCCCGCCGCACTGCTCGTCGCGCTCGCGGTCGGAGTCAACCTGGTCACCGATCAGCTGCTGGCCACCCGGCACGAGACGACCGGCCCGACGGACACCCGCCCGTCCGGCCCGTCCGGCCCGTCCGGCCCATCCGGCCCGTCCGACACATCCGGTCCTTCACCGTACGGAAGGAATCCGACGATCCGGGTCGACGGCCTGTACGCCGACGCCGGTGGACAGCGGTTACTGCGCGACGTGTCGTTCACCGTGGCGGCCGGCGACGTCCTCGCCGTCGTCGGTCCGTCCGGCAGCGGTAAGACGACCCTCGGGCGGGCGCTGCTCGGCGAAGCCGGACCCGGCGTCCGGCTCGCCGGCACCATCGAGATCGACGGTCGCCCGGTCACCCCTGACGCGCCGCCGGCAGGCGGCACCGTCAGCTACATCCCACAGCAACCAGCGGCCGCGCTGACTCCCGTACGCCGGATCGGTCCGGTGCTGCGCGAGATCGCCCGCCGGCACACCCCGGCGCCATCTCGCGGAACGCGGCGTGTGCTGATCCGGCAGGCGGTCCGGGCGGTGCTGGCCCGCGTCGGCCTGCCGGACGACCGCGACCTGCTCCGGCGCTACCCGCACCAGCTCTCCGGCGGCCAACAGCAACGGCTCGTCATCGCGCACGCCCTGCTGGCCGGTGCCCGCGTCCTGGTCGCCGACGAACCGACCACCGGGCAGGACAGCCTCAACCGCCGCGACGTCGCCACCGAACTGCGCCGTCTCGCCGCCGGCGGCGTCGCGGTCGTCCTGCTCACCCACGACCTGCACCTGGTACGGGCAGTTGCCGACGGCGCCCTCGTGCTCGACGAAGGTGCCGTCGTCGCCACCGGTCCACCGGACGCGGTGCTGCATCGCACCGGCCCGGCCCGCCCGCCGACGACTCCGACCGCCGACGCGCCGGGCGGTACCGGCCAGCTACTGCGGGTCACCGGGCTCCGCGCAGTGCACCAGGGCGGCACGGTCCTGCACGGGATCGACGTGGCCATCCGCCCTGGGCAGCGCCTCGCCCTGGTCGGCCGCTCCGGCAGCGGAAAGACCACCTTCGCCCGGTGTCTGGCCGGACTACACCCGCCGAGCGGCGGAAGTGTCGAACTCGACGGTCGCCGGCTCGCCGGCTCGATCGACCGGCGGGAGCCGGCCGACCTCGCCGCCGTGCAGTACGTCTTCCAGGATCCACGGGCCAGTTTCCAGTCGTATGCTCCGCTGCTCGACCAGGTCGCCCGCCCCGCCGTACGGCTGCACCGCCAACCGACCGCCGACGCCGCGCTGACCGCCCGGGACATGTTGCGCCAGGTCGGGATCGACGATGCCCTCGCCGTCCGCCGCCCCGACCGGCTCTCCGGCGGTGAACTTCAACGCGCCGCTCTCGCCCGTGCCCTCGTGGCCCGACCCCGCCTCCTCGTCTGCGACGAGATCACCTCCGGCCTCGACGGCGTCAACCAGGACCGGATCCTCGATCTGCTCGACGGGCTGTGCCGCACCCACCACCTCGCGCTGCTGGTCATCACGCACGACCCCGACGTGGTCGGCCGGCTCGCCGACCACGTCACGGTGCTCGACCAGGGCCACGTCGTGGAACACGGTCCCGCCGCCACCCTGCTCACCGCCGGCCGGCAACCGCTGACCCGCGCACTTCTGGACCCCGACATGCCACGACCCGCAACCACGTTGAGTACCGACGAGATAGGCAGGACATGAACGACCAGAACATCGGTCCGTACGAGATCCGCACGGCCACGCCGCAGCACCTCGAGGGTGCCCGCAGCGTCATGCTCGACACCTTCTACCACGTCTTCGGCTACGGCTATCAGCCGCAGTGGCACGCCGACGTCATCGATCTCGCCGGCACCTACCTACGGCCCGAGCGGCATGCACTGTTCGTCGCGGTCAAGGGCGACGAGGTCGTCGCCACCACCGCCGTACGCGCCGCCGCGCCGAACAGCCCACCACATCCCCGCTGGCTCGTCGACCGTTACCCCGCGACGAGCACGGCCCAACTGTTCCGGGTCTACGTACGCCCCGAACACCGCCGCAACGGACTGGCCCGCGCACTTGTCCGACGCGCCGTCGCATTCGCCACTGAACGGCCCGGCTATCAGACCGTCTACCTGCACACCGATACCCGCGTCCCCGGCGCGGAGGGATTCTGGCGAAGCGTCGCCGACGTCGTACACGACCCCCGCGACGGCAGCCCGCACGCCTCCCAGGTCGTTCACTTCGAAATCCCGATCTGCCACCGCAGCCTGCCCCAGACCGGGTGACGGGTCCTCAGCCGTACCGCTCTGCTGGCTCTCAGCCGTACCGTTCGACGAGCGCGGTGCCGATCGCGGCCAGCTGGTCCCGCACCCCGGCGGGGCCGGTCACCTCCAGCCATTCGACCTGCCAGGCGAGCTCGCCAGCGAGGGTGTACTCGCTGTAGCCACGGATCACGACCTCGACGCGGCCGTCGGCGGTGGGACCGCCCACCTCGAGCCGGTCGCCGAGCGCCATCCGGAGCGTGGCTATGCCGTCGGGCGCGCAGACCGCCTGGATCTCGACGGGCATCCGCCGGCGGTCGACCTCGTCGGCGATCTCCCGCCAGCTCTCGGCGAGGTCGAAGTCCGCAGGCCGGTGCACCGGATCGTCGGTCGGGTCGACGGACGACACCCGGTCGATCCGAAAGGTCCGCCGGCCGGTCTCCGTGGTGGCGACGAGGTACCACCACGGATCCTTGGCGACGATGCCCAGCGGGTGGACGGTCCGCTCGCTCACGGTGCCGGTGCTGTCGACGTAGCCGAACCGCACCTGGACGCCCCGGATCACCGCGTCCTGGAGTTCGTCGAGGAGGCGCGGCGGCGGGCGATCGGCCCGGCCCGCCCCCCATCGTTGCGGGTCGATCGCGATCGACGACGCCGCTGCCTGCGCCTGGGCCCGGAAGGGCTCCGGCAGGGCACGGACGAGCTTGCGCAGCGCGGTTTTCACGGCCGGCGTCGTGGCCGAGGCCGGGCCGGCGACCAGGAACAGGGCGCGGGCCTCGCCTGCGGTCAACCCGGACAGGTCGGTACGGGCACCGCCGACGAGGCGCCAGCCGCCGCCTCGGCCCTGCGTCGAGTACACGGGCACTCCGGCCATGGCCAGGGCGTCGAGGTCGCGGCGGGCGGTGCGTTCGGAGACCTCCAGCTCCCGGGCGACCTCCGCCGCCGTCACCTGCTCGCGCTGCTGCAGCAGCAGGAGTACGGCCACCAGCCGGTCGGTGCGCATGCCGCCAAGATTGTCAGATAAACCGGTCATGAGGTGACCGGTTTTGGTCGGCAGGATGGCGGCATGAACTTTCCCGAGCCCAGTCTTGTCCCCGTCAACGGTGTGAAGCTCGAAGTCTTCGAAGCCGGCCGGCAGAATGCTGGCAAGCCGATCGTGCTCTGTCACGGCTGGCCGGAGCATGCCTACTCGTGGCGCCACCAGATGCAGGCCCTGGCCCAAGCGAGCTACCACGTCATCGTCCCGAACCAGCGGGGCTACGGCAATTCGTCGCGCCCGAGCGAGGTGACCGACTACGACATCGCGCACCTGTCGGGTGATCTCGTCGCGCTGCTCGATCACTACGGGTACGACGATGCCACCTTCGTCGGCCACGACTGGGGTGCGATGGTCGTCTGGGGGCTGACCCTGCTGCATCCGGACCGCGTCAACAAGGTGATCAACCTGAGTCTGCCGTACCAGGAGCGCGGCGAGACGCCCTGGATCGAGCTGATGGAATCCGTACTCGGTGGCGACTTCTATTTCGTCCACTTCAACCGACAGCCCGGTGTCGCGGACGCCGTGTTCGACGAGAACACCTTCCAGTTCCTGCGCAACCTGTACCGGAAGAACCTGCCCCTGATGGAGCCTCGGCCCGGTATGGCGTTCATCGAGCTGGCCCGAGCGGAAGCGCCACTCGGTGAGCCGGTGATGAGCGACAGCGAACTGGCCGTCTTCGTCTCCGCCTTCGAGTCGACCGGTTTCACCGGCAGCATCAACTGGTATCGCAACCTCGACCGCAACTGGCATCTGCTGGCGGACGTCGACCCGATCATCCGACAGCCCACGCTGATGATCTACGGCGACCGGGACATGATCGCGAAGTCCGACCGACTGGCCGACTTCGTGCCCAACGTGGACGTGGTCACCCTGGACTGCGGTCACTGGATCCAGCAGGAGAAGCCGGACGAGACGACCCGGGCGATCCTGACCTGGCTGGAACAGCAGGACGCCACCCGGGACAGGTAGACCCTGACGGCGTCCTGACGACCCAGGGTGGCCGTCGACCCGAGGAGCTGAACTATCCTTCATGGATGGAAGAATCCGAAAGCGGATACCGTTGGGAGACCGCCAGCGCAGGACAGATCCCGGCCGGCGCGGCACCCCACGGCTACGAGGAGGACGGCGCGCTGCTCTGGGTGTGCCGCGCCGAGCTGCACGGGGGTATGCACCCGGGCCGGGTCCGTCCTGATCTTGGTGCCGCCCTTATCGCCTGGGGCGGCGCGGAGGTCAGCGTCGACGAGTACGAAGTGCTGATGGATCGCGGCGTCTGGGGCATCGGGTCAGACGGCGCAGTGCCGTCGGACGCGACGCCGGTGGGCCGGGAGCACAGCGGCGAACCGCTCTACGTCGCCCGTGCCGCGGTCGCGCCCGGCGCGCTGCACGTCGGCAAGGTGCGGCCCGCTTTCGGCGCGGCCAACATCGGGTACGGCAAGAACGAACGCACGGTCGCGACGTACGAGGTGCTGCTGGACCCGCAGCCGGCTCCTGCCGCACATGTCGACGACCGCACCGGCGTCCAGATGGAGCCCACCTACGCCGACTTCGGCACCGACCCGGCGCGCACCGGCAACGTGACCATCACCGGCATCGACCGGTCGTGGAACGCCGACGGTCACCTGGCCATCAATGCATGCGGCTCGGTCGAGCTGGAGTTCGACGTACCCGATCCGGGCGTCGTCGGCGAGGCATGCGTCGCCGTCGTGGCGCTCGCGTCGATGCTCTCCGGCTCGCCCGGACACGCCCCGCTGACCGTTCGCCTCAACGGCAGGCCACTGGCCGACCGGCTGCGGATCCCGAACGGCGGCGGGCTGCCGCAGCGGCTGATCTTCGCGGTCTCGGCCGAGGATCTGCTGGCCGGCCGCAATACGCTGCGGGTGGAAAGCGGTGGCGACGCCAAGAGCATGCTGTGGCTGTACCGGGTGACGATCGACCCGATGCACGCACATGACCAGGCCAGGTCGGCGCTCGAAAGCCAGCTGATCGCAGATCCGGTGCTGAGGTACGCCACCAGCCGGGGTGAGGTCACTCTCTTCATCGACCGGGGCGAGCATTGCCTGCTCGAGCACGTGGCCTGGGCGGACGAGTCCGGCGCCGAGTACGCCGTCACCTTCGAGGCCCAGCAAGCCGCCTTCTACGGCTGGTGTCGCCGGCCGGGCAAGCGACCGAAGGAGTTCCGGGGCCAGCTCATCGAACGTAGTCCCGCCACCAGGGATACCTCGCGATACGTGGCCCAGGAAGGCTGGGGTGGTGGCTGGTATCCCTCGCACGACCTCCTGCTCGCGGTGGGGGTGGGTGGTCGCCCGCTCACCCGGTTGGCCTGGCGCGACAACCGGGGCGGAAACGGCACGATCGCCTTCCGTGACGACACCTTCCTGGGGACCCACCAGCGGGTCGGAGAGGGCCCTGTCGGCTACCGGGGCCGAATGAGGTAGGAGCATCGCTGCCGGGCATCCCGGCCAGGCCGGACCACACCCCCTCACCCACACAGTCGGCCGGGAGTTACCGCTGGTTTCCCGCGCGCAGCCAGGCGATGTAGTCAGCGGCAGCCGCGGCGGTGTCGTACTGGGGGTTGAATCTGGTGTCCTCGCGCAGGCGGGTGATGTCGAGCCAGCTCACCGGGCGGCCTCCGCCCGAGGCAAGTTCGCACTGGAAGCCGGGCTCGACAGAGGCGATCGCGGTGACGACGTCGGCGTTGCTTGTGGCGCGACCAGAGGCGACGTTGTACGTGGAGTTGGTCAGCTTCTCGGCGAGCTGCAGCAGCGCGAGTGCGCGACCGGTGTCCTTGACGTAGAGCAGGTCGAGAGCGTCTTCGGCGTGCGGCGGTGCGAGGAGTCCGGACAGGTCGGGTTCGCTGCGCCGGGCTGCGGCATGAGCCAGGGAGGGCGCGGCGAAGAACGGGTCGGGCAGGTGTCCGCCGGGACCCCAGGTGCCGCAGATGCGGGCGTTGATGATGTCCACGTCGGTCACGTCTGAGAGGTGGCCGGCGAGGAGTTCGGTGATCTTCTTGAACGTCGGGATGGCGTGGACGTGCCCCAAGGGGATCGGCACGTCCTCGGTGAGCGCACCTTCAGAGGTGAAGCCGTAGACGCCGATGGTGCTGGCGGTGACGACGCGGCGCACACCCCAGGTCTGCGCGACGCGGACGATGTTGAGGAACGCCTCCAGGGCTCCTCCCGTCGCTCCGATCGGGTCGACGTCGGTCGCCGGCCAGGGCAGGGCGAGGGCGAGGTGCACGATTCCGGTGATCGGGTACCGCCGGCCGACGGCGAGCAGCGCGTCGAGGTCGGCGACGTCGGCCTGGACGACGTGGATGGGCAGGTCCGCCAGGTGTGGGGGGATTTGGGGGGTGCGGCGCTGGAGCAGGACGCACTCCTCGCCGGCCTCGGCGAGGGCGCGGACGGTGTGGGAGCCGATGAACCCGACCCCTCCGGTAACGATGATCATGACAAGCCTTTCGCAGTAAGTCTGATCGTCAGCGGTACTGACGATCAGACTATGCCCTAAGATGGGAGCCGTGTCCACCGAGCCGAGCGCCACCGCTGACCCGCACGAGGTCCTGGGGTACCTCCTCAAGCACGCGGCCCTGAAGCTCACCGCGTTGACCGACGCAGCGCTCGAGCCACTGGGGATCGACAGCAAGGACTTCGGAGCGCTCCGGGTCCTGGCCCACCGGGAACCGACCTCGCAGCTGCAGGTGGCGCAGACCCTCGGTATCGACCGCACCACGATGGTCGCCTTGCTGGATGTACTTGAGCGCAAGGGCATCATCACGCGACGACCGGACCCCACGGACCGGCGCAGGAACGTCGTTGAGCTCACCGAACAGGGGTTGCAGACCTACGACGCGGCACAGGTGGCGTACGGGAAGGCCGAGAGCGCGTTCCTGGCCGGGATCAGTCCGAGTGCGACAAGTCAGCTTCGCCGGACACTGCGGACCCTCGTGGAGAACTGACCCGACCCCCAGCGTCGTACGACGCACGGGCCGACTTCGCCGCATGCTGTGCTCGTGCGACGGTGGACGAGATGGCGGCCAGCTGCGGACGGGTCGGCAACCAGACGGTCCGGACACCGAGCCGCTCGTTCATCGCGGCGAGCTGGTGCTCGTAGTGGACGTCTGCAGCCGTACGCACGCCACGGACGATGACCGTGGCACCACGGCGCAGGCAGTAGGTGGCGGTCAGGCCGGCCCACGCGTCGACCTCGACGTTGCCCCAGTCCGCCGGGAGGGCGTCGCGCACGCGTACCGCCCTGGCCGTGGCCTCGGCGGTCGGTTGCTTGTCGGCGTTCACCGCCAGCAGCACGATGATCCGGTCGAACATCACCCGGGCACGGGCCACCAGGTCGCCGTGCCCCGGGGTGAACGGGTCGAACGTACCGGGATAGACCGCCAACGAACCGCGCACCGACGTCAGCCGTCCGTGATGGGATAGCTGTTCTGGAAGGCGAGCCGCTGGTCAGCGTCCGCCGCGATGCCGTCAAGGTGATCGTCGAGGTTGACGAAGGCCTGCCAGGGTTCCTGCCCGGAGGCGGCAGCGAGACGGTCGACGACGAGTTGTTCGAGGTCGACGACCCGTTTGGCTTTCCAGATCTTGTCGGCGAGGCTGACGAGCAGGTCTTCGCACTCGATGCCGGGCGACTGCCAACTGGCGTGCGTCGCGGCGAAGCGCGCCAGGTACGGGCCGATGCCGGCGTCGAGCAGGATCTGTTGACCGGCCGGCTCGTGCCGCGAACCCGGCCCGGACAACTCCGCCACGTGAACGGTCTTGCCGATGTCGTGGGTGGCAGCGCCGAAGAGTACGGCGTCGCGATCGACGGCCAGGGCCGGGTAGTGGACGGCCAGCCAGCCCGTGAGCTGGGCGGCGACGTCGTGTACGGCGCGCAGATGCGCGGCCAGCCGCGGCGGCGCGTCGAGCCTGAGCAGAAGGTCACCGACCGGAGCCGGCAGCGGCCGCAGCGGCCGCAGCGGCGGATCATCCAGGGCATGGCGCAGCGTCAACGGCATATCTGCTCCATGGCGCTCGGCTGTTGGGTCCCGGCGAACAATCGTAGGGCGCAATCAACTGACCACGTGCCGCCGGTAGCGCGCAGCCCGCTGATCGGTCCGCCAGCACCAGGGGCGTTCGGGCAGTTCGACCTTGCGTCGTACGTTGGCCGGGCATCTGGTGTCCGAGGGGTACCGGACAACCTGGACCGATCGGGTGGTCCTGATCCCTGAGGGTGAAACCGGCTGACCGCGTGGATGCCCGCAAACCTGCGCCTGACCTGGGCGGAGGTCGCGGAGCCGGAAACGATCGAGGCCCAACTCTGTCCGGAGCGTGCACCCGCCGCTCAACGTTCGCGGAGTCGACCCCGGGCACCTCCAGGCGGCTGTGGTCGCAGCCCGGAGCTCGTACAACTCCAGCAGCCGCTTCGGATGCTCCGTCGAGGTGACGCCTACGCACGTCAAAATTGCCCCGTGAGGTGTCCGAGCGTCACCTCGATGCACGTCGGCCGTCAGCCGCGCTTCGATGGGCATCTGATGCGGGGGTGGGCAGATCGTCGAGGGTCACGGTGCCGTGCAGCAGCTCGACGACCCGGTCGGCGCTGATCACGCCCCGCCGGTAGGCGCGCATCGCCGCCTGCGCGTACGCCGGGGCGAGCGCCGGAGACCGAAGCTCCTGCGCGAACCGCGCGCCACGTACCTCGATGTAGTCGCCGACGGTCGGCCGCTGCACCTGCAACAGGTCGCGCTCGGCCCGGGAGATCAGCTCCAAGGTGTACGCGTGGGAAACAACCGCCGACCAGTTCACCCGATACTCGGCCGACAGGACGAACAGTCGTTGACGGGGGTAGTCCCACTCGCCCGAAAGCTCGGCCCAGCGGGCAATGACCGACGGCCCGGGCATCAGGAAGTGGATCGCGAAGGCGTCGATCAACGCTTCCCGCTCGGACCGGCCGGAGCCGCCACTGACGTCCGCCGCGTACTCGTCGGCGAGCAGGTGGTGACCGAGCTCGTGCGCGAGATTCACCCGCCGCTGACCGGCGATCGCGGCACCGTTGACCAGCGCCACGCCCACTTGACCGGTCCGCAGATAGCCGCCGTCGATCACCCCCGGACCCAGGTCGAGCGAGAACGCGAGCAGGCCCAGCCGTTCGACCATCGCCTGCAGGTCGACCAAGGGGCCGTCTCCGCAGCCGAGCAGGGCGCGCGCTTCGGCCGCGCCGGCTTCCGCTTCGGCGAGTGTGGTGACGCCCGATTGCAGGCCTGTGGCCGCCAGCGTCAGTGCTCCGACGTCGGACAGCAGCTCGACGTCGCGGCTGACCTGGTCCAGCGCGTCTTCCAGTCGCTGCACGTCATGGTCGGCCGAGATCCCGGCCCGCCTGCTGGCGAGGGTCTCCGCCGGGACGGTGAGAAACCACTCGACGGTACGGCCGAGCAGCTCGGCGATCCGCGACAGCTCAAGCGCGTCCAGTTGACGCTGGCCGAGCTCGACACGGGTCAACGCCGAGCGGTGGATGCCGAGTCGTTCGGACAGCTCACGCTGGCTGAACCCGGCCAGCTCGCGGGCGGCGGCCACCCGGCCACCCACCTCCACCCAGCTTCGCAACGGCGCACGCATCACAGCCCCAATCTTGCCTCGCCGGTGTGAAAATCACACCGCTGAAGGATAGATCGGCAAGATCTAGTGCGCCTTCCATGCCCCGACAGGTTGCAGCTGTAGTACCACCGGCGGTACCATCAAGCCATGCCGTCCGTAGAGAAGCTCGTCGAAGCGATGCGAAGAAGCCAGCAGAACATCGCCTACAACGACCTCTACCGGGTGTGCGAGCACTACTTCGGGAAGCCGCGACAAGACAGCAGCTCCCATGCGGTGTTCAAGATGCCCTGGCCAGGCGACCCTCGAGTCAATATCCAAAACGACAAAGGCAAGGCCAAGGCGTATCAGGCGCGGCAGGTGCTCAAGGCGATCGAGAAGAAGGAGGTGCTGTGATGCAGTCCGCTGACCGGCCCGAGGTGTCTCACTTCACCTACCGCGTCACGTGGTCGGCCGAGGACGGCGAGTTTCTCGCTACCTGCGCCGAGTTCCCATCCCTCTCGTGGCTGGCATCCACCCAGATCAAGGCTCTCCAGGGAATCCAGGATCTACTGCGTGAAGTGCTCGCCGACATGGAGGAGCAGGGCGAGCAGGTGCCGCAGCCGTTCGCTGACCGCAGCTACTCAGGCAAGTTCAACCTCCGCGTCGGAGAGAGCCTGCACCGCGAACTGGCTATCCGCGCCGCTGAGGATGGCATGAGCCTCAACCAGTACGTCTTGCGAAAGCTCAACGCTGCCTGAACATAGAGCTACCGGCGACCAAGCCCCGCGAGATGGTCCGGCCAGAGAACCCTGTCGCGCCGCGTTACGGCGAGGGCGATGATCGGGTCCATGACCAGCTTCCCGGCGCAGGCGCGCCGCGTACGCGACAGCACGCTTGCGCCACAACGCAGGCTGTCCGCGTTGCGGGAGTGCACCCAGCACTGCGCGCCGTACGGATTCCGCGCCACCTGGCACCACCTGGTCGTCTCCGCGCGCATCCCGCGCCGGCCGGTCGACGACCCCGGCGCGCTGGTCCGCGCCGTCGACGAACTACAGCGGGTGCGCGACGTGGTCCTGCCCCGCGGAGCCGAGTACGCCGGCCAGCGCCGTCAGGAGAAGTTGGCTGGCCGGCGGTGCGTACGGACTTCGCCGCCCTGGAACTCGTGGGGCTGGTCGGACATCGCCTACTGCCCCGACCCGGAACACCACCCGACAGCACCACTGGAGACGGTCGTCCGGGCGGTCCTCGACCGCCAAGCAGCCGGCGTCAACGCCGATACGCACTGCCTAGCGTGCGGCAAGGAACGGCGCCAACCCGGCCGCGCCTGCCCGACCTGCGGCGTCCATCCAGCCGGTCGCGCCGGACGCTGGTATGACGGTGGCTGACATCGACGAGCTGCTGCCACCCTCGCGTTCGCCTCGGGACTACCTGGATCTCGTCGCCGATCCTCGGGTCGACCAGGCGGTGTTGCACACCCTGGCAGCCAGCCCGTACTCGTTCGTGCGCCAAGCGGTCGCCGACCATCCGCTCGCCGACGCACGAACCCTGTCCACTCTGCCGACAGACGACCTCGACCGGTGGGATCGCAACCGCCTGGTCGCCACAATCGCGCGGCACCCGAACGCCGACCGGGCGGTGCTGCTCGGCGTACTGGCTGAGACGTTGATGATGCTACGGCTGCCTGACGTCAGGCCGTATGCCTGTGCCCTCGCCCTCGCGGAGCGTCCCGAGCTTGAGCCTTTCGAGGTGTCAGCCCTCAACGATCAGCCTGGCGCCTCCCGTTGGATGCGCCGCGGTGTGCGTCGTCGTCTGGCCATGCGTCCACCAGCCCACCGGTCGTTGTCGTCACCGGACTACGCCGATCGATCGTGATCTGGCTCCTGCCTACTGCGCCGCGCGTGCTCACGTGCCGGCGGGTGGCCGGGCTGGCTGGTCTGGCATCCAAATGTGTCGTCGAGGTGAGGTTGACGCACGTCAAAATCGCGAGGTGAGGTATCTGAGCCTCACCTCGATGAAGTCCCCGCCGCCTCAACACCCGTGTCCGCCGCCCGCAGTACGGGCGACGAGCTCTGTCGTCACTTATTCGGGCGATCCCATGACGTCCGCTTCTCTCAGCACTCGTCGTCGTACTCGCTCTCGGGCCGCAACGCCAGCAGGAAGGACACGAAGTCTGGGGCGAGCACGGTCACCTGGTAGTCCCACTCTTGATCTACATGGACCACCTGCGGCTCGCCGTCCGGGCCGCAGTCCCGGTAGTCGAACGCGATCATGTCGTGCCCAGCAGAGGGGCAGGTCGCGAAGTACACGCCGATCGGCGGATAGGCCCATTCCTCGATCCAGAACCAGCTGCCGGCTTCACCTGCCAGCGAGTATCGCTTCTTCCTCCCGATCCCCATGATGCTGTCTACGGCGACGTGATCCTGCGCCCATGTGGTCCGGCTCGGCGCAGGGCAGCACGGGTCACGCGGTATCCCGCCGTTGTGCGACCTCATCAGCGTCAGGTACGACGTCGGCAGACGGAAGCCCAGTTCGGCCTGCACCGATGCGATCAGAGCGTCCGACGGCGGCGCGTCGACGTAGGTGTCAAGCGCGTACTCGCTGTCGTCCCAGAACGAGGCCACAGCAAGGCCAGGATAGGCGTGCTGGACGAATTCATGGAGCATAGTGCTCCTTGCGACCGGTGACGATTGCCGTGCTGTACCTGTCAGCTGGCCATCATGGGCTGCTGGATCGCAGCGACGCTTCGATGGGCATCGGGTGCGGGGAGGGCAGGTCGTCGAGGGTCACGGTCCGGTGCAGCAGCTCGACGACCCGGTCCGCGCTGATCACGCCGCGCCGGTAGGCGCGCATCGCCGCCTGCGTGTACGCCGGGGCGAGCGCCGACGGCTGAAGCTCCTGCACGAACCGCACGCCACGGACCTCAAGGTAGTCGCCGGCCGTCGGCCGCTGCACCTGCAGCAGGTCGAACTCGGCCCGGTAGATCAGCTCCAAGGTGTACGCGTGGGAACGGCCGCCGACCAGCTCACGCGGTATTCGGCGGCCAGGATCGACTGGATCGAGGCCTACTCCACATCGCAAGCCGTCAGATCGGGCCAGTCGCCTCCATAGACGCCGTGCCGCCACTCTCGCCTTTCCGACTCGCCTCGCCGGGGGCGTGGTGCCGCCGTTGAAGCTCATCGCGTTCAATGTCCGGGATCGTCATCGACTCCGCGAGCACGGCGGCGAGCATGTCGACCTGGGTGCTGTCGATGTCGGCGTGGAAGAACCACCGGATGTTCTCATCGCGGGTGATGAGGTCGACCGCCAAGCGCCCACTCTTGTCCTGCAGCGTCGGTACTCGGACATATCGCACCCGGTCCACCGGGACGTCCTCACGGATCTCGCCTTGCTCGAGGAACGCGTTCGTCATGGCCGTGATGATGCGACGATCCGTGACGGCGACCAGTGTCTTTGCCGCCGCCTTGTCCCTCGCTGCCGCAAACCTGTCCTTTGCCCCGCTGAAGATCGCCGAGATCGAGCCGAGACCGTCGAGCTGGTCGGAAAGGCCGAGGACACGTAGGGTCTCATCGTCCTCCAGGAACCACCGCAGAATGCGGAGGTACGGCTCGATATCTAGCGATTTCGGTGCGCAGACGACGCCCGGAGCCTCAAGCGGAGGGGCTGGCGGATGCAGAGCATCGGCAAGCGGCTCGATCGCCTTGAGAAGGCGGGCGGAGGTCTGGCGGGCTGCGATCGAGTCCTTCCGTTTCCCCGGTAGCGGCAGCGTGTCGCGGCCGGGGAGCTCGGCGAGGATTCGTAGCTCCCGCGTCAGCGAGTCGATGAGTCTCGTCGTCTCGGCGAGAGCGGAGTCAAGCTCCGTACGGGTGTCGCGGACGATGACGTCGACGAGCCGCGCCTCGTCAGCGTCATCGCGGCCGGCTGCCCTCGCCTTCCCCACACGTAGCGCCTGATACCCGGTCCACGCCTTGACGGAGGACAGGAGGGCATAGGCGTCGAAGACGATCGCCTCCGCGTTTGTCTGGAGATACTCACGGCCGCGACGTACCTCGGTCCGAGCGATCTGCGCCACGTGGCCGCGGACATGCCCTCGGTACAGTTCAAGCTGCTTGCGCAGTGAGGCTTCGCTGCCCGCGACGCTGTCCCACAAGGACGGTGGGACCGATTCGATCTCTCGTGCGTGGTCAACTGCGCGTTCGACGGTGGCGACGAGCCCGGTCAGCTCGGCCCACTGCTCGTTGCGAATGGCGGTGAGCACCTGACTTGTCAGCGCGATGTTGGTCCTGACTAGGCCCGTGATCTCGCTCAGCTGCATCTGAAGGGCGACCATGGCCAGCGCTGGCCCGACCGCCGCCGCGATCTGCGCCGCGCTCGCCGCAGTCACGGGGATGAAGCGGGCCTGAGCAACGATGCGACCAGGGGTCATCACCGCTCCGAGGTTCGCGCCATCCTTGACGGCAAGTGTCGCGCCGGCCCTCAGTAATCCCTGGGTCTCGCCGCTGATCCGGTAGAGCCCCTGTGCGCTGGCGAATGCGTTCCTGAGGTTTCCGGCCACGGTCGCTGTGCTTCCGATCGAGGCCAGGACGGTCGAGATCTGCTCACGGTCGGCGGCCGGCACAAGGCCAAAGTCGATCAGGGCGGGCCTGAGCTCCGCCGGGACCTCACCGAAGACCACAGCAGCTCCGGGGAACACCTCAGCCAGGACCATCGGTGTCGTCGTTGAGTCGATGTCCGTGTCGGCTGTCGGATCGTCCACCGCAGGTGAGTCGACGGAGCTGCTCCCGGCGCCGTGCTCGGGCTCGGCGGTCTCCATCGAGTCCGATAGGTCCTGCATGTGATCTCCTCCGGCAAGGGCGTGCACTGGCAAGCCGCCGTCGGCGTTCGGAGCCGAAGCGAAGGTTCGACGCCTGCGAGTGCAGTGAAAACCTGCATCCGGTCGCTGCGCGAAACGTCAAAATTCAACCGCGCCGCGACGGGAGCGCGACGCTGGCCACTGTAGCCCTGCCGACCACACCACGCCATCCCGCATTCCGTCCGGAAGTCGACTTGCACGATTCCACAAAAACACCCAGAACTCCGCTGAACGGGCGCAGATGAGAAGCGCCTGGTTGTGCCATCCATCACCGCCGGCTACGTACTCCTGCGCAACTCGGCTCAGGATAGGAGCGGCACTCCGTCAAGGAGCTCGGTTGCTGATGGTCGCGATACTCGCGTCATGGACGCGGTAGGCGTACGGCCGGGTGGCAGCCTGGTGGGGACTCTGGCCAGCGCCTACCGGCGGACGGTGCGCGACGGGCACCTGGTGGTGAGCTCAGCCCAGGTGCTACGCCGAGGCGTGATTCGAGTTCCTGAGCTGGACGGCTTCCCACCGCCGTGGTCACGGGCCTGGCGGCAGGGGCCGGAGCCAGTCGACGACGAGCCGCCACCGCATCGGTCGCGCCTGTTCCCCGAGTTCGATCAGCAGGTGGAGCTGTTCGCCGAGGGTGCGCTGCGGGAGGCGACCCACAACGGCGGTCCCGGCGAGGCCGTGTTCTCCGGGCTGGTCCGGCACGCCGTCTACGAAGCTGTTCACGAGGCGAGCCGCCTCCACGGGGCGCCCGCTGGAGTCCGCCACCTACTGGCGGCGATGTACGCCGTGCCAGGTAATGCTGCCGCCCGGCTCGCCGAGCAGATGTGGGTGCCCGGCCACGGGGATGATCGTCTGTTGAGCCGCCAGTTACCCCGGTACCGCGCTGGCGACCCTCCACCGAACTGGGCTCCGGAGATGCTCAAGGTGATGGGCGTCCTCCCGACGACGATTCCGGTCGTGCCGCAGACCCTCTGGAAGGCCGTCGTGACTACCGGCGGATACTTCCTGCTGCGTCGCCCGTTCCATCGGCACGGCACCCGCTACGGACATGTCATTCCGATCATCGTGGAGCGGGATGCCGCCCTACAGGCAATCCGGCTCGGCCGCACGCGCACCGGCACCGTCGAGGTGTTGTTGAGCATCCTGGACCTGCACGAGCAGCTACACGCTGCCGGCGTGGACCTGCCGGAGCCGGTCGCCCAGCACAACACCGCCGGTCAGATCCTGCGTACGCAGGGAGTCACCTTGCTCGCCGCGACCGTCGCCGCTGCCCGCTCGCCGGACACGCCGCAGGTCGGTGCCGATCCGACTGCGGTGCGGTCGCCGTCCCGACTCAGGGCCAGTCGACCCGCACCACCGCTGGATCCCGATGCCGAATCCGCACTCGGTGCGGCGAGCATGGCCGCGAGGGAGTCCGGTCACCCGTTCGCCGGCACGACACACCTGTTGGCGGGCATCCTGCGGGACCGCGACGGCCCAGCCGCTCGACTACTGCGCGGCCTCGGTGCCGACCCCGAGGCCATCCTCGGGCAGACCTCCGTACGGCCAGATTGACGAACCGCGCGGCACACCGCTCCCGTGGCGGATGCGAGGGCTACCCGTTCTCCTGGCTGAGCTGGAGACAGGAACCGGTTCCGGAGACAGCCAGGGTCACAGAAGCCTGACGCCGGCTCTCGTGATGCGGGCCACGAGCACGTTGTGACCTTGAGGGGCCTCGCGTTTTCCGGACAGTGGTTCGGCCGGTTCTTTCACGCCGCGATTTGAAGGTTCTCGAACTCTGCGTGGACTTCCCGGGGAGGTCGGTAGCCCACCGCTGAATGCAGACGCTGACGATTGTACCAGAATTCGATGTAGGCAGTAACGTCCCGGCGTGCCGCCTCACGAGTGGGATACTTCACACGCGACACGCGTTCGTTCTTCAGCGCACCGAAGAACGATTCCGCCATCGCATTGTCGAAACAAGTTCCGGTCCGGCCAGCAGATCGCCGCAACCTCAGATCCCGCAGCGTTCTGCCGTAGTCGTCCGACATGTAGTTGCTGCCCCGGTCCGAATGAAAGATGGCGTTCTTCCTGAGTTCGCGATTCCGGGCGGCGTTACGGATGGCGCGGGATATCAACGGCGTCTGGTAGTGGTCGTCCATCGCGTATCCGATGACTTCCTTCGTGCAGCAGTCGATGACGGTCGCCAGATACAGCCACCCCTCGCCGGTCGGGATGTACGTGATGTCGCCGACGAGCTTCTCGCCAGGCGCGTCGGCGGTGAACTCCCGGCCGACGAGGTCAGGCACCGTGCCGGACGACGACTGGGTGAGACCCCACCGCCTCGGGCGGGGCTGGCACGGCACGAGCCCGAGCTCGCGCATCAGCTGGCGGACGAGTTCCGGCCCGGCGGACACGCCCTGGCGCCGCAGTTGCGCGTGGACACGTCGATGCCCGTAGGTGCCGTCGGACGCGGCGAACACCTCCTCGATGGCCGATCGAAGGTGGGCGCGGCGGGTGGCGGTCGCGGAGTCGGGGCGGGTTCGCCATTCGTAGTATCCGGACCTGGACACGCCGAGTTGTTCGCACATGAAGTCGACGGGGTAGGCGTACTTCGCGGTGTCGAGTCGCATCGTCTCGATGAACTCGTACAAGCTCGTTACCGAGGGTCCTTCGCGAAGTACGCCGCGGCTTTTTTCAGGAAGCTGTTCTCCATTTCGAGTTCCCGGTTGCGACGTTCGAGTTCCTTCAGTCGAGCGCGCTCGTCGACGCCGATCGGTGGGCTGTCCTGGGCGCCGCTGTTTTCCCGCCGGTACTGGCGGACCCAGGAACGGAGCGTCTCCGGGTGAACGTCGATCTCCCGGGCAACCTGCGACACTGGCTTGTTCGACTGTAGAACGAGTTGCACTGCTTCTTCACGGAACTCTGGGGTGTATGAGCTTATGCGTGCCATCGCGCTTCTTCCCTCGACTTTCCTTACAGGGTAACCTTATTGGCTCCCTGTCCGGAATCCTCGGGGCACCTCACCTCCGTCGTCGCGCCATACTTCAGCGCGCCCACTCTCGTGCAGGAGTTCGTCGCCTGCTACAGGGGTGCCGTGATCCCATTCGGCTGGCCAGCCGTCAAATCGGCGCACCTCGACGAGACCTCGGGCCACCAACGAGACCAGGCCCGGCCCGAGGAATCCAGCCAACCAGATCGCTGACTCGGCCTCGTCCCAACCGAGCTCCCACAGGGGAAGCGGCGAATCCTCCAAGGGGCAGAGGACCAGTTCCTCTGCCCGGTCCAGACCTTCATCCACGGCCGTCGGGGACCTCCTCGGTGCGGTCCGGCGCTCCGCGCGCCTGAGCTGGATCAGCCGCGAACCGCTCAGATTGGCGGGCGGCTCTGCCACTGTCGGAACCTGAATCATCAGGTTCGCCACCCAACTCACCCGTACAGGCTTCACGATCTCGCGACGCCGGACCACCGATTTCGTTACGCAGCAACTCTTCGACGCGTTCGGATATGTCGTCACGCCCGCTCCGACCGGCCGCACGTGCAGTAAGCGTTCGCTGGCCGGTCGGGCCGGAATCGGCCGAGGGGCGCGCCGCCTCACGGACGTCGGCGACGGTCAGGTCCGGCGAATCCTCCACGATGCCAGCCTCGCTCATCTCGTCAGCGACCATTCCTCCGTCATGGCAGCACCGTATCCAGCCGACCGGCAGCTCTACGGATCGACGGCACCCTGCGGCGGGCAGCAGTACGCTGCTCGGGTGGCCGTACGAGTGGATGCTCGGATCGCCGCCGTGATCCTGGTCGATCCGGCAGGTCGGTTGTTGTTGCAGCTCCGTGACCGGCAACACCCGCGTCGACCCGTACCGCTGGTGTCTGCCGGGCGGGAACGTCGATCCGGGCGAGGATCCACTGACTGCCGCTCACCGAGAGTTGCTGGAGGAGACCGGCCTCACGGAGCCGGAGCTGCGCCTGTTCTGGCAGGGACTCGCCCCATCGGCGAAGTTCCCCGGCGCGGTCGGCGAGTTCTCGATCTTCTACGCGCCGACCGACGCCACGGACGAGGATGTGGTGTGCGGGGAGGGTGCCGCGATGCGGTTCGTGGCCGGCACCGTCCGTGCGCACTCTGGAGTTCGGACGGGCGTACGGCGAAATCGTCCCGCGCTTCCTGGACTCCCCGCTGTACCGCGAGCTGATCACCGCCGGTTGACCCGATGGCGGGCGGCCGGGTGGATCGCTGCCCCGGCTGGGCTCCGTTCGTCAGGAGGCGCGCGTGGATGCCCGGCACCGCGAGCAGATCGTCGATCGCCGCATAGAACCCCTCGAAGCTATCGATCCGGTCGAACTTCCCCAGGTATCGGCGAAACGCCTGGCTAAACGTGCTCGGGATAGCTTGCCGGTTCAGGCCACCGTGACATAAAGGCCAGTCGAGAGCCAGCCGAGAACGGCCACACCGTACAGCAGCCGGAGAGCCTCGGTTTTTGTCCACGCCAGGCCGAAACGACGCGGTGGCGGAATCCGGCCGTGCGGAAGCACGCTGGGGGCCGAGCCGGCCTCGATCTGGCGCAGTCCGTAATAGTCTTGTTCCAGGAAGGCCGCCCATTGTCGGAAGTGCCGACAGTTCTCCATGTTCTTGCGTTCCCACCGGTAGATCGCGAAGGTAACGAGTGCCGCGAAAAGACTCAGAAGCACAACCGCAACTTGAGGAACCGCCGTCGCGGGCGAGCGCATCAGCAGGACGATCCCGATTCCGGTCACTAACGGAATCGCCGTCATGAGCTTGAGGCTGATCTCGTCAGTCGCTCTCGTGTGAGCACACAACTCCTGGTAGACGATATTCAGATCGCCTTGGCCGAGCGGGAACGGCTGACCCGGTGTCACCTCGTGATTGTCTTCCATCATTGCTCCGATCCAGTGACCAGGTTGGACCTCTCAACACCCGGATCATCACACCAAGCGACAAACACCCTGGTAGCAGGCCTCGGCACATGATCAACTTACGACGATACCTTCTTGCACGTCTATCGTACGATGCGCACATGGCTGTTGATCACAAACCGTGACCGGCGCCGCAGAGCACAGAAGCCAGTACAGTCGAGCTGGAGAACGCCCGCGTCGGCTATCAAGCAGCGGTTTCTTTGATGGCAGTTGAGGGCAACCTGGTGTGGGCACGTTACGGGCTGATGGCCCTCGCGCATACGATCATCCTGACGGCAATCGGGCTGACATCCGGCGCACAGCAGCCAACGAGAACCATCACTTTGGTCGGCCTCTCGCTGGTCGGACTCACGCTGTGTGTCGTCTGGTGGCTGGTCAACGACATCGGCTTTCGCTAATTCTTCTACTGGCTGTTCGCGGCACGCAAGCTAGAGGAGCGCCATTTAGGTCCCTTGCGCACCCTCAGCAGAGGCATTCCCCTGCCCGGTCACCAGACACAACCCGCCCAGCCGCGCCTCAAAGGCAGGCAACGGCTCACCGCGCTGTAGGCGTACGGTCAGCCGGGCCAGGCCCAGGCGGCCCGGTTCATGTCCGCCGGCACATGGACCACGGCGGTGGTCAGCAGCCGGCGGCGTACCATCCGCGGCCGGACCACCCCCGCCGCCGCCAAACGGTGCGCGACCTGGCCGTGAGCCCGCGGCGCCAACAATGCCAACCACGTTCCTACCCGCCGGCGTAGCGGCTCCGCCTCCAGCCAGCGCAGGATCCAGCCGCCGAGCGCGTCCACCGGCACATGACCATCAGCTCCGCGAGGGCCGGCTCGCACGGCCACGGCCGGCGGCAGGCCCGACACCGCCACGAAGTTGTCGCCAGGATGCAGCTCCGCTGCCGCGCGCGCACCAGGTGAATCAGGATGGGTCGGTGCACCTCCAGACGGAGTCCGGTTCTTGACAGTCAGCCGCCCAAGTGCTCCGCCAGGGTGCGATTCGAGCCTCTGAGCTGGGCTGCAACTGGACTGGCCCACAGCAGCTATCTGATCGAGGACGCGCGATCATCCGTTCGTACAACTGATAGTCATTTCGGTTAGCCGTAACGTAGTGGCCCACGGCCCCCCAGACAAGGAGGACTGCGATGGCGCGCTGGCGACCGGCAGCCGTGCTGGCACTGCTGAGCGTGCTGGCCGTAGTCGGCGGTTGCGTGGACGAAAATGAACCACCTCCACCGCGACACCAGCTCGATGTCGTCGTCAACATCTTCCCAATTCACTGGTTGGCCGAGCAGATCGGCGGCGATGTCGTCTCCGTACAGTCGATTGAGGCAGAGCCGCACGAGCACGGCGACGAAGCCGACCACGAGACCCAACTGTCCGAGCCAGACAAGGAGCTGATCCGGCAGGCTGACGCAAACCTATTCGCTGGCAACATGTCCTCTGACCTGCGCAAGACGCTCACTGACTGGCAACAAAAGAACCCAGAAGCGCGCCTCTACGATATCTCCGAGCTCAAAAAGCTCGACCTGAAACCAGGCCCACCTGAGCTGGCGGAAGACCTGGTCGCCGACGGCTTGGACCCGCATTTCTGGATGGATCCCCTGCGGATGACACACGCCGCACAATGGGTGAATAACCAACTCCTCTCCGCAGTTTCCCTGGATGAAGCACTCAAGACATCCGCGCCGGAGTACAGGGAGGAGATGCAGGGTCGGCTCGAAGACGTCAAAGAAACGCTCGAGAAGCTGCACGACGAGCTCGACGACCCGATCTTGAAAGGGTGCAGCGGCCGGTCCATCGTGCCTGAGCACCCGGCGTTCATGTACCTGGCCGAGCAGTACGACCTGCATCAGTTCGCCGTATCGAGTCTGTGGAGCAAGGACCTAACCCCCCAGGTACGCAGCCAACGGGAGAAGGATCTCGAGGAACTCTTCCGGTCCGACCCGCAGGGCTATTGCGTTGTCGGGTAACTGCTGGTCACGGCGGTGATCAGGTCGTGTGATCGGCGGTTGGCTTGGCGGGTTGCCCGGGCGATGTTGGTCGCCCCGGTGGTGCGGTGCCAGCCGATCGCGGTGTTACGCAACGTGGCGAGAACGGCGGGTCCGGTGCCGGTCCGGGCCTGGTGAAGGTCTTCACGGAACGTCACGTCGCGTACGTGATGGACCTTGTTCTCGATGTACCAGTGTCGACGTATCCAGCTCTGCAGATCGCGGGGCAGGGCTTCGCCGGCGGGCAGCGACACGGTCAGATAGGCCGTCTCCCGGCTGGTTCTACCAGCGACGATGCGAGTCCGGGTGATGCACACGGCTTGCTGGGCGTACGGGAAGGCGATACCACCGGGGGTCGCGACGGTGACGGCCTTCACGGTGCGGGTCTCCCGGCGGCCGTGACCACGGTCGCGAGTCCGGTCACCCACCGGGACCCGTGCCCAGGGCAGTCCTTTCAGTTGCTTGAACAGGGTCGGCTGGTTGGCCTTCACCTGCACGAGCAGGTGTGCTCCACGGGCGGTGACCTCGTCGGCGTGACGGGTCTGGGTGTGCAGGGCGTCGGCGATGAACAGCACCCCGGTCAGGGAGCCGAGTACCTGTTCGACGGCGTCGAGCAGCGGCGCGAACGATGTGATCTCGTTGCTCTTCGTGTCCACGGTGACCTGGGCGATCACGATCCCGGTGGTGGTGTCCAGGGCGGACAGCAGATGCACCGTGCGGCCGTCGCCGGTGCGGGAGCCGTCGGGTAGCCCCGGCGCATTGCTGCGCCGGGGCCCCCTCAGAACCGGACGTGCGACTTCCACCGCATCCGGCTCAAGCAAGTCCCGTGGGCGGTCGCAGGGTGTAAGGCGCGGGGCCTGGTGCTGCGGGTGTGTCCGGTGGCAGTCGGCGTCGTCGTCGCTGTCGCCAGTAGTAGGTCAGGGCCGGGTCGTCCGGAGACGCGTCGGCGTTGACCATCTGGTGTCGGCGGATGGGCGTCCAGGACAAGCGGGTCAGGCAGGCGCCGGTGTCCCGGTCACCGAAGAGCCATCGGTCTTGCCTGGTCGGGTGAAACCGCCCGAAGTAGCGGTTCACGATCCATCGGTAGGACTTCGTCTCGTGCCGGTGTCGGGCCCACTTGAGCATCGTCCAGACGAGCGTGGAGTCGATGTCGTTGAAGACCTTCTTGGACACGACCGTGCGGTAGTACGCGGCCCAGCCCCGCAGGATCGGGTTGAGTCTGCTGATCACGGCGATCGCGTTCGCGCCGTAGAGGTTGCGGACCTCGGTCCGCAGCCGGGCGCGGAACCGCTTGACGGCCGCTTTCGACGGTGTGATCAGCAGTTTCCCGGGATTGCGGTAGTGGCGGACGGTGAAGCCGAGGAAGTCGAACCCGTCGGACAAGTGCACGATGCGTGTCTTGTCCTCGTTGAACGTCAGTCCTCGCGGCGCCAGCCACTGGACGAGGCGTTGCTTGACCTGTTCGGCCTGCTCCCGGGTGGAACAGAGCGCGACCAGGTCGTCGGCGTATCTGACCACGACCGGGGTTCCGGGCACCGACCAGCCCCGATGCGACGGGGTGGTCTGCTGCCGGGCCCCGGCTGCTGTCTCGATCCCATGCAGGGCGATGTTCATCAGCAGCGGGCTGATCACTCCGCCCTGCGGGGTGCCCTCCTCGGTCGGGGCGTACTGCCGGTTCTCGACCACACCCACTTTGAGCCACCGGGCGACGGGTTCCCTGGCGGGGAATCCGTGCAGGTGGCCCAGGAGCCGGTCATGGTCGATCCGGTCGAACGCCGCTGTCAGGTCCGCGTCGAGGATCCATGCCCGCTTCGGGTTCTTGCCCTTGCAGACGGCGAAAATCGCCTCGACCGCGTCATGACACCCCCGGCCGGGTCGGAAGCCGTAGCTCCTCGACTCGAACCGGGCCTCCCATTCGGGCTCCAGCGCGTTGAGCACCACGGCTTGCGCTGCCCGGTCGGCGATCACGGGGATGCCGAGCGGACGCCGTTTGCCGTTGGCCTTCGGGATGTAGATCCGGCGGACGGGCCGGGCCATCGGCCGACACCCGCGCTGCTGCACCCAGCGGGCGAGATCCACCCGCTCGGGACCGGTCAGCGCGGTCCGGCCGTCGACCCCTGCCGTCGCTCGTCCCTGGTTGACCTGCGCGACCCGGCGCGCACTGAGTAACGCGTTTGCCCGGGACCGCAGCATCAACCGTTGCAGACTACGCACCTTGCGGTGCGCTCCTGCCTGCGACGCCGTGAAGATCCGCTGGCGCAGCCGCCGTACTTCCTCCTCCGCCTGGGTCCAGTTCACCTGGTCCCAGTCGTCGGGAAAGCCCTGCGCTCCGTTCACCGCCGAAACGGCGGCGTCCAACGTCCCCGCAGGCGCTGACGTCATGCCCATCACCATCTCCACAGACTCACCTGACCCGCGTGGGCTCCCTCTCGGGCCGGGCACCACCGCGCCAACGACGCGGCGCTGCCCGTATCCGGTCGGTTCGACACCACACGGCCAGGAGGCGGCCGCACCTGTGATGCCCTTCCCGTCGCCTTTCGGCATCCCGGCCTTCGCTTCTCGGGTCATCCTGTTCCCGGCCAGGACTTCCGCCTTCCTCACGGTCGGCCTACCAGCCGCTGAAGCTGGACCTGGACGGGGTTTCCACGTTCCGCATGCATGAGACACGCACGGATAGGGCGCCCTCTGTACCCCGGGGACGATGGTGCTCCCCCAGCAGCGTTGCGTTCCACCGCCGGCATCCGCCGCTTCGCAGCGGCCAGTCCCTGATCTCGGCCCGGTCCCGCTTCCCTCCACCCGGACCTTCAAGATGACGAGGCATCAACCAAGGGTTCACTCACGTTCGCCCGCCCGTACTTCTCCTCACCCGTAGCCCTCGGAAGGAACGAGGACCCTTCGGCTTGAACCCTGGGCTCCGCACCCCGCAGTCACCCGCGACGCACGCCAGGGAGGAGACCGGCCACCGAGCACGGACCGGGGATCACGTCACCACGAGGGCACCTCCTCCGCCGTGATCCACTCAACACATGCGACCTCGTGTCGCACACGCAACGACTTGCCGTCGATGGCGATCACCGTGCGGTACCGCCTCGGGGTGGTCACCTGGGCGGGAGTGCGGGCACTCAGCCAGCCGGCGAGGACGGTGCCGAGCAGCGTGTCGTCGAGGCGGGTCAGCAGCCGCCAGACGGTGCTGCCGACCGGCACCCCCGCGGTGAAACCGAGCCGCCGCTGTGCTTGTGTGTCCAGGTCGTGCAGCCAGTCGGTGATCGCGGCGAACGATGACGCCCCGGCCATGACGGCACAGACCGCCACCGCCAGCAGCGGGGTCAGCGGGTACCGCACGCCTCGTGGGTCGCGTGGATCGGGAACAGCGGTCAGCGCGTGTAGTAGACCGCTGCGTTCACCGTCGGTGACTGGCACTGCCTCCGCGATCGAGGCGGGTGCCGCTACGGCCAGTGCGGGAGTGAGGGATGATGCCATCGGCGGGTGGGGTCTTTCTCGGAGTCATGAAGCGTCGCAACTCCATGATCACCGATGCGGCCTCACCCGCTTCTCGCGACTCCGTAGAGGCCGAACTGCTCACGAAATACCTGGTCAGCGGCCTGCCGGCCGACTACGCAATCACCCTGGTCCGACCCGAAGCCTGCGTTCTTCTACACCATCGACAAGGATCTCAGCGACAAGGACCGCAACGAGTTGTCCAGACTCGCCAGCGAGTATGGCGAGACACCCGGCTTCCTCGATTCACTGGAAGAGAGACCCGCGCTCACCGATCCAGACGGCAAGAAGATCGATGACTATCCTGAGGCCATGCGGGCGAACGCGCGCAACATCGCGACCGAGTTTCGATGCGGCTATGCAGGGAGTTGAGCGATGTCCGTTGTCGTCACCTCGGTGATCGGAGTTGTCGCGGTCGCACTGATCCTCGTGGCCGTCATCCCCTGGTACACACAGCAACGGCTCCGGGGCGCGGACGACAAAGCCTACGAACGGTTCACAGCCGCCACCGAACTCCGACGCGTCGTGGTCGAGGCGACCGTCGCGGTGCTGCTGCTCGTCGGCGCGGTCACGGCGATCAACGAGTACCGCGCGACCAAGGCCCGTCAGGACAGCGAACGGTTCGCGCAAGTCATCGAGCTGCTGGGATCGCCAGACGCGCCCACCCAGATCGGCGCCGTCTACGGCATGGAAGGTGTCGCTAGTACGGCAGCCGCCATTAGGGCTGTGACCAGGTAGGACGCGTTGGCAGGGTGGTGCAACGTAGACGCAGCCGCCTGTTGATCATGTGTTTGTGAGGACTACAAGATCGAAGGCGGCTGCTGCTGCCAGGGTAGCGGCCGACCGCGCTGAGCGCGCACGGGCCGAGCTGTTGGAGCGAACGCGGTCCTGTTTCGTCCAAGTGCGGACGTGGCTGCACGCGGGCCGGTACGTGTCGGCGCTGGTCAGCAGGATGCCGAAACGCAACGGGTGGACCATCGCCGAGCATGTCGGGGATGCCACGCCGGACCGGACCCAGCGGTTGTTGAACAGGGCGGTGTGGGACACCGAGGGTATGGCGAGCCAGGTACGGCGGTACGCGGCGGCCGGGTTGGACACCGCTGCCGGCCGTCGGCGGCGGCGTGGGCTGGCGGTCGGGGCGTTGGACGAGACCGGGCACCCGAAGCAGGGCACGGCGACGGCCGGGGTGAAACGGCAGTACATGGGCTGCGCCGGTCGGGTCGCCAACGGCATCAACACGGTCCACCTGGCCTATGTGCGGGAACGGACCGGGCACGCCCTGGTCGCAGCCCGGCGGTGGATCCCCGCCGAGCAGATCACCGACCCGGACACCGCCGCGCGGACAGGGCTGCCGACGGACACGCAGTTCCGCACGAAGGGCCAACTCGCGATCGACCTGTGCACCCACGCCTACGCCGACGAGCTGACCTTCGACGTGATCTGCGGTGACGAGGTGTACGGCGGCTGCACCGAACTGAGGGAGTTCCTCGAAGCCCGTGGGCAGGCGTACGTGCTGCGGGTCGCCTCGACGTGCGTGATCCAGACGCCGTCCGGTGACAGGCTGACCTGCGCGCAAGCCGTTACGGAACTCGCCGGCAGGCGCGGTCGTGGCTGGCAGGTCCGCTCGGCCGGTGCCGGGTCGAAGGGACACCGCTGGTACGCGTGGGCATGGATCGCCACCGCCTCACCCCGCCACCACCTCCTCGTGCGCCGTCACCTGGCCACCGGCGAACTGGCGTTCCACTACTGCTTCGTGCCCGAGGGGCAACCGGTGGTCGTGTCGCGGCTGGTCCGCGCCGCCGGGCTGCGGTGGCCGGTCGAGGAATGCTTCGAGTTCGGCAAGGACCACTTCGGCCTGGACCAGTGCCAGGCCCGCCTCCACGACGCGATCGCCCGGCACACCGTACTGGTCATGGCCGCTCTCGCCGTCTGCGCGGTCACCGCCGCGCGGTTACGCCACCGCACCGACAGCCAGGCACCCCCACCGGCCACACCCGACCAGCCGCCACCGGCCGAGCCCGGACTGATCCCACTGACCGTGCCCGAGATCGGACGGCTTCTCGCCGACGTCCTCCACCACCCACAACCACCCGACCACGCCCTCAACTGGCTGACCTGGCGACGACGACACCAGGCCCGCGCCCGCTGGTTCCACCAACGCACCCGCCTCAACCGCGAATACGCCCTGGTCAACTAGCAAATGGCGGCTGCCGTACTAGTAGTACTTTGTTAGGTCGGTACCAGTTGGTGGCAGAGGGGGCAGAACCCGAGCCAGGTCGCGAGTAGGTACTGCAGTCCGCGTAGGACGGTGTACAGGCTCAGGTCCGCCCCGCCGCTTTTGGGCGGGCTGTCCGTAGTCGGGTGAGGAACAGTTGGGCGGCCGTGGCGAGAGTGACGTGGCGGTGCCAGCCGATCCAGGAGCGGCCCTCGAAGTGGTCAAGGCCGAGGGCGGTCTTGAGTTCGCGGTAGTCGTGCTCGACGCGCCAGCGGCTCTTGGCCAGGCGGACCAGGTCGGCGAGTGGTGTGTCGGTGGGCAGGTCGGACAGCCAGTAGTCGCTGGGTTCGTCGTGGCCGGGAGGCCATTGCACGAGCAGCCAGCATTCGGGCAGGACGCCGTCATCGCCGCACTGTGATCCGCGTCGGATCACCCGGCCGGCGGGACGCACCCGTACTGCGAGGAAGTGCCCGGACAGCTCGCCGGCGGGCCGGTCCGGGCTGCGGTCACGGGTGGGTTGCCGGGGACGCCAGCGCACCAGACGCGCGGCGTCGGCGCCGTGAGCGAGGGCCAGGTCTTTCAGGCTGCGGGCCGGCTGGGGGTAGCGCGGTCCGGGGTGCTTACCGACACCGGCGTAGGGCACCGGCACGGGGTGGGCGTCGCCGGGTTGCGCGGTCGTGGACGAGGTGGTCGCCACGATGTAGGCGATACCGCGTTCGGTCAGGCCCTGACGGAACTCGGCGACCTGGCCGTAGCCGGCGTCGGCGGTCAGCAGCGGCGGACGCAGCCCCCACTCGGCCAGCTCGTCGAGCATCTCCAGGGCCATCATCCACTTCGGCCGGTACCGCTCGGTGTCGGGGACCTTCGATGCCGCCCGGCGTCTGCGGATCTGATCGATCTGCTCGGCGGGCGGCAGCCGCACCCGTGCGTGTGGCTTCTTCGCCCCGGCCTGGTCGAGGGTGACCGGTTGCTGGCGCAGCCTGCGGGCGTGCGTGTTCTCGGGCTTGCCGTCCGGGCCTGGCACGCAGGTCTCGTCCCAGGACTCCGGCACGAACAGTCGCCAGTTCAGCACCGCCGACGCCGTGTCGGTCGCGGCGTGGACGCTCACGGCGATCTGGCAGTTGGCGACCTTGCCGAGGGTGCCGGAGTACTGCCGGGCCACACACGCCGAGGCCCTACCGTCCATCGGGAATCCGGTGTCGTCGACCACCCACACCCGCGGTTCGACCAGGTCGACCGCGGCCGTGGCCGTCCGCCGCCGCACGCCGGCGACGTCCCAGGTGGACGAGGTCAGGAACTGCTGCAACTGCTGGTGGTCGACCCCGAGCCGCTGCGCCATGGGCTGCATCGACTTGCGCCGGCCGTCCAGCATCAGCCCACGCAGATACCGCAGACCGGTCGCCCGCTGGTCCGACCGTCGCATTCCCGAGAACACCCCGGCCGCGAAGTCCTCCAACTGCGCCCGTACCCGAACCAGATCCAGCTCATCCACGCACCGCAGCCAAACACCGCCGAGATGCCCGCACAAGCGACACGCCACAACGACCTAACAAAGTACTACTAGTAGGGCAGCCGTACTTCGTAACCTGACCGGTGCGGTGGGGTATGGACGGACAGGATGTGCGGCGACGGAGACGGCCACCGCATGATCGTCCGGTGTTGTGTGGACAACGAAGGATCACGAGGTGGCCGCAGCGGCCATGGTAGAGGCCGGTCGTGTCGAGGAGAACCTCGCCACGCTGATGGGAGACCTCGGCGCGTGTTTCGCCCGGGTCGAACCACTACGGCAGGCCGGCAAGTACGTCCGTGGCCTGATCGCCGACCTGCCACGCAAGAACTGCTGGACCCTCGCCGAACACGCCGGGGACACCACCCCCGACCGGATGCAACGACTCCTCGAACGCGCGGTCTGGGACACCGACAAGGCGATGGGCGTGGTCCGTGACTTCGCCGTGGCACGCCTGGCCGACCCGGACGGCGACAACACGCTGATCTTCGACGAGAGCGGCGTGGAGAAGACCGGCACCGGCACGTGCGGCGTGACCCGCCAGTACGTGGGCTGCGCGGGAAAGGTCACCAACGCCGTCAACCTGGTCAACGCCACCTACGCCACCCGCGCCGGCCACGCCCTGGTCGGCTCCCGCCTGTGGATCCCCGCCGCCCACCTCGACGACGACGCCCGCCGCGCCGCCACCGGCGTCCCCGCCGACACCGAGTTCGCGACCAAACCCCGACTCGCCACCGACCTGCTCACCGAGACACTCGACGCCGGCGTACCCGTGCGGTGGTGCACCGCCGACGCCGTCTACGGCCGGGACCGGCGACTACGCGACACCTGCGAGACCCGGGGAATCGGCTACAGCCTCGGCGTGCCGTGCTCGTTCCGGATCACCCTGCCCGGCTGGAAGACGAAGATCCGCGCCGACACCGCTGCCACCACCCTGACCACCGACACCGCCTGGCAGACCATGTCCTGCGGGGCGGGTTCCAAAGGCGACCGCTGGTACGCGTGGGCGTGGATCGCCACCGCCAGCCCCCGCCACTACCTGCTCGTACGCCGGAGCCTGGCTGACCCCGACGACCTGGCCTACTTCTACTGCTGGATACCGGAGCGCCTTCCGGCGACCCTGACCGCGTTGGTGAGGGTGACCGGCCGGCGGTGGACGATCGAGGAGGACCACGGCTTCGGCAAGGACCACTTCGGGTTCGACCAGTTCCAGAACCGCCTCCACACCCCGATCATGCGGCACATAGTGCTGGTCATGGCCGCGCTCGCCGTCTGCGCGGTCACCGCCGCCGACGCCGCGGCCGGGACCACGCCACCACCCCGACCCACCCACCCCAGCGAACCACCACCGGCCGACCTCGGACTCGCCCGGCTGACCGTGGTCGAGATCAAACGGCTGTACAACCTCGCGACCAGAGCCTGGCACAGCCTCGAACACCATCTCCGCTGGTCCTGGTGGCGCCGCCGCCATCAAGCCCGCGCCCGCTGGTACCACTACCGATCCAGACTCACATGATCAAGTCACGAAGTACGGCTGCCCTACTAGTGTACACCTCGGGGACCACAGGAACACCGAAAGGCGTGGGGGTCTCATATCGAAATGTCGCCGGGCTGATCGCCGCTCTTGGGAGCCTGATTCCGGCTGAAGGTAGGGAGGGTGGTAACGTTATGGCTCCGGCATTCGACGGGTGGCTATGGTCGACCCTCATACCTTTGGCCCATGGTCGGGGAGTGGCACTCGCCGACCCACGCGACGGATTGAACAGTCTCTTTGGAGGTACTGTCGATATCGTTACCGCGACGCCGTCACTGCTGGCGGCGCACGAGCCGCCTGCTAAGAGCGCCGGGCTGCGGACGGTCGTATCCGCAGGTGAAGCGTGCCCTCCCGCCGTCGCGCAGCGGTGGTCCGATGGCCGCCGTTTCATCAACGCATACGGTCCTACTGAGACGACGATTTGCGCGACGTGGGCCGACACTGAAGCGGGTGACGACCCGGAGACGATCGGTCGACCTTTGCCAAACTATCGCCTTCAAGTGCTCAACAGCGATCTCCAACCGGTTCCGAATGGATCCGTTGGCGAGCTGTTCATTTCGGGTGTCGGCGTTGGCCGAGGCTACCGAAATCAGCCGGGCCAGACAGCTTCCCGGTTCCTGCCCGATCCGACTCGAGCCGGAAGCCGGATGTATCGCACAGGTGATTTGGTGCGGACCCGGCCGGACGGGGCGTTGGAATTCGTTGGGCGTGCCGATCAGCAGATCAAGATCCGCGGCTACCGAGTAGAACCTGCGGGCGTCGAGGCCATCGCCCGAGCCGTGCCCGGGATCCGAACTGCGGTCGCGTTCGGCATTCCGGATTCCGGAGGAACTTCCCTCGGACTGGCCGTGGTCCCCGACCAGTCGGTGGAGGACTCGATCGAGGGACAGGTACTCACCAAGTTGCAGGCCGCTCTCCCCGACTACATGATCCCGACGCGAACGATCGTTCTGCGCGAACTGCCGCTCACGGTTGCCGGTAAGGTGGATGACGCGAAGCTGGCTCAGCTTGGCAGTCAAGCCGATCAGCGGACAACGGACGGAACAGTCCCCTCCTCCCCCAACGAGCTCCTGATCTCCCAGATCTGGTCCGAGGCCCTCGAGAAGCCAGTGGAAACCATCGAGGCAAACTTCTTCGAGCTCGGAGGCCACTCGTTGATCGCTGCCCGGGTCGTTGCTAGGCTTCGTTCCGCCACCGGAGTGAAGGTCACCATGCGTCAGCTCTTCGCGGCGCCGACCGTCCAGTCCCTAGCGACGACATTGGATCGGCTAGCCGGCGAACAAGCGCCTACAGTGTTGCGGCGCTAGGACTTGACGACAAGCCGGCACTCCGGTACTTCGGGACGAAGTCGGGAGGCTATCATCGACACACGGCAGAACGTCAATCCAATCACCCCTGAGAAAGAAGGTCCGTCAGGCACAGGCGGTTCGGAGCGACGTCGCCTACCTAGATCGTATCTGATATGGCTTGCCGGGATCCTCGCCTCACTCGTCGGGAACTCCTTGTTCTACTTCGCGCTCGGTTGGTCGGCGAGCGCGTACGGGGGAGCAGTCGCGGGCCTCGTTCTCACAACGATTACGCTACCTCGGGTGCTGTTGCTCCTGTTCGGTGGAGCGGTCGGCGATCGGATGAGTGCACGACGGGTTCTCATCCTTGGCGACGCAACGATGCTGGTGCTCTCCGTCGTCCTGGCCGCAACGGCTTTCCACCTCGGAACACCGCCGTGGTTGCTTATCGTTGCCGGCACCTTTGTCGGGATCGTCGATGCCTTCTACCTTCCTGCGTCCGGTTCGATGCCTCGCCGTCTGGTAGACAAGAACCAACTCGCTCAAGCCCTGGCGCTCCGCAAGGTAGGCGGTCAGCTGGTCGCGTTGGGTGGCGGCCCCCTTGGCGGAATCTTGGTCGGGTTGGCCGGGCTGGCCGGTGCCGCTTTGGTCAATGCGGTGACGTTCGCGGTAGTGCTGGTCGTGCTGATCACTATTCGGCCGCAGTCGGATAGGACCGAGGTTGGGTCGAGTAGAGGGTTGTTGGAGGATGCCTTCGACGGAGTCCGAGTCGGCTTTCGCGACCCCCTTTTGCGGCCCGCATTGCTCCTGACCGGAGCGGCCGCAGGATTCCTTCTACCCGTATTGCCCCTGCTCGTCCCGTTGCTGGCGCGTCAGGAGCATTGGGGAGTGGCAGTCGCCGGCCTAATACTGGGCTCCCAGAGTATCGGTATGGTCGCTGTCACTTTGGCCGTCGTCCGCCGCGGCTCGCTCGGTCGTCCCGGCCTGCTCTCTACGTGGGGTCTCATCACCGCCTGTGTCGGAGTTCTGGGGCTGGCGGTGGCTCCCAGCGCCGCGGTCGCTATCGGCGCAGGACTGGTCATGGGGGTCGGGAACGGCATGTTCGTCTCGCATATCACTCCGCTCATCTTGGCCGAAACACCGGACACCCATCTATCCCGGATACAAGCCCTGTTGACCCTGCTTCAAGCGCTTGCTCTGCTCGTCATGAACAACGTACTGGGCAACATTGCCTCGCACTGGAGTGTGACAGCTGCGGTTGTGATCTGTGCTCTTGCGGGCATGGGTACCGGCCTACTCGGCCTCGTCTCCGCGCCGCTTCGCACTGCCCGCGCCGACTCTACAGACTCGGCGTGACACTGCCTACGGCGGATCAGTACCGGCCACGCCACCGAGGAGCGATCCGGCGGACGTCGTTGTCGACCCGGTCGTGCAGGCGGCGATTCGAGTCCTCGGCAGGGTTCCCTATCGCGAAGACCGCCGGCTGGATCTGAGCCGCTCCAATCTGCGCGGCATCGACCTGCTCGGCGGCGACTTCCGTAACACATCCTTCGACGAATCCAACTTGTTTCAGATCAATGCGTCCGGAGCGGATCTACGCGGGGCGAGCTTCAACGGTGCGGTCAGCGGCCGAGAGCTCTGCGACGCCCGCCTGGGTGACAACCGAGGACTGCCCGCCGATGACTGCTGAAGTGAGCGGTATCAAAAGCCCGTTTGCTGAAGGTGCCTAACCGCCTTCGCCAGGGTGCCGGCCGTTCGGAACGTATATAGCCGTTCCCCCGGTCGGTCAGGTAGACGACCTGCCGGACTCAGGTGTCTCGCGCGCCGCAGCGGCGAGCCGGCCCTCAACCGGATCGGCAACTCAGCCGACCGCCGTTCTGTGTCAACCCGGCTCACCGCAGTGGCGGCGGTGGGCGGCGCCGTCGAGGCGGTGGCGGGCGATGGTGAACAGTTCGGCGATCTCGGCCGGCAACCGGGCTGCGGTCTCCCGGTGCAGATGCCGGCGGGCCGCCGCCGGCAGGCCGGTGAGCACGAAGTCGTCCAGCCCGGTCACCAGACACAACCCGCCCAGCCGCGCCTCAAACGCCGGCAACGGTTCGCCGCGCTGTAGGCGTACGGTCAGACGGGCCCAGGCCCAGGCGGCCCGGTTCATGTCGGTCGGCACCTGGACCACGGCGGTGGTCAGCAGCCGGCGGCGTACCGTCCGGGGCCGGACCACGCCCGCCGCGGTCAGCCGCCGCGCGACCTGGCCGTGGGCCCGCGGCGCCAGCAACGCCAACCACGTTCCTACCCGCCGGTGTCGCGGCTCCGCCGCCAGCCAGCGCAGGATCCAGCCGCCGAGCGCGTCCACCGGTACGTGCCGCGCGGCCAGCCACAACCGGCCGTCGTGCACCCGCAGCGCGCCCGCGTCGACCAGGTCGGCCAGCAGGGCGGCGGCCAGACCGTACCCGACCGGCCCGGCCGGCAGACGCGGCCGACCCGTCACATCATCGGCCGCCAACAGGAAGAACTCGTCCGCCAGCAGCGGCGACCGGCCCCGTACCGCCGCAGCCGGCACCGGCACCCCACCACCGGAAGCGACAGCGGCCGTGGCGGCGGTGGTGGCCTGGGTGCGGTAGACCGTCATGCCGGCTCCCGCCGCCGCGCCCACGCGATGAACCGCGCGTACGTCTGTGCCGGCGTCAGGCCGGGCAGGTCACGGGCGGCTTCGGCGGCGAGCACGGCGACGTACATGCAGCGGCCGATCCGGTCGAAGCTCGCCATCAGCTCCGCGCGGGCCGGCTCGCACGGCCACGGCCGGCGGCAGGCCCGGCACCGCCACGACGGACGCGCCGCCACATGCCCGACCCGGCCGACCACGGCCACCACCCGCGCGGTCACCGCCC
Source organism: Solwaraspora sp. WMMA2056 (assembly GCF_030345095.1). NCBI lineage: Bacteria > Bacillati > Actinomycetota > Actinomycetes > Micromonosporales > Micromonosporaceae > Solwaraspora > Solwaraspora sp. WMMA2056. The sequence goes on from NZ_CP128360.1 coordinate 6,848,058, forward strand.
GGCCCGCCGCCGGGACCGGCCGGGCCACACCCAGGTCCGCCGCAGGGTCACGGTCCGCGCCGGCTGCGGCGCCCACCGACGCCCGGCCGCCTCGACCTGCGCGGGCAGCAGCCCGCCGGTCGGACACGCCGGGCAGGTCAGGGTACGGCCACAGCCGGGACACCAGCGGTGCCGATGCCGACACAAACTGAACCCGACCACCGCGCCGACCAGCACCGCGATCGCGGCGGCGAGCACCACATCCAGCATCAACGTACCCCTCTCCCTGTGTCGTCCACTGTGTTCACCGGCTGGCGGGTCCGGGTCGACCGGATCAGGCCGGCATCCCGGCCTGGAACTGCCGCGACTGCCAGTCCCGCAACGCCTGCTTGATCCGCACGTTCTCGTCCCGGGTGACCGCCAACTCGGCCCGCACCGCCGCCAACTCGTCGGCGACCAGGTGCAGGAAGGCGCGTACCTCGGTCGGGTCGCAACCGCGCCGGGTGCGGACCGCGAACCGCCGGTCGCGGACCAGCCCAGGGCTGATCGACGGCCGCACCACACTGGCGCCGTAGTAGAGGTGGGTGGCGGCGTTGGCGCCGTGCCGGGCCGGCGGACGCGACCCACCGCCGACAGCAGCGGCGGGAGGCCGGGTGGCCGGGCGGGTCTGGTTGGCGAGGCTGGCGAGCAGCCGGGCCTGCCGCCGGGAGCGCCGAGGGAACAGGACACGGTCGAGGAGTCTGCGCACGGGTGGGACCGCCCTTTCGAAGGTCACGGGATCGCCGCTACATCGCGGTTCGGTGGGGAAGGTGGGATGGGCGGCCCGACCCCGAACGGGGGCGCGGAGGTCGGGCCGCCCGCCCTGCGCACGCAGCCACAAACGGCGGTACGCCCACAGGGCCGCTGGTACGGGCATCCGGCGGCTCAGTTCGCCGCACGCCGAAGATCGGGGTTCACTTCTGGGTTGTGTGCAGTGGCCGGCGGTGCCGCGTGCACCGGCTCGGCCGGGGCGTCGATGGGGATCGCCGAGGTAGCGCCGATCGTCGAAGGAGCAGCTGAGCGCTGCTCCACGGGATCGACGCCACCCCGGCGGGTCTCCCGCAGTGCCTAGCTGGGGGGAACTGTCGCCCACTTTACCGACGTTGTCGGTAAAGTCAACGATGCACTTGAAGTGACCTCGTGATCTGTGATCGAATGTGCGGGCCTAGCTGGGGGATTTCCACATGCCCGCACGTCAGTTCGAGCCGCACTACCGCCGCATCATCGCCGACATCCGGCAGCGCATCGCCTCTGGCGAGTGGCCGCCGGGACACCGACTGCCGTCAACCCGCGAGCTGGCCGACTTGTACGAGGTCAGGAGCCAGTCGACCGTCCGTCAGGCCATCACGATCCTGATCGAGACCGGCGAGCTGTACGGCCACCAAGGACTCGGTGTCTTCGTGCCGAAGGAGACGTCGGACCGGTAGGTCGGCACCGTGCCCGCCTGCCGCGCCGTCTCGCTCCGGCACGACCGGGTCCTGGTCGTCGGGCATCCGGGGCGACACGCACCGCATCCAGCATCACAACCCCTTTCCGGGTACGTCCACTGTGTTGGCCGGTGGGCCTGGGCTTCTTCGCGGGGCCTGCCGCCGCCGGTCACGGGGGCTTCCGGCGGCGGCAGGCCGCGTCAGGGTCCGGCAACTTCAGCGGTACGGCTTCTGTGCCAAACCCCGCACACACCGTGGCCGATGACTGACCGACTGCGGTAGGCGTCCCGCCCGGGACGGGGCGACGCTCCCGCGCCACTGGAAGGGATGCTTCCCGTTGCGGGAACCATCCCCTGCTTCCCCTCTTGACATCCGTCGTTGACGTATTCCCCGGCAGGGGCAGGAATTGCTCGACGCAGATGGTTGAAGGCGGCATTCACCGGGTGGGATACTGTCCAAAATCGATTACCGCCACAGGAAGTTCGCGTCATCCCGTATCAGTTGAGCGCCACACTTCGGGGGTGTCATGCAGAACCATCCGCTCACCGAACCACGCGAACGCCTGGGCCTGACCCGCCGGCAACTCGCCGACGCCGCCAACAAGATCCTCTACCCCGATCCCGGACAGGCAGCCCACAGCGCTTTCACCGCCAACTACCTGGGCAAACTCGAAAACTCAAGATCCGCTACCTCTCGCCGAGGACTACCGCACCGCCCTGCGCATCGCCCTCAACGCCGACACCGACGACGAATTCGGATTCCGGCCAACACACAAGCTGAAGGGCCGCACCCACCCTCATTCGAAGGGTCTACCCCAATCGGCGGGACATGGAATCGGCCGGCTGGCGTAGTCCCAAAAACGGCATACAACCCAGGCCGATGCTAGAGCACGGCGAGGCCGGAGAACTGGACACGAACCGTTGCCACCTGGGACGATCACAGCCTACTGCGAGGGCATGAACAGGTGCCCCGACTGGGTAAACTCGATATAGAAACCAGCTTCAACAACTAGAGTGGAGAATCTGTGAGCCTGGCGGATAGCACCTTCGGGTTACTACTCAGACACATGACACCCTTGGTAATGGCCCCGCCAGGCCCACTCCCACCCGCAGGTCCACAGTTGCGCGGGGTTGTGCGATCCAGCTCCGATCGAGCACGCGTATTCTACTGCAAAGACGCAGAAATGGCCGACGGATTCGGATTTGAATTTGACCTTTCACGCGATGGAGGCAGCTTAGATGTCGACGCGGCAGTCGACTGGATACGAGTGAAGGTTGCGGCCGACGAACTGCCTCAACTAGCAGAGAGTTTCTCAGGTATTCGCGATAGTCATGGCAATTTGGTCGTTGCCGCCAGCGACTTAGGTTTTGAGGCCACCAATAGCGGCGCGTGGTTCGATCAAATCTATTCAGCATTCTCAGCATCTTTGTACACGGTGGCGGCTTCCCGTGGTTCGAGGACGTATACTCGTGTGCTGGATTTCTGCTCACCAAAGATCAGAGGTGCCGCTTCTACATCAAACCCAAGGAAGATAAGGATACCTATGGGCTTGATGTTCCACTTCTATCGGAGTCAAGTGGGCTCGTCAGACCAGGGATGGGAGGCAGCTTTCCGCAAGAACTAGCGTCCATCATCCAGTCACGGCACATAGTGACACAGCCTACGATCAACTCGCCCGATGAATACGCCTCAGTAGTCTTTGACTTGACCGACTGGTTCTCATAAATACCGCGGTGTTGCCGGCGACGTACGCTCCGGAGTGCGACGAGTACCGCCTCAAACAGGCCTACCAACAAGGGCGGCAGCCAGACCCGCACCCGGCCGCGCCGAACGCGTACGCGCGGTGATCGGCAGTCGGCCGCAGGCCGCAGGCGGTAAGCGTCCCGCCCGGGACGGGGCGACGCTCCCGCCCCACTGGAAGGGATGCTTCCCGTTGCGGGAACCATCCCCTGCCTCCCCTCTTGACATTTACGTGTTGACGTATTCCCTGGCAGGGTCAGGAATTGCTCGACGCAGATGGTTGAAGGCGGCATTCACCAGGTGGGATACTGTCCAAAGTCGATTACCGCCACAGGCAGTTCGCGGCATCACGCATCAGATCGTGCGCCACACTTCGGGGGTGTCATGCAGAACCATCCGCTCACCGCAGCACGCGAACGCCTGGGCCTGACCCGCCGGCAACTCGCCGACCAGGTCAACAAGATCCTCTACCCCGACCCCGGACAAGCAGCCCACAGCGCCTTCACCGCCAACTACCTGGGCAAACTCGAAAAAGGGCAAGATCCGCTACCCCGCCGAGGACTACCGCACCGCTCTGCGCATCGCCCTCAACGCCGACACCGACGACGAACTCGGATTCCGCAACCCTCGTACGGTAGTACGGCAGGATGTTGCTGCTGTTGTCGAATCGGAGACCAGCGCCGTCTCCGGCAACAGAAGGGTTGTGCCCGCTGCCCGAAGCGTAGGTTCCGAAGGGCTGGTCGAGCAGCCCTCGGTCATCCTGGCCCGGATTCGCGAGAACAACGACGCGAGCGTCAGCCACGCTCTGCTGGACACTCTGGATCTCTACGTTTCGGATGTCGTCGCACGCTACGAGGAGGAAGGGCCACTCACGCTCGCCGCCGACGTGGTGCGGCAACGACGCTGGGTGCAGAGCCTCATCCCGCTGCGGATGCAGCCTCGGTGCGGCGCACGGCTACTCGCCATCGCCGGACAGCTCTCCGGGCTGCTCAGCTACATGTCGGTCAATCTCGGCCGATTCAGCTCGGCGCGGGCCTACGGGATCGAGGCGTTCCAGCTCGCCGACTACGCGGAGGACCGGGAGCTGAAGTCATGGGTACGGGGCACGCAGAGCTTCGCCGAGTTCTACGACGGGCAGTACCGCAAGGCGCTCGCCTACGCCGTGGACGGCCGCCGGTTCGCCAGCCGCGGACCACAGGCGGTGCGCCTCGCCGTCAACGGCGAGGCACGCGCGCACGCGAAGCTCGGCCAGACGCAGGAGGCAGAACAGGCGATCGGCACCGCCTACGAGGTGCTCTCGGACCTGTCACCCGAGCCCGGCATGAGTTCGTGTGTCTCGTTCGGCCTCTACAGCGAGGCACGGGTGGCGTCGAACGCCGCCACGGCGTTCCTCGCTCTGGGACGCACCGAGCAGGTTCTCGACCTGGCTGGCCGCGCGGTCACGATCGTCGACGCGTCCCCTTCCGTGTGGAGCCAGGCCCTGGTACGGCTGGACCTGGCGACCGCGCTGGCAGGCGGGGACCGACCCGATGTCGAGCAGGCCGCCGACGTCGCCCGCCAAGCCATGCGAGCCTGCCAGGACAACCAGGTCGAGTCGATACGTCAGCGGACCCGCGACCTCGCCACGATGGTCAGGGAGAAGTTCGACGATCCTTGCGCCGAGTCGTTCGTCGACGAGGTCTACACGTGGCTCGGCGAAGGCCGAGGTAACCGATGACGGCCCAGCCCGAAGCGCCGGCCCACGGCCGCGAACGGCCCTGGGCCGACCAGGAGTGGACCCGGTTCCAGCAGGTTCAACGGATGGTCAACCACTGGGGCCGCCCGGGGTGGACGCCTGGCCGGCGCTCCTACCACTGGATGGTGATGCTCGGCCACGTCCCAGCCCTTACCGCCATGGCGACCCACTGCCAGGATCAGCTGCGCCATCTGCCCCACCTCGACCTGGTCCCGACGGCCAGCCTGCACATCACCATGCAGCGACTCGCCTTCACCGACGAAGTCTCACCAGACGTGGCCACGGCAGTGGTCAACGACGTACGCAGACGTTGCGCCGGACTCCCCGCCATCCCGATCGAGATCGGCCCGCTCGCCGGCTCGCCAGGAGCAGTCCGCTTCAGTGTCGGTCCGCCTGGACCGGTCAGCAGGCTCCGTGACCTCATCCGCGAGTCCATCGCCGAGGTACGCGGACCGACCGCCCTACCCGAACGGGCAAGCCGATTCGTCCCGCACGTCAGCATCGCCTACCACAACACCACCGCCGACGCTCAGCCGCTCATCCAGAGGGTAGCCAGCCTTCGGCACCTCCGACCGGTCACGGCGGTCGTCCAATCCGTTGACCTGGTCGAGCTACGCCGCCAGAGCCATCAGTACATCGCATCGAGGCACGCCAGAGTCTCTTTGATCAGCTGATGACCGGACCGACCGGACGGTTCACCGAGCAGGCGATGACAAGGCGATGCACCAGATGCCGCCCAACGCCCGCTTGGCAACCTGGCACCGCCGCAGTCCGCAGAGCCTACCTGCATGTGTCACATTTGCGACACGGACGGACGGAAGATGGGCCACCGCAGGACTACCGCGCGAACAGGAGCATGTGGAATATTTTGATCCGCACCAGAGGGTCTCCTGCAAATAAAGATGAGGAGAAGATACATGACAACACCGGTCAACGGTAGTGGCAACGAAGGGCGAGGATTGCTAAACCTGACCGTGGAGTTGTCGTCCCCACAGGCATTTTCAGGGACACCATTCGCGATATATCTTCATGTCACGAACCCGTTTGATCGGCCGATCTGGATCCAGCAAGTCACAACGCACCTACCCTCGGCGGTCCACGCCGTTGCCGACCAGTTCAAGGGCGAAGCGAAACCGAGTAGCGCCGAAGACCCAGCGGCCTCAGGCTATCTGGCTGAGAGCCTTAACCGGCTGTCCGCCCTCCAGCGACGCCTCGCCGATCTCGTTGCCCAACCTTCCACGCCTGCAAGGCTGGAAGAGGAGCAACGGCTACGAGCTGCGGCTACCGAGCTGCACAGCCAAGTGCAAGGTATACGCGAATGGACGGCGGTGCGGCATGGGTATGACCTCATCAGCGTTAGCGAGGACAGCCAGGTTCATATCGAGGACGCTCGGCTGGGACGTGCGGCGATGTACGTCAGCGGCAATGGCCAGTTGCACATCGAGCGGATAGGAGGGCCACGTGACCGAGATGTCCTGCTGTCCGCCCCCGTTCCCGCCAGTCTTGCTCTACAGGCGGGAAGCGACAGGGTGTGGACCCTTACTTTAACCACACGCAAAACAGCATTTTTCGTTCCCGCCGCCTACCGGTTGAATATCACCGTTCTATACTCCTTCGATCCGCCGCCCCTAGACGGCAAGCAGGAAGGTCAAGCGGTACATTCGAATACTGCAACTACGGAGGTGACTATCCGTTGTGCACTTTGGGCAGTCATAGCCGGATCGACCACTGGGGGAATACTCGGCGCCACTGCCCGATTCCTGCAGCAGGGAGGACCACAGCAGGTCGCGAGCGGCCCGACGTCCGCAGTCGGTCCGATACTTCTCGCTGTTATTCTTAGCATCGCCGCATCGATCTTCGCCGCGCGCCGAACCGAGACGCCTTCCTTTATCTCCGTAGAGGATTTCTGGGGCGGCGCCCTAGTGGGGTTTTTGGTCGGCTACTCTGGCACCGCCGCCTTTGAAAGCCTAACCGGCATGCATGTTGACAGCGCTTGAGTGAGGGTCCACGGTAGCCACCAATTATGGGGCCAGAGGTGTGTGGCGCCTTGGTGGTACCAATCACTTTCAACCGTTTACCTGCCCAGATCAGAGGCGGTGCCAGAGTTGGAAGGTGGGGCCGACCGCCGGCAGGCCAGGTCCGTCAGCGGCAGGGCGTAGCGGCGTCCGGCGGGGCCACCAGGCCGGTCAGGCGCACCGAAGCACCCGACGCCCGCCGTGCCGCGTCCTCCGCCACCGTCCGGATCCGCGCCGAATCATGCGAGCCGAGCAGCTGCCACGAATGCACCAACGACCGCCACGACACCAACGCCCCGAACGCACGCATCGTCGCCAACGCCGCCGACCCGAACCGGGCCGGCACACCCCGTTGACCGGTAGGGCGGCTTCCGCAGAGCCTGCCGCCGGCGGTCATGGGAGGCATCCGGCGGCGGCTGGCGACGCTCCCGCACCACTGGAAGGGATGCTTCCCGTTACGGCAACCACCCCCTGCCTCCCAGGGTGATTGCGTAGTCGGCCGGTAGGCCGCTGACCAGGTATTTCGTGAGCAGTTCGGCCTCTACGGAGTCGCGAGAAGCGGGTGAGGCCGCATCGGTGATCATGGAGTTGCGACGCTTCATGACTCCGAGAAAGACCCCACCCGCCGATGGCATCATCCCTCACTCCCGCACTGGCCGTAGCGGCACCCGCCTCGATCGCGGAGGCAGTGCCAGTCACCGACGGTGAACGCAGCGGTCTACTACACGCGCTGACCGCTGTTCCCGATCCACGCGACCCACGAGGCGTGCGGTACCCGCTGACCCCGCTGCTGGCGGTGGCGGTCTGTGCCGTCATGGCCGGGGCGTCATCGTTCGCCGCGATCACCGACTGGCTGCACGACCTGGACACACAAGCACAGCGGCGGCTCGGTTTCACCGCGGGGGTGCCGGTCGGCAGCACCGTCTGGCGGCTGCTGACCCGCCTCGACGACACGCTGCTCGGCACCGTCCTCGCCGGCTGGCTGAGTGCCCGCACTCCCGCCCAGGTGACCACCCCGAGGCGGTACCGCACGGTGATCGCCATCGACGGCAAGTCGTTGCGTGGCTCCCGCACCGGCGACGGCCGCACGGTGCATCTGCTGTCCGCCCTGGACACCACCACCGGGATCGTGATCGCCCAGGTCACCGTGGACACGAAGAGCAACGAGATCACATCGTTCGCGCCGCTGCTCGACGCCGTCGAACAGGTACTCGGCTCCCTGACCGGGGTGCTGTTCATCGCCGACGCCCTGCACACCCAGACCCGTCACGCCGACGAGGTCACCGCCCGTGGAGCACACCTGCTCGTGCAGGTGAAGGCCAACCAGCCGACCCTGTTCAAGCAACTGAAAGGACTGCCCTGGGCACGGGTCCCGGTGGGTGACCGGACTCGCGACCGTGGTCACGGCCGCCGGGAGACCCGCACCGTGAAGGCCGTCACCGTCGCGACCCCCGGTGGTATCGCCTTCCCGTACGCCCAGCAAGCCGTGTGCATCACCCGGACTCGCATCGTCGCTGGTAGAACCAGCCGGGAGACGGCCTATCTGACCGTGTCGCTGCCCGCCGGCGAAGCCCTGCCCCGCGATCTGCAGAGCTGGATACGTCGACACTGGTACATCGAGAACAAGGTCCATCACGTACGCGACGTGACGTTCCGTGAAGACCTTCACCAGGCCCGGACCGGCACCGGACCCGCCGTTCTCGCCACGTTGCGTAACACCGCGATCGGCTGGCACCGCACCACCGGGGCGACCAACATCGCCCGGGCAACCCGCCAAGCCAACCGCCGATCACACGACCTGATCACCGCCGTGACCAGCAGTTACCCGACAACGCAATAGCCCTGCCCTGCCTCCCCTCTTGACATTTACGTGTTGACGTATTCCCTGGCAGGGTCAGGAATTGCTCGACGCAGATGGTTGAAGGCGGCATTCACCAGGTGGGATACTGTCCAAAGTCGATTACCGCCACAGGCAGTTCGCGGCATCACGCATCAGATCGTGCGCCACACTTCGGGGGTGTCATGCAGAACCATCCGCTCACCGCAGCACGCGAACGCCTGGGCCTGACCCGCCGGCAACTCGCCGACGCCGTCAACAAGATCCTCTACCCCGACCCCGGACAAGCAGCCCACAGCGCCTTCACCGCCAACTACCTGGGCAAACTCGAAAACGGCAAGATCCGCTACCCCGCCGAGGACTACCGCACCGCCCTCCGCATCGTCCTCAACGCCGACACCGACGACGAACTCGGATTCCGGCCAGCACGCGAACTGAGGACCACAGTCGCCCTGGTCCGAAGGGTCTACTCCCGATCGGCGAGACATGAGAGTGACCCAGCCGGCGTACTCCCAGGGAACGACATGCGACCCGGGCAGATGCCAGAACACGGCGAGGCCGGAGAGCCGGACACGAACCGTCGCTCCCTGCTCCAGGGAATCGCGGCGGTCGCTGCCTCGGCCGGCCTGCTCGGCGGCTCCGCCGACGACGGCTCGCGTCGGGTGGGCCACAGCGACATCGACCGGCTTGACGCCGTGATCTCCCTCTACCGATCTATCGACTACGAACGCGGCGGAGGCGCGCTCTACCGCGACGTCGCACACCTGGCCGACTCCGCGTCAGCCATGCTGGACCAGCCCTACCCCTCATCAGTGGGCTCTCGGTTGCTGCGGTCGGTCGCGTCAGTCCGACAACTGGCGGGTTGGACCGCGTTCGACGCCTGCCGACATCTCGATGCACAGAGGCACTTCCTCCTGGCCGAGCGGATGGCGGTCGCCGCGAACGACGTACTGCTCACAGCGCGGGTGCGCTACTGCCAGGCCCGCCAGTTCCAGCACCTGCGCCACAACAAAGATGCGCTGGAGACGCTTCGCCTGGCCCGCGACGAGGTAGGTCGACGGGTCACCCCGGCTGTCAGCGCGATGCTCCACGGAGCCGAGGCCGCCTCCCTGGCCGCTCTCGGCGACGGGCCGTCGGCAACACGCGCCCTCGGGTCGGCCACAGACGAGTTCGACCGCATCAACCCGGACAACGAACCAGACTGGATGCGCTTCTACGACCGCGGCGAACTCCTCGCCCAGTACGGGCGGGTCTACCGCGACCTCGCCCGCAAGGACAACAGCGACCGGTACGGCGAGGCCGCCACCCGTACCGTCGCGCAAGCCATCGAGACCTTCGGTTCCCAGAACGTCCGCAGCAGCGCGCTCAACGGCGTCAGCCTGTGCAGCTCACTGTTCCTAGCGGACGAGCCCGAGCAGGCGGTCACCGTCGGCGCCTGCGTGATCGAACAAGCCCGGCAGCTCAGCTCGCCCCGCATCCTGGACCGCATCCACAACCTGCGACGGGATCTCAAGCGCCACGAGCACATGTCCACCGTCGCCGACTTCTCCCGCACCGTAGCTGCGGTAGGCGTAGGCAGCTGATGACCGGATCGGTCGGACGGTTCACCGAGCAGGCGATGGCAGCGGCATTGCACGAGATCGCCGCCCGACTCGGCGTCGCCGCCGGCGACGCCCAACTGCTACGGCTGACCAACAACGCCGTGTACGCGCTCCCCTCAGCCGGCCTCGTCATCCGCATCACCCGATCCCACGCCCTGCACGACCGGGCGCTGAAGGTCGCCCGCCTGGCAACCTGGTTCGAAGCAGTCAACGCCCCGACCATCCGCCTCGCCCCCAACATCGAGCAACCGGTACGGGCCGACGGCCTCTCCGCCACGGTGTGGCGGCTCGTCGCTCCCACGCCACGACCGCCGACCGTCGAGGAACTCGGTCAGGTACTCCGCGAGTTCCACGCCCTGGGCCTGCCGCCGTTCCCGCTGCCCGAGTGGGACCCGGTCGGCGACGTCCGCACCCGTCTCACCGACGCGGAAGCACTGGACGCGGCCGACCGAGACTTCCTGCTGGACTGGTGCGATCGGCTCGCACCACGCATCGCGGACCTGAACGCCCAGGCCCGCGGCCTGGTCCACGCCGACGCACACGTCGGCAACCTGCTCCGCGAAGCCGACGGCCGCGTAGTCCTCTGCGACTTCGACCCGACCTGCATCGGCCCGTGGCAGGTCGACCTGGCCGCCGTCGCCGTAGGCGAGATCCACTTCGGCCGGGCCAGCGCACACCAAGCCCTCACTTCAACGTACGGCTACGACGTCACCACCGACCCAGCCTGGCCGACCCTCCGCGAAGCCCGCGAACTCAAGATGATCGCCGCCGCCGTACCCCTACTCGCCAGCACCCCCGGCGTCGCCGATGAGTTCGCCGTCCGCCTGGCCTCCGTCCGCAACAAAGACCACACCGTACGCTGGACCCCCTTCGTAGACCTCACCAGTCGAACCGACTAGGTCTCGCCAAGGTCCAAATCGAAGAGACCGACCATAGAAGTCCTGACAGGACAGCCCGGCTGCGGCACCCGGGCCCGGCAAGCCGGTCTGTAACTGCCTCCCTACAGCCTCACAACCGCCCCGTCACGCCTTCCACCCAGCGATACCACCACCAGGATCGCGCTTGCTGGTTACACCAACGCACTCGACTCAACTGCGGTTACCCCTGGTCAGCTGGCAAATTGCGGCCAGCGCACTAGTCACGATAGGATCGGTATCACATGTTCCAAACACGGTCAAGACTATCCAATACTCGAACAAACTTTAGCAGTTACTCAGTCCACAGCGAACATTCCGAGTATTTACAAATAGTCATGATCGACTCGCGCAACGCCTTGAAGCACGCCACACACCCCAGGTACGGTCGACGAATCGAGGCAACATGAAGGAGTGGTGAGGTCTTGCACGCAGTCATCAGAGTAGCCCGAAGCATTATTCTCCTAGCGCACTAACAAGCATCTGCCTATCATTCTCAACAGCAGCTACAGCGAGCCCAGCGGATCACAGAGCGATCACACCATCCTTCATCGAGTCGGTTGATCCGGCCGAACAACCACTCAACTTCGAGAACAACGATGAGATGTCAGTTGCGTGGGATGCAGTGTATGACAAATATCTGACTGCAGGCATGTGGGCCGCAGCAGCCGTCTCCCAGGCGGCGTTTACCGCATATTGCATTTCGGCGGTTCCATCTCCGCTTCAGCCAGCCTGCCACCTGATTGCCAACAGCGGGTTGCTCTCCCAATTCCAGAGCATGGGTCCGCCAAACGGCCGCTGTCTCAAGATTGCACCAAGACTAGGACTGCCTCCCTACCAACTCAGCTACATAAGCTGCTAATCGATCACCATCGAACCAGGAGGCTTCATGATACGAGGGATGCAACGACTAGCGGTTTCGGCCGCCGGAGTAGCGCTAACACTTGCCTTCGGACTGATCAATCCAAGCTCGGCCCAAGCCACACCGGAGCAACCGGCGGTAATTACAAACCCGAGCCTTCAGGCGGCAGCCGAAGCCTTCGCAGAAGCAACAAGTCGACTAACACCAAGCATTGTGCGAGCCGACGATGGAACGCTTGAGCTAGAAACTACCGCGGCCGACTCGGGAATCAACCCGGAGACGTTCGATCAGGTCGTAGCAAGCTTGGACGAACTTAACCAAGCCGTCCTTCGCGGAGAACTTCTGACAAACGAACAGTTGCAAGTTTTTCCAGCAAATCCATCCATCTTTCACAACGGAGTAATCTACTACTGGTGGGGAATGGAGGTTCACTTCACCGCAACCACAACCAGCAAAATAACGAATGCAATGAATGCGGGCGCCGGATTCTCCGCGATAGTAGCAATTGTCCTCCCTGTAGTTGGAACAATCGCGGCCACCGTTGTTGCAGGCCTTTTTGTCATTGGGGCTAGTGCTCTGGGCTTTTGCTCGAATAGCAACGGCGTCATCGTAAGCCATCCGTATGTTGGCCCAGTTTGGTGCAGCGGACACTAGCTGCAGAAAGAACTCAAGAGCAAGCCAAACTGGCTCGCCGAAGCCCACTGGGTTACGGCGAGCCAAGTGGCATTCATTCAACACAACAGCAACTACTAACCCAAGGACAAGAATTGTTGCGAGCCACACGGTACATCTGCACTCTACTGGCAGTGATCTTCACATCACTAAGCATAATATCGTTTTTTGTCAATTTTAGTGAGATAGAGAGCAAAACATCTGCGCTCGGAGTTCTCGGGTTTGCGTTTGGCATGATCGCTGTCGTCATCAAGCTGAAGGCAAACCAGAACAAAGGCGTCATGAACCCCAAAGAAGATTGAGCTATTACACCAGCCACCAGGAGAACCAACCCTTATCAGGTCGTGACATCGCGTCGATTTTAGGTCCAACCGGGCACGGGTTCGACTTCCGCGCATAGACGAGCGAGAACGCGCCTGGATCAGGTCGCGGTCGACAATGTCGCAGCCGAGGTGTCGATTCGTTTTTCCGGAATCACCATCAGCGGATGGGTTCGATGGGCAACTAGTACTCCAGCCGGGGATCGTGATCATGGCTCGGTGAGTGCTTGTCGGGCGTAGTGGCTGGTTCTGGCTCGCGCCTGGTGGCGGCGTCGGCGTATGGACCAGAGCAGCGGGTCGCGGTGGCGGCGGGTGGGTTCGATGATCAGGACGTTGAACAGGTGACGTAGTTCGTTGACGGTCAGTGCGATCAACCCGGCCGGGTCGGGGCGGCTGCGGCGTGTGGTCGCGGCGGCGAGGAAGGCGTGGGCGAGGATCGCCAGGGTCGTCCAGCGGTGCCAGGATGTCCAGCGGCGGTGTTGGTGCTGGTCCAGGCCGAGGCCGGTCTTCGCGGCCTGGAACGATTCTTCGATCTTCCAGCGGCGGCCGGCGACGGCGACGAGGCTGCGGAGCGGGACGGTGTGGGGTGCCCAGCAGCGGTAGAAGGCCAGCTCGCCGGTTCTGCGGTTGCGGCGGATCAGCAGCCAGTGGCGCCCGCTGTGGGTGTCGGCGGCGTGTGGCAGTGCGATGAATGCCCAGTCGTACCAGCGGTGGCCTTTCACGCCCCTGCCCGCAGAGATCCGATGCCAGGCGGTAGTGGGAAGGCCGGCGGCGAGGGCGTCGACGCGGTGGACGCCAACATTGGTGGTCACCTGGTGGGAGCAGGCCACGGCCAGGACGTAGCCCAGTCGCAGCTGACGGAGTTCGGCTGCCAGGCGCGGATCGCCGCCGTAGACCTCGTCGCCGGCCACCCACTGACACGGCAGTCCGGCGGTGACCGCCGCGGTGATCATCCGCGACGCCAGTTGCGGCTTCGTGGCGAACCGGACCTGCTCGGGGACGCCAGCCTCGGCGCGGCGGCCAGGGTCGTCGCACCAGGACGTCGGCAGGTAGAGCGCGGTGTCGAGCATCGCGTGAACGTCGTCGGTGGCGTAGACGAGGTGCACGGCGACCTGACAGTTCTCGATCTTCCCGGCCGTGCCGGAGTACTGCCGCTGCACGCCGACGGTGTGCCGGCCCTTCTTCAGGTCCCCCGTCTCGTCGATGACCAGCACCGCCTCGGTGTCACCGAGGTGGTGGCCCACGAACTCGCGGACATCGGCGCGGACGGCGGCGTCGTCCCAGCGCACCCGGGTCAGCAGATCCTGCATCCCGTCCGGGCTGGTGTCCCCGGCATGCTCCGCGATCGTCCAACAGTTCTTCGACGGTATCGGCGCCAGCAGGCCCCGGACGAAGTCACGCACCCGGCGGCGCGGCTCCGGCCTGCGGAAACGACGCCCGATCATCACCATCAGGTCGTCGAACAACACCTGCCACAGGCGGGCGTCTACCCTGTATCCCGCAGCCACCGCCGCGTCATGGTCAGTCCACACAACCGCCCATGATCGACGGTGGCTGCACCCGTTCCCGCACCGCACCAGACCGCAGCTCAGCCAAGGTCAACATCCCCGGCTGGAGTACTAGTGGCGTTCACCGGGCAGGGCGCAGCGTCAGGGGAGGCGCCAGAGTTGGAAGGTGGGGCCGGCGGCGGGCAGGGTCAGGGTGCCGTCGGCGGCCGGGCGCAGCGGTGGTGCGCCGCCGTACAGGTTGACCAGGGCCGGAGCAGCAGCGGACGGCGGGGCCACCAGACCGGACAGGCGCACCGGAGCACCCGACGCCCGCCGGGCCAACGCCAACACCGACCCGGACGGCGACTCCCGCAGATAGACCAGGGCGTCGTCATCGACGTACACCCACCGCAGCCCGCCGTGCCGCAGCTCCGGCACCTCCCGACGCAACGCCACCAACGCCCGGTACACCCCGAACGTCGCCCCATCCCACGAGCCCGGCCGGTCCCACGGCATCGGCGTCCGCGAACCCTCCCCGTTCTCCCCCCGCAACCCCAACTCATCCCCGGCGAACACCATCGGCGTCCCCGGCAGCGTGAACTGCAACCCGGCCGCCACCTCCTGCCGCGCCGCGTCCCCGACCACCGTGCGGATCCGGGCCGAATCATGCGAGCCGAGCAGCTGCCACGAATGCACCAACGACCGCCACGACACCAACGCCCCGAAGGCGCGCATCGTCGCCAACGCCGCCGACCCGGACCGGGCCGGCACCCCACCCGGTACGCCGAGGAAGTCCGGCAAATCCTGCGTCGGTGACCGCAGCCAGCTCCACACCGGCCGGGTGAACCCGGCGTAGTTCATCGTGCCGTGCCAACCATCGGCGTCCAGGTCACGGGTGAAGTCGTGCCCGTGCTCGGCGACGATCAGCCCGTCCGACCGCGTCTCGACGACCGCCCGGCGCAGCAACGCTGCCACCTCCAGGGTGAGCGCGTCGGCACCGCGCCGGCCGGTCATGTTGGCCACGTCGATCCGCCAACCGTCCAACCCGTACGGCGGCAGCAGCCACCGCCGCGCCACCGACGATGACCCGTCGACGAAGCGTCTCCGCAGCTCAGCACAGAAGAAGTGCCGAGAAGTCTGGGTTCGAAACTAAATACAACTCTTACCCCGATATATACGTAAAGTCCCGTCTGCGGATCATTCGAGCAGCCCGGGATGCCTGCGGGGAGGCATCAGGGCCGTGCCTGACCTCGCAGGTGGCAAGGTCCGACATTCGCAGCCTTCACTGGTCTGCTCTTGAGCTGTAGCATCGATTGTCACCTGTGGACTTGGTCCACCCCTGCGGCGAATGCGCCCTGGCGAGAGGAACCCTTTGAACCCCTCCAACCACACAGGAAACCACGACCGCCGAAGAAGCTACAGCCGAGGCGCTGTCGCTTTTGCAGCGCTACTTGCGCTCCTACTGGCCGCCGCCCCAGCCAACGCGGGTGACGAGAAACAGGAAGACTCCGTTTCGCCAGACGCACAATCAACCGAGAACCTAGACCCAGAAACACTCGATATAATGCTTCGCCAGAACGCGCTGCAGCCGGCGGTATCCGAGCTGTACGAAGCCCATTTAGCGGAGCCGGCCGCTGGGTTTACGTCGATCTCCTTCGAAGGTGACGGGTTAGCCCTTTACTACAGCGGAACACCGACGGCTCGCATGGAGGGCGCGATCGCCTCGGCCCGTCGTCTTGGTCCCGTCGAAATCAAGTCTGCTCCCTACTCGTTGGCCGAAATGGAGGCCGACGCAGCAGCTATCAGCGACGCCAACGCCAGAGCAGGCGGCAATTTGCAGTCAGTAGGGATGCGGTATGACGGTACGGGACTGGACGTTGAGCGCCTTCCAGTTGATGCGGAGCGGCGGATTTTGCGCACGACAAATCAATCTACGTTGACAGATATATCCACAATCCTCAGCGGGCTTTCCCTGTCAGTTCCCGTGACCGTCAGCACCGCTACTGAGGAGGTTAATATCCTCGCCAGCAGAGTGGCGGATACCTCACCCTGGAACGGTGGCGGACGCTGGGAGTCCTAGCGGGGCAGCGACCATCGGATGAGTTGCACCACCGGATTCGGGATCAACGCATACTCCCGCACCTGGATACTAACCTCCGCCCATTGCGCAACAGCCCCGGACGTTGCCTACCAGGGCGTTTTTGCGGGCGGTTCGGGCACGACCTTCAACCTGATGGGTGGCGTAACGGGAGAGTCCTGGGAGTATGACTTGATCCTCATCGACACGCCTGGCTTCTATCGAATGTTCGACGGAGGTCCGACGACGAGCAACTACAAGACCGTCAACGGGTGGGGCTACCATGCAGCCAACGAACTGGTATGCCAGTCGGGTGCCGCCAGTGGTGTTATATGCGATCTGCGCACTGGCAGCAGTACGAATATTGTCGTGAGCTGTTCCAGTCCGGATTCCGACGGCGACTGCGGCTATACAATCAGGGGCCTGATCCGCACTACACAGACGTCTGGAAATACCGCAGCACGTGCCGGCGACAGTGGCGGACCGGTCTTTACTCTTATCGGCAGCACCGGCGTGCGAGCGAAGGGAGTAGTGTCTGCCGGTGGCGGCTCCACCATGTATTTCCAGGACTGGGCCGACGTTATCCGCCTGTACAATGGATACCCGCGAACTCCGTAACGCTTGGCGGGGAACCCTGATGATGTAGCCGTATCTATCATGGCCCGGTACCCCTGAGCGGGGTACCGGGCCATGACCTTAACTGCCGATTCGCTCCTTAGCGCGAATGACGAAAATCCCGGCTGCGAGCACTGTCGCGGCAACGGCTGCGGCCACCACGAGTGCCGCTGCAGGGGAACCAGTCAGAGCAGCCTGAGGCATCACGGTTGATAACGCATTGTCATAGCCAAGCAGCAGCGCTGTCGCTAGCAGCACCACGACGGTTGCCAGCAATACTAGGGCCCTGCCGCGTTGGACCACCGGCAACGTCAGCACTGTGACTACGCTGAGCAGCAAGATCATCGATGCAGTGCCGATTGCGAGGTTTACCTCCAACTGAGTCCCGACCTCCACAAAGGCTCCGGACTGTCTCGCCAGGATAGGCTCCAACGTGGCGCTCAGTGCAGTGCAGACCCCCGCAACGGCCGCTGCTATCCAGGTCCGAGCCGAAAGCCGATCTTGCTCCGTTCCCTGCAGAAACGAACCAGCCAGCAGGACGGCGACCACAGCGGCGAGAAGCAACTGCCACCCGGCTCCAGACGGGTCACCGACACCGATGACCAGCATCGCGAGCTCGGCCACGACTGCCATACCCGCCACTGCCGCAGCGACAGATCGCTTTCCTACGGCCAGAGCTACAACTATCAGCAACCATCCGGCTAGTCGCGCCCAGCCAACGGTGCCGATGACGGTGATTGGAGCCTGTTCAGCAAACCGCCAAGACCAGACGCCCCCTTCAACGGCAGGGCGAGCCTGACGAGCTAGCACCAGAACTGCAGCGAGCGTACCGACGGCTGCCGCTGCAGGGAGCCATGCACCCGCGCCGGTCGCGGTGCGAACGGCCCCCATCCGCCGCATGATCGCAGCCTGTACCACATCGACCACCTCTCCGAGCCGAGGGCGGGACTGCCCGGGTTCGGCACCGTCCATCAAAACGCCAAGGATCTCTGCACCGTACTGCTCACGAAATTCAGGCGGGTACCACTGCAGCAGCCGCTGGTAGCGGCGCTCTAACGCCCGGCTCACGCTAACGATCCAGCGACGCCCGGAGCAGCAGGTCGAGGGCGCGCCTGCAGTCGCGTGGTCGCAGTTCGAGCTTGTCGTTGCATGCGTTCGGACTCTTCAGCAAGCCGTTGGGCGCCAGCACCGCTGAGCCGGTAGTAGCGGCGCAGCCGCGAGTTGACCACTTCCTCAGCAGCTACCTCCACCAACCCTTCCGCGCGTAGCCGGTCAAGGATCGCGTACAACGAGCCCGCCTTCAGGTGCACTAGGTCGCCAGAGATCTGGCGCACCTCTTCGATCAGCGCGTAGCCGTACAGCTGCCGGTCCGCCAGCGCGGTCATCACCAGGAACGCCGGTTCGCCGATTTTCATGCGTTGAGCATATACATCTCAGATGAATATACAAGGATCTCGGAGTCCACGGGTCAGGGGAGGTGCCAGAGTTGGAAGGTGGGGCCGGCGGCGGGCAGGGTCAGGGTGCCGTCGGCGGCCGGGCGTAGCGGTGGTGCGCCGCCGTACAGGTTGACCAGGTCCGGAGCGGCAGCGGACGGCGGGGCCACCAGACCGGACAACCGCACCGGAGCACCCGACGCCCGCCGGGCCAACGCCAACACCGACCCGGACGGCGACTCCCGCAGATAGACCAGGGCGTCGTCATCGACGTACACCCACCGCAGCCCGCCGTGCCGCAGCTCCGGCACCTCCCGACGCAACGCCACCAACGCCCGGTACACCCCGAACGTCGCCCCATCCCACGAGCCCGGCCGGTCCCACGGCATCGGCGTCCGCGAACCCTCCCCGTTCTCCCCCCGCAACCCCAACTCATCCCCGGCGAACACCATCGGCGTCCCCGGCAGCGTGAACTGCAACCCGGCCGCCACCTCCTGCCGCGCCGCGTCCCCGACCACCGTGCGGATCCGGGCCGAATCATGCGAGCCGAGCAGCTGCCACGAATGCACCAACGACCGCCACGACACCAACGCCCCGAAGGCGCGCATCGTCGCCAACGCCGCCGACCCGGACCGGGCCGGCACCCCACCCGGTACGCCGAGGAAGTCCGGCAAATCCTGCGTCGGTGACCGCAGCCAGCTCCACACCGGCCGGGTGAACCCGGCGTAGTTCATCGTGCCGTGCCAACCATCGGCGTCCAGGTCACGGGTGAAGTCGTGCCCGTGCTCGGCGACGATCAGCCCGTCCGACCGCGTCTCGACGACCGCCCGGCGCAGCAACGCTGCCACCTCCAGGGTGAGCGCGTCGGCACCGCGCCGGCCGGTCATGTTGGCCACGTCGATCCGCCAACCGTCCAACCCGTACGGCGGCAGCAGCCACCGCCGCGCCACCGACGATGACCCGTCGACGAAGCGTCTCCGCAGCTCGGCGCTGCCCCAGTTGAGTTTCGGCAGCGACTTCACGCCCAGCCACGACTCATAATCACCGTTGTCGCCGAAGTAGTACAGCTCCCGCTCCGCCGAGGTTACGTCCGACACGGCGGCGGTGAACCACGGGTGGGCGTCGCCGGTGTGGTTGCTGGTGATGTCGCCGAGCAGCCGCCAGCCGCGAGCGTGCACCGCCGCCGACAGCCGTGCCAGTGCCTCGTCCCCGCCGAGCAGCGGGTCGACGTGGTCGAACGCGGCGGCGTCGTACCGGTGGTTGGACCGGGCCGGGAAGATCGGCGTCAGGTAGACGGTGTTGACGCCGAGCCGCTCCAGGTGGTCGAGCCGCTCCCGGATGCCGTCCAGGTCACCGCCGTAGAACTGGGCCGGCGTTTCCGGCCCGCGCCCGACGACCGGGGTGTCCCAGTCGCATCGGATCGCCCACTCCGGCAGCTCCCGCCCGTCAGCGGCAGCCGACCGGGCGAACCGGTCCGGGAAGATCTGGTAGATCACCGCGTCGGCGGCCCAGGCCGGCGGCGCATCGTGGGTGACGAGCCGGAAGTCGGTGGCGTCCGGCACGTCGTGGTCGACCTCGCCGACCCCGGTCAACCAGCGCCGCCCACCCCCGGCCAGCAGGAAACGGTACGGCGTGACCGGGTTACGGGCCTCCACCTCGCCCCGCCACCACACGTCCCCATTCGAGTCTTGCCGGTCGACCACCGCCTCGGTGAAGCGCGGCTCACCGTCGGCTGTGGAGCGTACCCACAGATTGTCGACCGGCCGCGCACCCGCCGGCACCCGGACGAAGACCGACACCCGATCACCCAGGTTTACCCCGGCGGCGGCACCCGGCGCATACAACGACGATCCGTCGTGATGCGCCTCGAACAGCTGACCCACAAGCTAACCCTTCACAGACCCGGAGGTGAGACCGGAAACGATGTAGCGGCTGAGCAGCTGAAACACCAGCACCGTCGGGATCGCCGTCAGCAGGGTGCCGGCGGCGAAGATCCCGAAGTTGTTGTTCCGCTCCCCCGCCACCAGGCCGTACATGCCGACCGCCAGCGTCTTCGCCTCCGGGTTGGTGAGGAAGACGTTGGCGATCAGGAACTCGTTGATGGTGTTGATGAACGCCAGCAGCCCGGTGACCGCCAGGATCGGCGCCACCAGCGGCAGCATGATCCGGAAGAACACCTGGGCGTGCGACGCCCCGTCCATGGTGGCCGACTCGTCCAACTCCCTCGGCAGCGTGTCGAAGAAGCCTTTCATCAGCCAGGTGTTCACCCCGAGCGCGCCGCCGAGGTAGAGCAGCATCAGCCCCCACGGGGTGTTGAACCCGATCGTCGGCCACAGGTCGGTGATCGTCGAGAAGATCAGGAAGATCGCGACGATCGCCAGGAACTGCGGAAACATCTGGATCAGCAGCAGCGACAGCAGACCGACGCGGCGGCCCCGGAACCGCATCCGGGAGAAGGCGTACGCCGCCAGCGACGACAGGAACACCGACGCGAACGACGCCAGCCCGGCGATCAGCAGCGAGTTGCCGAACCAGCGGCCGAACGACGTGTCGGCGAACAGCCGGCGGAAGTTGTTGCCTGACGCCCCGGTCGGGAACAGGTCGGTCGACGACAGGGTGCCCAGCGGGTTCACCGCCGCCGACAGCACGAACACGATCGGGAACAGCGAGAACGCCACGGCCAGCAGCGCCACCAGGTGCCGCCAGCCGACCCGACCCAGCCAACGGGTCAGCGAGCGCTGCTTCATCCGTACACCTCTTCCTGTTGCCGGGTGCGCCGGAAGCTGACCGCGGAGATCACCGCGACGAGCGTGAAAATGAAGATCGAGATGGCGGCGGCGAAGCCGTACTGCGCGCCGGCCGCGCCGAACGCCAACCGGTACGTGTAGGTGATCAGCAGGTCCGTCGCGCCGACGCTCGGGTTGTCCGCCGGGAACGGCCCACCCTCGGTCGTCAGATAGATCGCGTTGAAGTTGTTGAAGTTGAACGCGAACGAGGCGATCAGCAGCGGCGTCAACGCCACCAGCAGCAGCGGCAACGTCACCCGGCGGAACGCCTGCCACGGGTTCGCGCCGTCGATCGAGCTGGCCTCGGTCAGCTCCTTCGGGATGGCCTGCAACGCGCCGGTGGCGACCAGGAACATGTACGGATACCCGAGCCACAGCTGTACGCCGATCACCGCCAGCCGGGCCGACCAGTCCTGCCCGAACCAGTCCACAGTCAACCCGAAGAACTGGTTGATCAGCCCGAAGTCGGTGTTGAACATGTCCCGCCAGACCAGCAGCATCGCGAACGACGGCATCGCGTACGGCAGGATCAGCAGCACCCGGTAGAGGTTGCGCCCCCGCACCCGGTCGGAGTGCAGCGCCAGGGCGCAGAGCAGCCCTAGGACGAACGTGCCGCCGGTGGAGCCGATCGCGAAGGCGAAGTTCCAGACCAGGGTGCCGAGGAACGGCCCGGAGATGCTGCGGTCGGTCAGGACGCGGGTGAAGTTGTCCAGGCCGACGCCGACCCGCCAACCTTGCAGCAGCCGGTCGCCGTCGGCGGAGACGAACGAGCCGGCGTCGTCGTCGGCCGTCCACACCGTGCCCGTCACGGTGTCGGTCACACAATCACAATCATCGTCGTACGCCCGGACCGCGACCCCTTCGTACGCCCTCGACAGCCCGATGGAGCGGATCGCCCCGTCGTCGGTCGGCACCGCCAGGTCGGTGATCTCCTGACTGCGGGCGCTGGCCTGACCGGCGTTGAGCAGCGTGAACCCGTCGGCCGCCGTCACCTTGCCGGCGTCGGTGACGGTGACGTCGCCGGCCGGCAGCTCGGTCAACCCGGACTCGTCACCGGCGTAGACGACCCCGTCGGCCGGGTCGACGACCAGCAGCACCAGGTCACCGGTGGCGGCGTCGCCGACCGTGGCGACAGTCATCGCGTACTCGATGGATCCTGGCACCTGGACCACCGACGTGGCCTGGATGGCCGCGATCGCCTCAGTCTTGCTGCCCCGGTGTCCGTCGCCGAAGTTGGTGAACGCGGTGGAGGCGGTGTAGAGCACCGGGAAAATCTGGAAGGCGATCAGGAACAGGGTGCCGGGGATCAGGTACTTCGCCGGCACGTGTCGCCGACCCAGGTAGAGGTAGCCGATGCCGGCGGTCGTGACGACCAGGATGCCCAGCCCGACCCACGCCTCGGCGGCGATCAGCGGGAACGCCGCCCAGATCGCGATCGCCGCGACCAGGCCGAGCAGCAGCGCCTTGGCCAGCAGACCGCCGGCTCCGGTGGTTCGCATTACTTGATCTGTTCGGCGATCGTCTGACCGGCGGCGGTCATCGTGCTCGCCACGTCGGCACCGCCGACGATCGCGGCCTCGGCCTTGCCGAACGGGTCCCAGATGGCGGCCATCTCGGGGATCGCCGGCAGCACCGCGCCGCCCTGCCCGGCCTGCTGGAACTTCGCCAGGTCCGGGTCGGCCCCGGCGACCTGGTCGAGGGCGGCGGTCAGCGCCGGCGGGCGCGGCTCGGCCTCGTAGAGGGCGACGGCCAGGTCGGTCTGGGTGGTGTAGTTGGCGACGAACTCCTGCGCCAGCGCCTTGTTGGTGCCCTTCGCGGCGACGTAGAAGGTCTGCACGCCGACGAACGGCTGCGCTTCGGCCCCACCGGCGAAGCCGGGGACCGGGCTGATGTCGTACGCGATGTCAGCGCCCTTGGCGTCGGTGATCGCCCACGGCCCGGAGACCAGGAAGGCGCATTTGCCGCTGGTGAAGGTGGCGATCGAGTTCTCCGGGGTGATGGAGCGCTTCAGCGCGCCTTTGCCCTTCTCGCCCAGCGTGGCGATCTTCTCGAACGCGGCGATCGACTCCGGGGTGCCGACGCCGAGCTGCGTCGGGTCGTAGTCGCCTTCGGCGGTGGTGCCGAACAGGCTGCCGCCGGCCGAGGTGTAGAGCGGGTACAGGTGGTAGGCGTCGCCGTTCTGGCCGACCTGCAGGCAGAGGATCTCCGAGACCTTGCCGTCGGCCTTGAGCCGCTCGCCGGTGGCGACCAGGTCTTCGATGGTGGCGGGGGCGTCGGGGGCGAGCGCGGTGTTGCGGATCAGGGCGACGTTCTCCATCGCGTACGGGACGCCGTAGACCTGGCCGTTGAAGGTGACCGCCTGGATGGCGACCTCGGCGAAGCCGGCGGTCTGGTCGCCGGTGAGCTGGACCGGCTCGATGGCGCCGTTCTGCACCAGGTTGCCGATCCAGTCGTGCGCGCCGACCATCACGTCCGGGCCGCTGCCCTGCTGCGAGGCGGTGACGAAGGTAGTCTGCTGGTCCTTGCTGATGGCCTGGACCTCGACGGTGACGCCGTTGTCGGCGCCGAACTTCTCGGCGAACGGGGCGAGGGCGGCGCTGCGCTTGTCGTCGGCCCAGATGACCAGGGTGCCGCCGGCGGCGGCGTCGGGGCTGTCGGTGGTGGCGGGTTCGCCGTCGCTGCTGCCGCAGCCGGCGGCGGCCAGCGCGAGCACGGCGGCCAGCCCGGCGGCCACCGACGTGGTACGGACGCGCATCGGGACTCCTGTCCTGGAAGTTATTGCAGTACGGTGCCGCGATCACGGCACTGGTTTCGTCGTGTGTTGCCGGGACGTTAGCAAGACGTTGCAGGCAATGGAAGAGCTTGCAGGGACCGTCGCAAGAACTTGCCGGTGCGCTACCGTGGAGGCCATGCGCGCACGACTGTCCGACATCGCCCGCCAGGCCGAAGTCAGCGAGGCCACGGTGTCCCGGGTGCTCAACGACCGCCCCGGGGTGGCTGCGGAGACCCGCCAGGCGGTGCTGACCGCGCTCGACGTCCTCGGCTACGAACGCCCGGCCCGGCTGCGCAAACGCAGCGCCGGCCTGGTCGGCCTGGTGGTGCCGGAGCTGGACAACCCGATCTTCCCGGCGTTCGCGCAGACCATCGAGTCCGCGCTGGCCCAGTCCGGCTACACCCCGGTGCTCTGCACCCAGACCCCCGGCGGGGTCACCGAGGACGAGTACGTGGAGATGCTGCTGGACCGCCAGGTCGCCGGCATCGTCTTCGTCTCCGGCCTGCACGCCGACACCGCCGCCGACCACGAGCGCTACCGCAAACTGATCGCCCGGCCGCTGCCGATCGTGCTGATCAACGGGTACGCCGAGGGCATCGAGGCCCCCTTCGTCTCCTGCGACGACCGGGAAGCCGGTGAGCTGGCCGTGGCCCACCTGGTCTCGCTCGGCCACCGGCGGATCGGGCTGATCACCGGGCCGGACCGGTTCCTGCCGGTGCAGCGCAAGGTCGCCGGGTTCCGGGCGGCGATGCACCGGCTGGTCGGTGCGACCGACGCCGAGATCGACGAGCTGATCGCATTGTCACTGTTCGGTGTGGAGGGTGGCAAGGCGGCGGCGAACCGGCTGCTGGACAAGGGCGTCACCGGCATCGCCTGCGGCTCCGACCTGATGGCGCTCGGCGCGATCCGGGCCGCCCGGCAGCGTGGCCTGTCGGTGCCGGGTGACGTGTCGGTGGTCGGCTACGACGACTCGCCGCTGATGGCGTTCACCGATCCGCCGCTGACCACGCTGCGCCAGCCGGTGATCGCGATGGCGGTGGCGGCGGTAAGGGCCCTGGTCGACGAGATCAACGGGCACGCCGCCCCCAACTCGGAGTACGTGTTCCGCCCCGAACTGGTCTCCCGAGGCTCCACCGGCATCGCCCCCCAGGTCACCCACCTCGCCGCCGCCGCGCTCACCGCCCCCGCCACCCCCTGACCCACCGCCCATGATCGCGACGATCTTGCAGTTATCGAGAAGATATGTCCACTTTGTCTCACGATAAGTGCAAGATCGCGGTGATCATGGAGGGGTGGACGGGGCGGGATGAGGGGGTGAGCTTCCTTGCGCAAGGGTTGCTTGACTCTTGCAGGAGCGGGCAGGCATCCTCGATAGCGAGCCCAGCACCCGCAGCACGCTGACTCGATAGCGAGCCCAGCACTGCTCCGCTCCACGCTGACTCAACGGCGAGGCCAGCACGCACACCGACAGGACGGGGACCCCGTGACGATCGATCCTGCCCAGGCCAACCCGCGCACCGCCAGGGACGACTGGTGGCGGACCGCCGCCGTCTACCAGGTGTACGTACGCAGCTTCGCCGACTCCGACGGCGACGGCATCGGTGACCTGCAGGGCATCCGCAGCCGCCTGCCGTACCTGCGGGAGCTTGGCGTCGACGCGCTCTGGCTGACGCCGTTCTACCGCTCCCCGATGGTCGACGGCGGCTACGACGTCGCCGACTACCGCCAAGTGGACCCGATGTTCGGCGACCTCACCGACTTCGACGAGATGATCACCGACGCGCACGCGCTCGGCCTGCGGATCATCGTCGACATCGTGCCGAACCACACGTCCGACGTACACCCGTGGTTCGTCGCGGCGCTCGCCGCCGCGCCCGGATCGGCGGAGCGCGACCGGTACATGTTCCGCGACGGCCGCGGCGCCAACGGCGACGAGCCGCCGAACGACTGGGAGTCGATCTTCGGCGGGCCGGCCTGGACCCGGCTGCCCGACGGCCAGTGGTACCTGCACCTGTTCGACCCGGCGCAACCCGACCTCAACTGGCGCCACCCCGAGGTCCGCGCCGAGTTCGAGCAGATCCTGCGCTTCTGGCTCGATCGCGGCGTCGACGGGTTCCGGATCGACGTCGCCCACGGGATGATCAAGGCCGACGGGCTGCCGGACATCGGCTGGACCTCGGCCACCACCGGCCGCCGGCAGATCGAACTGCTCGGCAAGGGCCGGCTGCCGTACTTCGACCAGGACGAGGTGCACGACATCTACCGCGCCTGGCGGCCGATCCTGGACAGCTACCCCGGCGGACGGATGGCCGTCGCCGAAGCGTGGGCGGAGACCCCGCAGCGGCTGGCCCGCTACATCGGCCCCGACGAGCTGCACCAGGCGTTCAACTTCGACTTCCTCGACGCCACCTGGTCGGCCGACTCGTTCCACAAGGTGATCGACACCGCGCTCGCCGAGGCGTCGATCGTCGGCGCGCCGACCACCTGGGTGCTGTCCAACCACGACAAGCAGCGGCACGTCACCCGGTACGGCGACGGTGAGGTCGGGCTGCGCCGGGCCCGCGCCGCCGCGCTGCTGATGTTCGCCCTGCCCGGCAGCACCTACCTCTATCAGGGTGAGGAGTTGGGCCTGCCGGAGGTTCTCGACCTGCCCGACCACCTGCGCCAGGACCCGGCGTTCAGCCGTACCGGGCGCAGCCGCGACGGCTGCCGGGTGCCGCTGCCGTGGAGCGGCGACACCCCGCCGTACGGCTTCGGGCCGGCCGGCTCGGTCGAATCCTGGCTGCCGGCCCCGGCCGGCTGGGCGCCGCTGACCGCGCAGGCCCAGGCCGGCGACCCGGACTCGACGCTGGAGCTGTACCGGCGGGCCCTCGCCATCCGGGCCGAGCACCCGGCGCTGCGCGACGCCCCGGCCGGCGACGGCACCGGGCTGACCTGGCTGGAGACCGAGCCGGGCGTGCTGGCGTTCCAACGCGGTGACGACGCCAGGTCCGCCGACGGCGGTCCGGGCGACGATGCGGCCGGGCTGGTCTGTGTGGTCAACCTCAGCGGTGCCCCGGTCTCGGTCCCCGGGTACGGCGCGGTGCTGCTCGCCAGCGCACCGGTGTCGACCGGGCCGGACGGGGTGCCGGTACTGCCGATCGATGCCGCCGCCTGGTTCTCGCCGCGCTGAACACGGTTTAGCGCACCGGGAACCGGGTAAGCATCGAGTAGAACCTGGTCGTTCGTCGAGCTGGTATCGCCGCCGGGCGACTGGGCAGTGGAACCCCTTGTGGTGGGGGGCGAAGGTGGTGACTGATGCCCCGGGGCGGGAAACGGCCCCGGGGCATCACCGTGTCCGGGCCCGACGCGGGTACGGCACGCGCAGGTGACCGCGGCACGGTCACCGCAGCTCAGTTCAGGTTGGTCAGGATGCCGGCGATGCGGGCCATGCCGGCCCGTACGTCGTCGGGTGACGGCGGCGGCGAGGGCTCCACGTGCCGTTCCTCCGGCTCGGCGTCGGCGCCACCGACCAGGTCTTCGAGGTCGTCGTACTCGCCGGCCTCTTCCTGACCGGCCGCCTGGGTGGCGGCGATCTCGGCCCGGATCTCCTCGACGGTGACCAGGGTCAGCAGCGGTTCGACGACGGCCATCAGCTCCTCGTCGGCCACCACGGTCTCGGCCAGCGCGAGGGCGTGTGCCCGCTCGTAGGGTCCGCACACCACCGGCTCCCAGTCGCCGTCCTGCTCGCCCAGCGGGCCGAACGTGATGATCCACGGCATCGTGTGCGCCGGCGAGTCGTCCGGCAGTTCCAGCGTGACTAGTGCACCCACGCGACCGATCATCGTGGCCCGCCGCGTACCGCCGGTGGTTTTCGGGTTATTTACCACTTTTGGCGCGACCGCTTCTGGCTCGGCGGCGGCCACGCTGCGGTCCGGGGCGGCGGCGTCGACGACCCGGCCGTGTCGGCTGGTCGCGGCGAGCGCCGCGCCGAACAGCAGCAGCTGGTTCAGCAGGTAGAGGTAGATCAACAGACCGACGGCGCCGGCTACCACCGTGTACGCGGGGTTTCGCTCGAACCGGACCACGTAGAACCGGCCCACCGTGTTGAGCACGGTGATGCCCAGCGCCACCCCGATGATCGGGACGACCAGCCGTCGGGGCGCCAGCCGCAGCCGCGGCACCACGACCAGCAGGGCGGCAGCCAGCACCATGTTGATCACGACGGCGAGCAGCGTGCTGGAGACGGTGGTGGCGACCGAGTGCTCGCCGAGGATCCAGCGCAGCAGCGAACGCAGCGCGTCGATCGCCCCGACCGAGACACCGAGCAGCAGGAACACCCCGACCAGCACGACCAGGTCGACCACCTGCCGTACGCCGATGTAACCCGGCTGCTGGTCGAGGCGGTGGATCAGCCGCTGCGACGAGCGGATCGCCTCGACCCAGCCGATGCCGGTGAGCCCGAGCAGCACCAGGCCGACGACGCCGACCCGGCCACTGTTCTGCTGAATCTGCGTCAGGTCGAGGAACGGCAGGTTCTGCAGCAGGAAGTCGGCCACCGCCGCGGCCACCTCGGCGTTGCCCTCCACGATCGCGCCGAACGCCCAGTAGGCGACCAGACCGAGGGCGAACACGGCGAAGAAGCCGTAGTAGGCGATGGCCGCCGCCAGCCGCCCGGCGAGCACCTCGTTGTACCGTTCGCCGGCCCGCCACACGTGGTCGACGCGGGCGGACCGGGCCCGGACCCGGTCGATGCCACGGGTGGCGGCGGCCTCGGCCCGCTCGATGAGGTTCACGCCCGTCATCCTGGCCTATCGCGGGCCCGGTGCGCCGTCAGGCGCGGTCAGCCGGCCGCAAAGGCCCGTCAGGCGCGGTCAGCCGCCGAGGGCGAAGTCGCGGCGCGGCTGCCAGCGGCCTTCGCCGCTGTGCGAGAAGAGGGTGAACCCTTCGACGTCGAACTGCGCCTCGAACCCGGCGAGGTCGTCGTAGACCTTGTCGAGGGCCTCGGCCGGCACGTTCTGCGCGACGGTGACGTGCGGGTGGTACGGGAACGGGCTGTTGCGGACCAACTCGTCGACCGAGCCGATCTCGGCGGCGATCAGCTCGCATTCGCTGATCCCGGCGGCGACGGCGACGAAGACGACGTCGGTGATCGGCCGGAACGTGCCGGTGCCGCGCAGATGCAGCGGGTACGGCGGGTGGGCCGCCGCCACCGCCGCGAGGTGCGCCTCGACCTGCGCGAGCTGCTGTTCGACGATGTCGGTCGGGCCGAGCAGGGTGATGTGCGCCGGCACGTACTCGGCCGCCGGGTCCCCGGCCTCGGCACGCCGCCGGGTGAGCAGCTCACCCCAGGGCTGCGGGATGTCGATCGCGACCCCGATCCGCAGCTGCCCCGGCGCCGGCGGCGCACCGATCGCCGTCACGTTCAGGGGGTCCCCGTCGGTTGCAGGAAACCGACCCGGTCGTACACGGTGGCGAGGGTCCCGGCGGCGACCGCACGGGCCTTCTCCGCGCCGACGGCGAGCAGCTTGTCCAGCTGGGCCGGGTCGTCGAGGTAGCTGCGGGTGCGCTGCTGGATCGGTGCGACGAACTCCACCACCACCTCCGCCAGGTCCTTCTTCAGGTCCCCGTAGCCGCGACCCTCGTACGCGGCGGTCAGCTCGTCGAGCGCACGGCCGGTGAGCGCGGCGTAGATGGTCAGCAGGTTGCTGATCCCGGGCTTGTTCTCCGGATCGTAGAGGATCTCCCGGCCGGTGTCGGTGACCGCCGAGCGGATCTTCTTCGCCGAGCGCGCCGGATCTTCCAGCAGGTCGATGATGCCGGCCGGCGACGACGCCGATTTGGACATCTTGGCGTGCGGGTCCTGCAGGTCGAGGATCTTGGCGGTTTCCTTGACGATGTACGGCGCGGGCACGGTGAGGGTGGCCCCGAACCGGGTGTTGAACCGCTGGGCCAGGTCGCGGGTGAGTTCGAGGTGCTGGCGCTGGTCCTCGCCGACCGGCACCGCGTCGGCCTGGTAGAGCAGGATGTCGGCGGCCTGCAGGATGGGGTACGTGAACAGCCCGACGCTGGACCGTTCAGCGCCCTGCTTGACCGACTTGTCCTTGAACTGGGTCATCCGGTTCGCCTCGCCGAACCCGGTGATGCAGCTCAGCACCCAGCCGAGCTGGGCGTGCTGCGGCACCTGCGACTGGACGAACAGCGTGCAGCGGTCCGGGTCCAGGCCTGCGGCGAGCAGCTGGGCGGCGGCCACCCGGGTCCGCTGGCGCAGCACGGCCGGGTCGTGGCCGGCGGTGATCGCGTGCAGGTCGACGACGCAGTAGAAGGCGTCGTGGCTGTCCTGCATCGCCACCCAGTTGCGGACCGCGCCGAGGTAGTTGCCGAGGTGGAACGAGTCGGCGGTCGGCTGGATACCGGAGAGCACCCGGGGGCGGGAGGCGAGCTCGGACATGTCGACAATTCTGACAGCATCAGTGGTACGTGGTTCGCCCGGCTCGGCCAGGGTCGGGTACGGCCGGGTTCGCCCGGCTCGGCCAGGGTGGGTCGAGCCGGGTGCCACCAGCGTCGGATGTTCGACTCTGTTGGATCGTGGCTGAATGTGATGGAATACCGGGCGGACGGCCTGGCGAGAAGGGACCGATGGTGAAACTCCTGGTAACCGGCGGGGCCGGCTACATCGGCAGCGTGGTGACCCGGCTGCTGATCGACGCCGGGCACGAGGTGACGGTGCTCGACGACCTGCGTACCGGGCACCGGGTGGCGCTCGCCCCCGAGGCGACGTTCGTCGAGGCCGACGTGCACGACGTGGCGACGGTGCTCACCCCGGACGCCGGCTTCGACGGTGTGCTGCACTTCGCCGCGCTGATCGCCGCCGGCGAGTCGGTGGTCCACCCCGAGTGGCACTGGCGCAACAACACCGTCGGCTCGCTGGCGCTGATCGACGCCGTCCGGGCCGCCGGGGTACGTCGGTTCGTCTTCTCCTCCACCGCCGCCGTCTACGGCAACCCGAGCGAGATCCCGATCACCGAGTCCGCCACCAAGGCCCCGACCAACCCGTACGGTGCGACGAAACTCGCCGTCGACATGGCGCTGACCAGCGAGGCCACCGCGCACGGGCTGGCCGCGACGTCGCTGCGCTACTTCAACGTCGCCGGCGCCTGCCTGCGCCCCGACGGCACCGCGCTGGGTGAACGCCACGAACCGGAGACCCACCTGATCCCGATCGCCCTCGAGGTCGCCGCCGGCCGCCGTGACAAGCTGCAACTGTTCGGCGACGACTACCCGACCCCGGACGGCACCTGCGTGCGCGACTACATCCACGTCGAGGACCTCGCCCGCGCCCACCTGCTCGCCCTCGACGCGGCTGTCCCGGGCGAACACCGCATCTACAACCTGGGCAACGGCAGCGGATTCTCCAACCGTGAGGTCGTCGAGGTCGTCCGGCAGGTCACCGGCCACCCGGTGCCGGTGGAGATGTCCCCGCGCCGCGCCGGCGACCCGGCCACGCTGGTCGCCTCGTCGGCCCGCGCCCACGACGAACTCGGCTGGCGTCCGCAGAAACCGACGCTGGCCGAGATGGTCGCCGACGCGTGGGCGTTCCTGCCGTACCGGCAGGTGCGGTCATGACGGTCGCCCGCCGCGCCACCGACGGCTTCACCCGGCGGTACGGCGGCCCACCGGCCGGGGTCTGGGCCGCCCCGGGCCGGGTCAACCTGATCGGCGAACACACCGACTACAACGACGGCTTCGTGCTGCCGTTCGCCCTGCCGCACCGCACCGTCGTCGCGGCGAGCCTGGCGGAGCAGGCCGAGCCGGCAGAGCAGACGGACCAGGGCTGGACGGTCTGGTCGGAGCAGTCCGACGAGCAGATCGTGATCAGTGCCGCCGACGCCGACCGGCCCGGCGCCGTCGACGGCTGGGGCGGCTACGTCGCCGGAGTGATCTGGGCGCTGCGCGAGGCCGGGTACGCCGTACCGGCCGCCCGGCTGGCGATCGCCTCCGACGTACCGCTGGGTGCCGGCCTGTCCTCGTCGGCCGCGCTGGAATCGGCGGTGCTGACCGCCCTGGCCGACCTCGGCGGTGTCGGCACCGACCGGCTGCCGGTCGAGAAACGGCCGGCGCTGGCCCAGCGGGCGGAGAACGTCTACGCCGGGGTGCCCTGCGGGATCATGGACCAGTCGGCGTCGATCCGCTGCCGGGCCGGGCACGCCCTGTTCCTGGACTGCCGGTCCCTCGACGTGGAACAGATCCCGTTCGACCTGGCCGCCGCCGGGCTGGCCATCCTGGTCGTCGACACCCAGGCCCCGCACCGGCACGTCTCCGGCGAGTACGCCGCCCGCCGGGCCGCCTGCGAGCAGGCTGCCACGGTGCTCGGCGTACCGGCGTTGCGCGACGTCGGCGTCGACGCGCTGCCGGCGGCGCTGGACCGGCTGCCCGACGACACGGTCCGCCGCCGGGTACGGCACGTGGTGACCGAGAACCAGCGGGTGCTCGACACCGTCGCGTTGCTGCACTCCGGGCGGGTCCGGGAGATCGGGCCGCTGCTGACCGCCTCGCACGCCTCGATGCGCGACGACTTCGAGATCACCGTGCCGGAGGTGGACGTCGCGGTGACCGCGGCGCTGGCCGCCGGGGCGTACGGGGCCCGGATGACCGGCGGCGGGTTCGGCGGCTGCGTGTTGGCGCTGGTCGATGCCGACGCCGCCGGGCCGGTGGCAGCCGCCGTCACGGCGGCGTACGCCGACAACGGTTTCGCCACACCGGTCAGCTTCACCGCCCTGCCCTGTGCCGGAGCCGAACGGATCCACTAACCTCGCCGCAACACAGTAGACCGGCGACGGTGGAGGTTGCCCCGTGGTGCAGCAGTTGACCGACCGGCTGTCCGGGGACACCCCGTTCCTGGTCCGGATCGACGGGTCGAGGTTCCTGGCCACCGCCGGCGCGCTGGCCGGCGTCGGCTGGCTGCTGGCCGGCGGCCTCCTCGGCGGGGTCGGCTACCTGGTCGCCCGGGAGGCGCAGGTGGGCCGGGCGTTCACCGCCGCGCTGGTCGGCGTACCGGTGCTGCTGCTCGGCGCGGTGCTGGCCGTGACGGTGGCGTTGTGGCACGGGCGGTTCACCGGCCGGGGCCCGGTGCTGGCCGCCGACCGGACCGGGGTGTGGGTGGCCAACGGCAGTTTCCGGGTGAACCCGGTCTGGTTGCCATGGGACGCGGTGTCGGCGGTGCTGGTCCGGCGTACCTGGTGTGAGGATCTGATCTGCATCGACGCGCAGACCCCGCATCCGGCGGTCCCGCCGGGTGCCCGGTTGATGGTGCCGACGATGCTGCTGGACCGGCGCAGCGCCGACATCGTGGCGGTGCTCAGCGCGCTGGCCGGCGGCCGCGCACCGGTCTACGGCCGCTGGTGAGTCCAAGGGCCGGGTCGGGCCCGCCCGGTGACGGCGGGCCCGGCCCGGGGTGCCCTGGTCAGCCGGCTTCGATGATCATGCCGGCGGCGGCGGTCCGGTTGGTCGACTCGTCGACCAGAATGAACCCGCCGGTGGTGCGGTTGCGCCGGTACTCGTCGGTCAGCAGCGGCACCGTGGTGCGGAACGTGACCCGGCCGATGTCGTTGAGGCCGAGCTGGCCGGCCGTCTCGTCGCGGTGCAGACTGTTGACGTCCAGCCGGTACTGCACGCCACGGACCACGGCGCGGGCGCTGCGGGTGGTGTGCTTGATCGCGTACTTCGCACCGACCTGCAGCGGCCGTGACTCGTCCATCCAGCAGATCATCGCCTCGATGTCCTGGGCCGGGGTGGGCGCGTTGTGCGGCCGGCAGATCAGGTCGCCACGGGAGATGTCCAGTTCGTCGGTGAGGCGTACGGTCACCGACATCGGCGGGAACGCCTCGTCGACCGGTCCGTCGGCGGTCTCGATGCTGGCGATGGTGCTGGTCAACCCGGACGGCAGCACCATGATCTCGTCGCCCGGCTTGAGCACCCCGGAGGCGACCTGCCCGGCGTAGCCCCGGTAGTCGGTGACGACCGTCGACTGTGGCCGGATCACGTACTGCACCGGGAACCGGACGTCGACCAGGTTGCGGTCCGAGGCGATGTGCACGTGCTCCAGGTGGTGCAGCAGCGACGGGCCTTCGTACCAGGGGGTCTTCTCCGACCGGGTGGCGATGTTGTCGCCGTGCAGCGCGGAGATCGGGATGACCGACAGGTCCGGCGCCTCCAGCTTGGCGGCGAACGTGGTGAACTCGTCGGCGATCGACTCGAACACCGACTGGTCCCAGTCGACCAGGTCCATCTTGTTGACGCAGAGCACCAGGTGCGGCACCCGCAGCAGCGAGCAGAGGAACGCGTGCCGGCGGGACTGCTCGACCAGACCCTTACGGGCGTCGACCAGGATCAGCGCCAGGTCGGCGGTGGAGGCACCGGTGACCATGTTGCGGGTGTACTGGATGTGCCCGGGGGTGTCGGCGATGATGAACTTGCGCCGGGGGGTGGCGAAGTAGCGGTACGCCACGTCGATGGTGATGCCCTGCTCCCGCTCGGCCCGCAGGCCGTCGGTGAGCAGCGCCAGGTTGGTGTACTCGTCACCCCGGGCCGCGCTGACCGCCTCGACCGCTTCCAGCTGGTCGGTGAAGAGCGACTTGGTGTCGTAGAGCAGCCGGCCGATCAGGGTCGACTTGCCGTCGTCGACGCTGCCGGCGGTGGCGAACCGCAGCAGGTCCATGGCCCGGGTGGTGGGGGCGTCAGCCGTCACCGTCATCAGAAGTAGCCCTCCCGCTTGCGGTCCTCCATGGCGGCCTCGCTGACCCGGTCGTCGCCACGGGTCGCCCCGCGCTCGGTGATCCGGGTGGCGGCGACCTCGTCGATCACCTTGTCGACGGTGTCCGCCGGGGAGCGCACCGCCGCCGTGCAGGAGGCGTCACCCACCGTACGGTAGCGGACCTGTTCGATGAACGGGGTCTCGCCGGAGCGGGGCTGGATGAACTCGTTGACGGCGTACAGCATGCCGTCGCGTTCGATCACCTCGCGCTCGTGGGCGAAGTAGATCGACGGCAGCTCGATCTGCTCGCGGGCGATGTAGTGCCAGACGTCCAGCTCGGTCCAGTTCGACAGCGGGAAGACCCGGATCGACTCGCCCGGGTGGTGCCGGCCGTTGTACAGCGACCACAGCTCCGGCCGCTGGTTCTTCGGGTCCCACTGGCCGAACTCGTCGCGGAACGAGAAGACCCGCTCCTTGGCCCGCGCCTTCTCCTCGTCGCGGCGGGCCCCGCCGAACAGGGCGTCGAACCGGTACTTCTCGACCGCCGCCAGCAGCACCGGCGTCTGGATGCGGTTACGCATCCCGTCGGGCGACTCGCGGACCAGGCCGGACTCGAGCGCCTCCGGCACGCTGGCCACGAGCAGCTGCAGGCCGAGCTCGTCGACCCGGCGGTCCCGGTAGTCGAGCACCTCGGCGAAGTTGTGCCCGGTGTCGACGTGCATCACCGGGAACGGGATCCGGGCCGGAGCGAACGCCTTCTGCGCCAGGCGCAGCATCACGATCGAATCCTTGCCGCCGGAGAAGAGCAGCACCGGGCGCTCCAGTTCGGCGACGACCTCGCGCATGACGAAGATGCTCTCCGACTCCAGCGCGTCGAGGTGGGAGACACGGTACGCGGCGGCGCCACTCATCACAGCCACCTCCGGTCGTGGCGGGCGGTCCGAAGCTTGGTCATCCGAATACCAGACCTTTCCGGTTGGCAAGCTGGAGATCAGAGGTCAGGATACCTGCAGATGCTGCCGCAACGCTGCGAGCAGTTTGCTGGCAAGATCTCGTCGACAGACCACAAGATCCGGCAGTCGTGGGTTGGCCTCGTTGTACCGCAACGGGGTGCCGTCGATCCGCGAGGCGTGCAGGCCGGTGGCGGTCGCCACGGCGACCGGCGCGGCCGAGTCCCATTCGTACTGGCCGCCGGCGTGCACGTAGGCGTCGGCGTCACCGGCGATCACCGCGGCGATCTTCGCCCCGGCCGATCCCATCGGCACCAGCTCGGCGTCCAGGTCGGCGGCGAGCGCCGTGACGAACGCCGGCGGGCGGCTGCGGCTGGCGGCCAGCCGGATCGCGCCGCCACCCGCGCCGGGGGCCGGCATCGGCGGGTACGGCGGCGGATGCTCGGTGCTGATCGTCCGGTGCTGGGCCGGCAGTCCGACCGCCCCGGCGACCAGCCGGTGCGGCGTGGACCCGTTGCGGGACCAGAGCGCCACGTGCACCGCCCAGTCGGCGCGACCCTCCTCGGAGAACTCCCGGGTGCCGTCGAGTGGATCGATGATCCAGACCCGGTCGGCGGTCAGCCGCGACGGGCCGGCGGCGGCGGAGTCCTCCGCCGACAGGGCCTGACGGGAACCGTCGTCCTCCTCCGACAGCACCGCGTCCGCCGGGCGCCAGCGGGCCAGCTCGGTGCGGAGCAGGTCGTGCGAAACCTTGTCACCGGCCGCCTTGAGAGCGGCCGGGTCGGCGTACCCCAGCTCCTGACGGACCTGCAGCAGCGACTCGCCGGCGCGTCCGGCGAGCCATCGGGCGAACGCGGCGTCGGTTACCGGTGGCGTGCTCATCTGGCTCCTCTTCTGCCTACCCGGCGACGCCGGGCTCTCCCCCCGCAGTCCACGGACAGGGTCCTGCCCGGTTCACGATCCAACCGCCCAGATGTAACGCCACGACTAACCTTCACGTGCTGTGGTACGTGTTCTGGGCCCACTCGAGACCCCGGACGACCACCGCTTCCACCAGGTCAGCGGCCCGATCGACGAGAAATTCGAGTTCCTTGCGTTCAGTTGTCGAGAAATCCGACAATACGTAGTCGGCGGGGTCCTGCCGGCCGGGCGGACGCCCGATACCGAACCTGACCCGCAGGTACTCCTTGCTGCCCAGCGACCGGGACATGGAGCGCAGCCCGTTGTGACCGCCCTCACCACCGCCCTGCTTCGCCCGCAGCCGACCGTAGTCGATGTCGAGCTCGTCGTGAACCGCCACGATCTGATCGACCGGCACCTTGTAGAACTGGGCCAGCGACGCGACCGGCCCGCCGGAGAGGTTCATGTAGGTCAGCGGCTTCGCTAGGACCAGCTTCGGCCCGCCGAGGCCGAGCCGACCCTCACCGGTCTCGGCCGCCGCCCGGCGGTGCCGGCCCAGCCGTACGCCGAGCCGGCCGGCGAGCAGGTCCGCCACCATGAAACCGACGTTGTGCCGGTTGCGGGCGTACTCCCTACCGGGGTTGCCGAGCCCGACCACCAGCCAGGGTGCCGTCTCCACCACACCTCCCGAAACGGATCAAGGCGTCGCCGCGCTGGCATGGCCAGCAGCGGGACGCCCGGATCGTTGAACGGCTGGTCAGGCCTGGACGGGCTGCTCGGCCGCCGCCTCGGTCGGCTGCTCGGGGGCGCCTTCCCCGGCACCTTCCTCGGCCGCCGGCTCCTCGGCCGCCACGCCGGCCTCGGCGTCGAGCTGCTCGGCGGTCGGCGCGGCGGAGACCACGACCAGCACCGTCTCCGGGTCGACGGTCAGCTCCACGCCCTGCGGCAGGGTGACGTCGCCGGCGGTGACGTGCGAGCCGGCCTCCAGGCCCTCGATCGAGGCTTCCAGCGACTCCGGCAGCCGGGTCGCGTCGGCGCTCACCGACAGGGTGTCGTGCTCGTGCATCACCAGGGTGTTCTTCGCCGGCTCGCCGACCAGCTGCACCGGCACGTCCACGGTGACCTTCTCGCCGCGACGGACCAGCAGCAGGTCGACGTGTTCGAAGGTGTCCTTGATCGGGTCACGCTGGATGGCCTTGGTCAGCGCCAACGCCTGGGTGCCGTCGGTGATGTCGATGGCGAACAGCTGGTTGGCGCCACCGTGGCGGATCGCGGCGGCGAACTCACGGGCGGGCAACGCGATGTGCTTGGGCTTCTCGCCGTGGCCGTACAGCACGGCGGGCACCTTGCCGGCCCGGCGGGTACGGCGGGCACCACCCTTACCGAACTCGGTACGGGGCTCGGCGCTGATCTTTACCTCGGACACGGGAGTACTCCTGGAGTTTGGCAGTGCGTGCGGGGGAACCTGATCCGGCTCCGGGGAGTCGGATGCGATGTCAGCGGTGCCGGGCGAAGGGGCACGCGGGGCGCTCGTCCAATGGGCAGTGCCCGGAGCACCGCGTCGATCACGGTGCTTCCGTGCGGCAGCGCTTGGTCAGCAGCGGCCCGCAGGGCACCCTCGCCGTGGCAACCGCACTAGTCTACCCGAGCCTGGTGAACGGCTTCAGGCAGTCCCCGGGTCGGCCCGGCAGGCTCCTCCTTGAGGCGTGGCGCTCAGCCCGACGGACGTGCCGCTCAGCTCAGCCCGCCGAACAGGGTGGTCACCGATCCGTCGTCGAACACCTCGCGGATCGCCCGCGCCAACAGCGGTGCGATGGACAGCACGGTGAGCTTGTCGAGCTGCTTCTCGGCCGGCAGCGGCAGCGTGTTGGTCACCACGACCTCGCTGATCCGGCTGTTCTTCAACCGCTCGGTGGCCGGGTCGGACAGCAGCGCGTGGGTCGCCGCGACCGCGATGTCCGAGGCACCGGCCTCGTAGAGGATCTCGGCGGCCTTGGTGATCGTGCCGCCGGTGTCGATCATGTCGTCGACGATCAGGCAGACCCGGCCCTCCACGTCGCCGACCACCCGGTTGGCGACCACCTGGTTGGGCTTGAGCGGATCCCGGGTCTTGTGGATGAAGGCCAGCGGGCAGCCGCCGAGCCGGTCGGTCCAGCGCTCGGCGACCCGTACCCGGCCGGAGTCCGGGGCGACGACCGTCATCGGCCGGCCGGCGAAGCGCTGCTCGACGTAGCCGGCCAGGATGTCCATCGCGAAGAGGTGGTCCACCGGGCCGTCGAAGAAGCCCTGGATCTGCGCGGTGTGCAGGTCGACGGTGAGGATCCGGTTCGCCCCGGCGGTGCGCAGCAGGTCGGCGATCAGCCGGGCGGAGATCGGCTCCCGGCCCCGGTGCTTCTTGTCCTGGCGGGCGTACGGGTAGAACGGCAGCACCACGGTGATCCGCTTGGCCGAGCCGCGTTTGAGCGCGTCGACCATGATCAGCG
This sequence comes from Solwaraspora sp. WMMA2056, assembly GCF_030345095.1. Classification (NCBI taxonomy): domain Bacteria; kingdom Bacillati; phylum Actinomycetota; class Actinomycetes; order Micromonosporales; family Micromonosporaceae; genus Solwaraspora; species Solwaraspora sp. WMMA2056. The sequence goes on from NZ_CP128360.1 coordinate 6,887,435, forward strand.
TCTCCATCACCCAGCGGTTCACCCCGTGGGTGACCGACTGGACGACGAACGCGTCCGAACCGCGGACCGACTCCTTGAACCGGACGAAGATCTCACCGTTGGAGAACTCGTACGAGTCGGCCGGGGTGGGCGCCACGCCGAGCACCTCGCCGATCTCCTGGGCCAGCTCGGGAAACCCCCGGCCGGAGAAAAGCATGAGGCTCTTGCGGTTCTCGGCGACGATGCTGCCCATCGAGATGTCTGCTCCCGTCCGGGTGATGGCGGTCGCCGGCCTGGTGGGTCAGGCGCCGCTGGACTAGTCAGTCGCAGTATCTCCCGGAACGGTGCCGCTGGCATCGTGATGGTGGGCCGCCTCACCGTCGGCGGCGGCCCGGCGGGCCGCTTCCGCCGCCGGGGTGCCGGCCCGGCGGGACTGCACCCAGCCCTCGACCACCCGCTGCGACGCCCGGGTGACCGCCAGCGCACCCGGCGGGACGTCCTTGGTCACCGCGCTGCCCGCGCCGACGTACGCGCCGGCACCGATCTCCACCGGCGCGATCAGGCTGCTGTCGCAGCCGACGAAGGCGGCCTCCCCGACGGTCGTGCGGCTCTTGCGCACCCCGTCGTAGTTGACGAAGATCGTCGCCGCGCCGATGTTGGCGCGGGCACCGATCGTGGCGTCGCCGACGTAGCTCAGGTGCGGCACCTTCGCCCCGGCACCCAGCTGCGAGTTCTTCACCTCGACGAAGGTGCCGACCTTGGCCCGCTCGGCCAGGTCGGCGTCCGGGCGCAGGTAGGCGTACGGCCCGACGCTGGCGCCGGCACCGACCCGGGCCCGTACGGCGTGCGAGCGCAGCACGGTGGCGGCCGGGCCGACGCTGGTGTCGATCAGGGTGACGTCCGGCCCGACGCTCGCCCCGGCGCCGACCGTGGTGGCCCCGCGCAGCTGGGTGTTCTGGTCGATCACCGCGTCACGCCCGACGTCGACGGTCACGTCGATCCAAGTGGTCGCCGGGTCGAGGATGCTCACCCCGGCCCGCATCCAGCCTTCGTTGACCCGGTCGGCGAGCAGCCGGCGCAGTCGGGCCAGCTCGACGCGGTCGTTGCAGCCCAGCGTCTCGGTGACGTCGTCGGCGACGTGGACGCCGACCGGGGCACCGGCGGCGGCGAGCAGGCCGACGGCGTCGGTGAGGTACTCCTCGCCCTGGTCGTTGTCGGTGGTCAGCTTGCCCAGCGCGTCGCGCAGCCGGACCGCGTCGAAGGCGTAGATGCCGGCGTTGATCTCGCGGATCCGGCGCTGCTCGGTGCTGGCGTCGCGCTCCTCGACGATGCGTTCCAGGCCGCCGACGGCGTCCCGGACGATCCGGCCGAGCCCGGTCGGGTCGGCGACCTCGGCGGTCAGCACGGTCGCCGCCGCGCCGGCAGACTCGTGCGCGGCGATCAGCTCGGCCACCGTCTCGGGTCGCAGCAGCGGCACGTCGCCGTTGAGCACCACTACGGTGCCGGTGGCGTCCGGCGCGGCCGCCATCGCCAGCCGGACGGCGTGCCCGGTGCCGTGCTGCTCGGCCTGCAGGACCGGCAGCGCCGCCGGGGCGATCTCCGACAGGTGCGCGGTGACCTGCTCGGCGCGGTGCCCGACCACGACCAGGGTCTGCTCGGCGGCGGCCGCCGAGGCGGCGGCCAGCACGTGCCCGACCAGGGTCCGGCCGAGCAGTGGGTGCAGCACCTTGGGCAGGTCTGACTTCATCCGCTTGCCCTCGCCGGCGGCGAGGACGACCACGGTACGGGACCGGGGCTGGACCACGAGGATGCTCCCGTCAGGGCGGCGGCGATCTGGCTTGACCTGGCACGACATCTGTCACCGCTGCGGCGGGGGCGATGTCGTGGGAAGCTCGGCCGCTAGGACTCGAACCTAGAATATCGGGACCAAAACCCGAGGTGTTGCCAATTACACCACGGCCGATCGTGCTACGGGCACAGCTTATCGTGCCGGGCCGGTCCCGGCGCACCGCCGTGGCCCGCACGGGTGGCGGGCGGGAATCAACCGTAGAAAACTACGGCTCCGTAGGTTACGGTGACGTAGGCGTAAGTTTCCGATCTTCACCGCTGGCCGCCGCACTGGGCTTTCGCACGTACCGGCGTAAGCGGTTGAACCCGTCACCGCTGCGAGGTGCCATGTCCACTGCCCTACTCGAGCCGCCACAGACCACCCCCGGACCCGCCCCCAAGCCGCTGACCGTCGGCAAACAGTCACTCGGCGTACTGATCGCCCTCGGGGCCTTCGTGGTCATCCCGTTCCTGGCGGTCCTGGCCGCCGTCCCGGTCGCCTGGGGCGGCTGGCTCGGCTGGTCCGACGTGATCATCGGTGGGGTCTTCTACGTGGTCGCCGGACTCGGCATCACGGTCGGCTTCCACCGCTACTTCACCCACGGGTCGTTCAAGGCCAAGCGCTGGCTGCGGATCGCGCTGGCGCTCGCCGGGTCGCTGGCCATCGAGGGCAACATCATCCAGTGGGTCGCCGACCACCGCCGGCACCACGCCTACAGCGACATCGAGGGCGACCCGCACTCCCCGTGGCGCTTCGGCACCAGCGTCTGGGGTCTGACCAAGGGCCTGCTCTACGCCCACGTCGGCTGGCTGTTCCACCGTGACCTGACCAACCAGGAGCGCTTCACCCCTGACCTGCTCGCCGACAAGGACATCCGCCGCATCGACCAGTTCTTCCCGGCGCTGGTCGTGTTCACCATGGTCGCCCCGGCGGCGATCGGCGGCCTGGTGACCTGGTCCTGGCAGGGTGCGCTGACCGCGTTCTTCTGGGCCGGCCTGGTCCGGGTCGCGCTGCTGCACCACATCACCTGGTCGATCAACTCGGTCTGCCACGTCTACGGCGAGCGCCCGTTCGAGGTCCGCCAGGGCGACAAGGCGTCGAACTTCTGGCCGCTGGCGATCCTCTCCTTCGGCGAGAGCTGGCACAACCTGCACCACGCCGACCCGACCTGCGCCCGCCACGGCGTCCTGCGCGGTCAGATCGACATCTCCGCCCGGGTCATCTGGCTGCTGGAGAAGTCCGGTGCCGCGTCGAACGTCCGCTGGCCCAAGCCGGAACGCATCGCCGCGAAGCGCATCAAGTCCGTCACCGAGGTCTGACCGGGACAGTGCCGGGCACCCGCCCGGTAGCCCGGCACTGGCAGGATGGGCCGAGTGACTGACAACCCAATCACCAACGGTGACGTCGCGCGGCCCCGGACACCCGCGTCGCCGGCACCGCCGCCACCACCGGCGGTGCCGGCCAAGCCGAGCTCCCGGGTCCGCATGTCAGCCGCGCAACGCCGGGAACAGCTGATCACCATCGGTCGGCAGCTGTTCGCTGAGCGGGGCTTCGACGCCACCTCGATCGAGGAGGTCGCCTCCCGGGCGAAAGTCTCCAAACCGGTCGTATACGAGCACTTCGGCGGCAAGGAGGGCCTGTACGCGGTCGTCGTCGACCGCGAGGTCCGGGCGCTGCTGGACCGGATCACCACCGCGCTCACCGCCGGACATCCACGCGAGCTGCTGGAACAGGCCGCGCTGGCGCTGCTGGACTACATCGAGACCGAGACCAACGGCTTCCGGGTGCTGGTCCGCGAGTCGCCGCTGCTGTCGGCCGCCGGCAACTTCTCCAGCGTGATGAACGACGTCGCGCACCAGGTGGAGCACATCCTCGGTGCCGAGTTCAAAAGCCGCGGGTACGACCCGAAACTCGCCGAGCTCTACTCGCAGGCCCTGGTCGGAATGGTGGCACTCACCGGCCGCTGGTGGCTGGAGGTCCGCAAACCGCGCAAGGAGACGGTCGCCGCGCACCTGGTCAACCTGGCCTGGAACGGGCTGTCCCACCTGGAGGCCAGGCCCACCCTGCTGACCCGCCGCCGGACCCGCTGAGATCCGCTGATCCGCTGCGATCCGCCGGTCAGCGGCAGGTCAGCGGCCGGCCCGCTGCGGGTGACGCTGCTGATCGTCGTCGGCATCGGCGGGTTCGACCGGGCCGACCTTGTCGTACAGCCCGGTGGCCAGGAAGACCATGCCGAACAGCAACGACACGACGACCGTGGACATCGAGAAGTTGAGGAAGTTGGCGCTGGTCCGCAGCAGGCCGAGCATCAGCAGCCCGGTCACCATGAAGACCACCGCGATGGTCAGGTTGGCGAAGTGCCCGGCCTGACCGCCGATGAGCGCCCCGATCAGGATCAGCCCGCCGTACGCGACCGACGACAACGAGAACGCCAGGTTGGTCCGCAGCCCGAGCACCCACACGTCGTCGCGGGCGAACAGCGGGTCGCCCCAGGTGGCGAGCACTCCGGCGATGCCGAAGATCAGGACGTACAGCCCGGTCAACCCGGCGATCGTCCGGTAGACCGGGCGCAGCGGATGGTTGACCGGGATGTGCGCCATGGCTGCCGCTCCTGTCGCTGGCCGTGGCCCACGCGACCGGCACGCGGGCACCTCCGCAGCGGATTGTCCCCCGCTGGTCGGGCCGCTCGCAGGCGAACGGCTCAGAGCAGCAGGCGGCCGTCCTGCCAGGCCTTGGCCTCGTCCTCGGTGCCGACCTTGCCGTACATCGCCGCCATCAGCAGGACCAGCCCGACGATCATGACGACGACGCAGGTGCTGACCGTGAAGTTGAGGAAGTTGGCGTCGGTGCGCAGCACCGCCAGCTCGGCCAGGCTCAGCGCCATCAGCCCGTACGCCAGGATCTTGTTGATCGCCGTGTCGACGTTGCGGCCGATCCCGACCCCGGCCAGCACCAGCACACCGAGCAGCAGCGACACCGCGGCGAACCCGAAGTTCGCGCCCTGCCCGAGCACCCGCGTGTCGTCCTGGGCGAACGGCGCGTCGCCGGCCGTGACGATCAGCCCGACGACTCCGAAGATCGCCAGATAGAGGCCGGTGAGCGCGCCGATCGCCCGGTAGATCGGCCGGGCCGGGTGGTTCACAGGGGTGTGCGCCATGGGGTCTGTCTCCAACGCCGGACGGGGGGTGGTCGCCGACGATTGTCGCTCATGGGTCAGCGGCCACGAAGGGTGGCCCTGCCCGGCGCGGCCTAGCTCACCTGCTCGGCCAGCGCCAGCCACTCCTCCTCGACCCGACCGCGTTCGGCCTGCACCTGACGCAACCGGGTGTCGAGCTCGGAGAGGCGGCTGAAGTCGGTGGCGTGCCGGGCAAGCTCCTCGTGCAGCGCCGCTTCCTGCTGCTCCAGTTTGCCGACCTGGCGTTCCAGCCGGGCCAGCTCCTTGCGGGCCGCCCGCAGGTCCCCGGCGCTGCGCCCGGCGGCGGACCCGCCGGACCCGCCGGTGCCGCCAGTGCCGTCGCCGGCCGGCGACGACCCCCCAGCCGACGCGGCCGAGCCGGCACCCGAGGTGGCCGAGCCGGTGGCCGAGGCGGCCGAGCCGGTGCTGCCCGCCCGCGCCAGGTACTCGTCCACCCCGCCCGGCAGGTGCACCAGGCGACCGTCACCGAACATGCCGTACACCTCGTCGGTGACCCGCTCGATCAGGTAGCGGTCGTGGCTGGCGACGATCAGCGTGCCCGGCCACGAGTCGAGCAGGTCCTCCAACGCGGCCAGGGTGTCGGTGTCCAGGTCGTTCGTGGGCTCGTCGAACAGCAGCACGTTCGGCTCGGCGGCCAGCAGCCGCAGCAGCTGCAGCCGGCGGCGTTCGCCACCGGACAGGTCCCCCACCGGCGTCCAGAGCCGCCGGTCGGTGAAGCCGAACATCTCGGCGAACTGGGTGGCGGCCAGCTCCCGGTCACCGAAGACCACCCGGCGGGCGACCTCCTCCACCGCCTCCAGCACCCGCAGCTCGCCGGGCAGTTCGGCCAGCTCCTGGGACAGGAACGCCGGACGGACGGTCGCGCCGGTGACCAACTGGCCCTGCTGCGGGGTCCGTGCCCCGGCCAGCAGCCGCAGCAGCGTGGTCTTGCCGGCGCCGTTGGCGCCGACGATCGCGATCCGGTCCCCCGGGCCGATCCGCCAGGTCAGGCCGTCGAGGATCAGCTTCTCCCCGGCGTACGCGGTGACGTCGTCGAGTTCGTAGACCTGCTTGCCGAGCCGGGCGGTGGCCAGTCGGTGCAGCGAGACGGTGTCCCGGGGCGGGGGCACGTCGGCGATCAACGCGTTGGCCGCCTCGATGCGGAACCGTGGCTTCGACGTACGGGCCGGTGGTCCGCGCCGCAACCAGGCGATCTCCTTGCGCAGCAGATTCTGCCGGCGGGCCTCGGTGGCCGCCGCCACCCGCTCGCGTTCGGCGCGGGCCAACGTCCAGGCGGCGAACCCGCCCTCGTAGGCCCGGACCGTCTGGTCGGCGACCTCCCAGGTGTCGGTGCAGACCTCGTCGAGGAACCACCGGTCGTGGGTGACCACCACCAGCGCGCCCCGGCGCCGCTGCACCAGGTACGCGGCGAGCCAGGCCACCCCGGCGACGTCCAGATGGTTGGTCGGCTCGTCGAGGATCAGCAGTTCGGCGGGGCGGATCAGCAGCGCGGCCAGGGCGATCCGGCGCCGCTCGCCGCCGGACATCGGCCCCACCGGCTGGTCCAGGCCGAGATGGCCCATGCCGAGACCGTCCAGGACGGTCCGCACCCCGGCGTCACCGGCCCACTCGTGCTCCGCGCCGAACCCCTCGGGCAGCCAGGCGGTGCCGAGCACCACGTCCCGGACGGTCGCCGTGGCGTCCAGCGTCAACGTCTGCGGCAGCGCGGCGACCCGCAGGTCCCGCCGGTGGGTGACCCGCCCGGAGTCGGGCTCCTCGGCCTTGGTCAGCAGCCGCAGCAGGGTCGACTTGCCGGCGCCGTTGAGGCCGACCACCCCGATCCGGTCGCTGTCGTCCAGGCCGAGGGAGACGTCGGTGAGCAGTTGACCGACCGCGCCGTAGCCCTTGCCGACCCGGTCCAGATTGACGATGTTCACCATCAGACCAGCCTGGCCCCGGCGACGGCACCGTGCACCAGGTGCACCGTACGGCAGACCCCGGCGTCGGTCAGCGCGCCCGCCACGGTCTGCGCGTCGGCACCGTCGGCGGTGAGGAACACGCAGGTCGGGCCGGACCCGGAGACCAGACCGGCGAGCGCGCCGGCGGCCACCCCGGTGTCCAGCACCCGGGTCAACGCCGGACGCAGCGACACCGCCGCCGGCTGCAGGTCGTTGCCGAGGGCACCGGCGAGCACGTGCGGATCCCGCTGGCGCAACGCGGCCAGCAGGTCGTCGGCCGGGCCGACCGGGGCCGGAGCGGCACCGACGGCCCGCAGCCGGTCCAGCTCGGCGTAGACCTGCGGGGTGGACAGGCCGCCGTCGGCGACCGCGACGACCCAGTGCCAGGTGGTGGGGCGGGCCAGCACCGGGCTGACCGCCTCGCCCCGCCCGGTGCCCAACGCCGTACCGCCGTGCAGCAGGAACGGCACGTCCGAGCCGAGCCCGGCGGCCAGCCCGGCCAGCTCGTCGCGGGACAGCCCGATCCCCCACAGTTCGTCACAGGCGACCAGTGCGGCGGCGGCGTCGGCGCTGCCGCCGGCCAGGCCGCCGGCGAGTGGGATCTGTTTGCGCAGGTGCAGCCGGGCGTGGGCCGGCACCCGGGCGTGCGCCGCGAGCGCGCGGGCGGCTCGCAGCACCAGGTTGGAGTCGTCCAACGCCAGCTCGCCGGTGCCTTCGCCGTCCATGGTCAGGATCAGCGTGTCGGCCCGGCGGGCGGTCAGCTCGTCGTAGAGCGCGATCGCGTGGTAGACCGTGTTGATCTCGTGGTAGCCGTCCGGGCGCAGCGGGCCGACCGCCAACTTGAGGTTGATCTTGGCCGGCACCCGTACCTTCACGGAAGCGCGGGCACCGCGCCGGGAACGCTCGTCGTCGTCGCCCGGCCGCCACGCCTCGGTCACCGGGGGAATCCCCCGCTGACGCGGGCGGCACGCGGAGCTCTCGTCACGATCACGGCAGCCAGCCTACTCGGCCGCCGGAGCGGCCACCGGCGCCGCTGCGGCGATCGCGGCGAACTGCGCCACACCCAGCGCCTCACCCCGCGCGCCCGGTGCCACCCCGGCCGCCGTCAGCACCTGCGCCGCCCGGTCCGCGCCCTGCGCCCAGCCGGCCAGCGCCGCCCGCAGCGTCTTGCGCCGCTGCGCGAACGCCGCGTCGACCACGGCGAACACCCGACGCCGGAACCGCTCCGACGACTCCCCCGGCGGCACCGGCGGCGGCTGCCGGCAACTGAACGCCACCAATCCGGAGTCGACGTTGGGCACCGGCCAGAACACGCTCGGCGGGACCCGGCCGGCGTGCCGGGCGGCCGCGTACCAGGCCAGCTTCACCGACGGTACGCCGTACGTGCGCGAGCCCGGACCGGCGACCAACCGGTCGGCGACCTCCTTCTGCACCATCACCAGCCCGTGCGTCAGGCTCGGCAGCTCGGCGAGCAGGTGCAGCACCACCGGCACGGCCACGTTGTACGGCAGGTTCGCCACCAGCGCGGTCGGTGCCGGCGTACCGAGATCGGCGGCGGTGATCCGCAGCGCGTCGGCGGTGTGCACGGTCAACCGGGCCAGGTCACCGCCGCAGTCGGCGACGGTCTGCCCCAGCGCGCCGGCCAGCACCGGGTCGATCTCCACCGCGTGCAGGTGCGCCACCTGGTCCAGCAGGCCCAGGGTCAACGAGCCGAGCCCCGGGCCGACCTCCAGCACCACCGCGTCCGGCGGCAGGTCGGCGGCGGCCACGATCCGCCGTACGGTGTTCGGGTCGTGCAGGAAGTTCTGCCCGAGCCGCTTCGTCGGCGCCACCGACAGCCGGCCGGCCAGCTCCCGGATCTGCGCCGGGCCGAGCAGCCCGGTCACCGGCCCGCCCACGGCCCGAAGACCCGGTCACCGGTGGCCGAGATCGCCGCGCACAGCTCGTCGAGCCCGGTGCCGGTCACCTCGGCCAGCGTCCGGACCGTGTGCGGCACCAGGTAGGAGGCGTTGGGTCGGCCCCGGTGCGGCACCGGCGTCAGGTACGGGGCGTCGGTCTCCACCAGCAGCTGGTCCACCGGGGTCACCGCGGCCGCCGCCCGCAGCCCGGCGGCGTTGCCGAAGGTCACCGTACCGGCGAAACTCAGCACGAATCCGCGCCGGACGCACTCGGCGGCGAACTCGGCGTCACCGGAGAAACAGTGCATGACCACGGTCTCCGGAGCGCCTTCGTCGTCCAGCACCCGCAGCACGTCGGCGTGGGCGTCCCGGTCGTGGATCACCAGTGGTTTGCCGTACCGCTTGGCGATCGCGATGTGCGCCCGGAAGCTGGCCTGCTGCGCCGCGAGGCCGTCCGGCCCGGTCCGGAAGTGGTCCAGCCCGGTCTCCCCGACGCCGCGTACCGCGTCGGCGGCGGCCAACGACTCGATGGCGCGCAACGCCTCGTCCAGGTCGGCCAGCCGGGGTGCCTCGTTGGGGTGCAGCGCCACCGTGGCGACCACCGCCGGCACCCGCGCCGCGAGTTCGGCACCCCAGCGCGACGAGTCGAGATCCACCCCGACCTGGACCAGCCGGTCCACCCCGACCGCCGCCGCCTGCGCGAGCAGCGTCGCCACCGGATCGCCGGCGTCGCGGCCGGGCACCGCCGGCTCGGCGACGGTCAGGTCCAGATGGGTGTGGCTGTCGATCACCGGTACGGGCAACGGCTCCGGCGGCGGCGGGAACTCCCCGGCCCTGCGGGCCGCCCGTGCACGGCGGGTCTCGGCTGGCTGCGTCATCGCCGATTAGCATCACACGCCCCGGTCCGCCCCCGGCACCGGCCCACCCGCGCCTGGCCGCACCGGCCCACCCGCGCCGGCCGCACGGCGGCGGCGGTAATGGACATCCTGAGGTAACCACGCGTTCATCCGACGCGGTGACTCGACGACTACCTTCGGCGAAGTGACCGTGAGCTCTGCGCGCGGCGGCGTCACCGACGCCCCGATCGGCCTGCGGCTGCGTTTCGAGGGCGCGGTCTACCCGGCCGAGGAGATCGCCCGAGGCGCGGCGTACCGGCTGACCAGTGCCGACCCGGCCCCCGGTTTCCGGCCCGACGACCGTGGCCGGTGGTTCCGGTTCGTGCACGCCTGCGAGGTCGGCCAGGTACCCGGCGGACCGGCCGCCGCTGCCAGCGGTGGTGCCGCCGACGTCACCGGCGGCGGTGCGCTGGCCGAGGGCGCCGACCGGGTCGAGGCGACCCCGGACAGCCCGCTGATGGTGCCGCTGACCAAGGCGGCCAGCTGGCACGACCTGCACCAGCTGAGCCAGACGCCGGCCGGTGACGGCGACCCGGCGATCACGGCGGTACGCCGTACCGCCACGGTGCGGCGCGGCACCCGGATGATGAAGGTCCTCTCCGGCCGGCAGGCCGCCGGTTACCTGCGCGGCTGGTCCCCCGCCGGCTTCTGCTACCGCGAGTACGACATCGCGCATCTGCGTACCCCGGCCGACCTGGCCCTGCTGCGCACCGACGACGGGGCCGGGCGGGACAACCTGGACGTGGCGTACGCGCTGCGCTGGCGGGCCATCGGGGCGGCCGACTACGAGGTCCCGGTCGGTCCGGCGTACCAGGGTCTGGTGGCCATGCCACCGCGCGACCGGATCGGCCCGCCGGTGCTCGGCACCGGGTTCACCCCCAGCGAGCACCACCTGATCCCGGAGTTCGTCACCGCCGGCTGCACGGACCTGCCGCTACCGGCCAACGCCACACTGCTGGCGTACACCCCGGACGGCACCGAGGTGGTGCTCTACACGTACCAGCCGGAGCAGCGCGGCTGGATCCGGATGGCCGGCCCGCAGCGGCGGCACCTGCTCGACGGCATCCCGGACGTACCGTCCGACCAGGAGTACCTGCGCACCGGCGACCTGCCGCAGTCGACCCAGCTGGTCGGCACCTACCAGGGGCAGCCCTACGAGGCGGTCGCCGACCCGCCCCGCGAGTTCCGGGTGCTGGCGATGACCCGGGCCGCCCGCTACCCGGTGGAGTCGCTGGCCCGGCGGCTGCGCTTCACCACCTGGCGGGACGCCCGCTGCCAGGTGCTGCGCCAGGAGTCCGGGTGGAGCCGGCTGCGGCTGTGCCGGCCCACCCCGGAGGCGGTCGCCGCGCTCGGCGCCCAGTGCCACGAACGCGGGCTGTACGAGGTCTGGGCACCGACCGTGGAGATCACCGACGAGAGCCCGACGGACCTGCCGTACGAGTGGTGAACCGGCTCAGCCGCTGAGCCGGGCCAGCTCCTCGTCGACGATCGACTCGTCGAGCTTGCGGAACACCGGCTTCGGCGCGGCCAGCGGCCGGCCGACCTCGACCGGGCGGGACTCCCACCGGGCGCCCTCCTGGTAGTCACCGGTGAGGATCGGGTACGCCGGACCACCGTCGAGGTCGTCGACCTCGACGATGCGCGGCATCGGCGCGTGCACGCCGGTGCCGCCGAGCAGCTCGTGGATCTGCTGCGCCGAGTGCGGCAGGAACGGGGTGAGCAGGGTGTTCGCGTCGGTGACCACCTGGAGGGCGACGTGCAGGATGGTGCCCATCCGGGGCTTGTCGGCCTCGCCCTTGAGCTTCCACGGGGCCTGGTCGGACAGGTAGCGGTTGGCGTCTGCGACCACCCGCATCGCCTCGCCGATGGCCTGCTTCTGCCGGTGGCGTTCGATGAGGGCACCGACCGTGCCGAACGCGGCCCGGCTGGTGGCCAGCAGCGCCTCGTCGGCGGCGGTCAGCCCCGCCGGGTCGACCGGCGGGATCGCGCCGAAGTTCTTCGCCGCCATCGAGATCGACCGGTTGACCAGGTTGCCCCAGTCGTTGACCAGTTCGTCGTTGTTGCGGCGGCGGAACTCGGCCCAGGTGAAGTCGGTGTCCTGGCTCTCCGGTCCGGCGACGGCGATGAAGTAGCGCAGTGCGTCGGCGTCATAGCGGGCCAGGAAGTCGCGGACGTAGATGACGACCTGACGCGACGAGGAGAACTTGCGCCCCTCCATGGTGAGGAACTCGCTGGAGACCACCTCGGTCGGCAGGTGCAGCCGGCCCAGCTCGCCGGGCTCGCCGTCGCGGCCGCCCTCGCCGGAGTAGCCGAGCAGCAACGACGGCCAGATCACCGAGTGGAAGACGATGTTGTCCTTGCCCATGAAGTAGTAGGCGCGGGCGTCCTTGCCCTGGGCGTCCGCGGTCCACCAGCGGCGCCAGGCGTCGGGGTCACCGGTGCGGCGGGCCCACTCGATCGAGGCCGACAGGTAACCGATCACCGCGTCGAACCAGACGTAGATCCGCTTGTCGCCGCGCTCGCGCCAGCCCTCCAGCGGGATCGGCACCCCCCACTCCAGGTCGCGGGTGATCGCCCGGGGCTGCAGGTCGTCGAGGAGGTTGCGGGAGAAGCGTAGGACGTTGGGCCGCCAGCCTTCGCGGCTGTCCAGCCAGCGGCCGAGCGCCTCGGCGAACGCCGGCAGGTCCAGGAAGAAGTGCTCGGTCTCGACGAAGTTCGGCGTCTCGCCGTTGATCTTGGACTTCGGGTTGATCAGCTGGACCGGGTCGAGTTGGTTGCCGCAGTTGTCGCACTGGTCACCCCGGGCCGCGTCGTAGCCGCAGATCGGGCAGGTGCCCTCGATGTAGCGGTCCGGCAGCGTCCGGCCGGTCGACGGCGAGATAGCCCCGAGCGTGGTCTTCGGCACGATGTAGCCGTTGCGGTGCAGCGTCTCGAACAGCTCCTGGACCACCCGGTAGTGGTTGCCGGTGGTGGTCCGGGTGAACAGGTCGTAGGAGAGCCCCAGACCGTGCAGGTCCTCGACGATCACCCGGTTGTAGCGGTCGGCCAACTCGCGGGGGGTGAGCCCTTCGCGGTCCGCCTGCACCTGGATCGGCGTACCGTGCTCGTCGGTGCCCGAGACCATGAGCACGTCGTGGCCGGCCATCCGCATGTACCGGCTGAACACGTCGGAGGGGACGCCGAAGCCGGAAACGTGGCCGATGTGGCGGGGCCCGTTGGCATAAGGCCAGGCGACCGCCGCGAGAACGTGACTCATGGCACCAGCCTAATGATTGTCACCGGGCGTACGCGAACGGGTTGACGAGCCTTCCCACCGCGCCCGGTGCCGGGCCGTACCGGCGCGACACGCCCCGGGGCTTCGCCCCCGCCCCGCCCGTCGGGGTGTCAAATGGCGGGGTGACCGGGGAAGCAGCCGTACCGGAGCCGGGCGAGGCCCGGTCCGACGATCAGGCTGCTCGGCCGGCGCTGGCGCCGACCGAGCAGTCGTCCCGCGTGCCGCGACGCCGGCCGCCACGCCGGTCGCGGCTGCCGAGCCCGTGGGCGGCGGCCGGCCCCGAGGCCACCTGGTGGCACGGCGGCACCCCACCCGACCCGGTGCCCTCCCAGGTGCCGTCGCCGGTATCGGGAACGAGGCCGACACCGGCGGTCGAGGCCGAGGCCGCGATCACGGACGAGGCCGACGCACCGGCGGCCGATCCACCGCCGGTCACGGTCCGGCCGGCCACGCCGCCGGCCCGATCCGGTACGCCGACACCGCCGGCCCGATCTCCGGCGCGGGCCAGCCGCCGCCGGCGTCGGCGGCGGCGGACCCGACGCCCGGCGACCGGGCTGGCCTGGATTCTGCTGGTCGCCGCAGCGGCGGCGTTCCTGGGCTGGGTCAGCGCCGAGCCGCTGTGGCTGGCCGCCGGCCGCGGAACGGCCGGCACCGCGACGGTGACCGGCTGCACCGGTGACGGGCTGGGGCAGCGGTGTCTCGGCGAGTTCGTGGCACCCTCCGGGGACCGGGCCGGGCCGGTCCGGTTGCTCGGCGTACCACCGCTGGACCGCACGGCCGGCACCGAACTGGCCGCCTGGATGCTGCACCTCGACCGGGACACCGCGTACGTGGCCGCCGACCTGGCCGGGCTGCATCTGCGGTGGACGGTCGGTTGGGCGCTGATCGCGCTGCTCGCGCTGGTGCTGGTCTGGGGCAGCGGGGCCCGACGCCTCGCCAGCCGGGCGGCCCGGCGGGGGGCGACGCTGCTGGCCCTGGCGGCGCCGCTGCTGTTGGGTGCCGGATTCCTGGTGGCCGGCTGGTAGCGGACCCCCACGTCGATCATCGATATCGACGACTCGAAATATTAACCGGGGCCGGTAGCTCCCCGTGGCGCTGTCCGGCAGCCTACGATCACGGGGTGATTCCGGCGACAGCTTCCAGCACGACGAGCGGTGAATCAGAGGTTCCGGTCACGGCGGCCCGGCCGGCCAGCCCGCCGGACGCCGGCCGGGACCCCTCCGGTGGCGCCGACCCGACCGGCGACCGGGGGTCGGCGGGCGGCGGCGGTCTGCCGGCCGTGGTCCGCCGCCGGCTGGCGCCGCTGGACAACCGGCTGCGGCCGTGGTCCTGGCTGGCCACGGCGGCGGTCGTGCTGATCGCCGCCGTGCTGCGGCTGGTCAACCTCACCCACCCGCCGGGCCTGGTCTTCGACGAGGTCTACTACGCCAACGAGGGCAACGAGCTCCTGCAGTACGGCTTCGAGTGGGACGAGCAGAACAACACCCCGGCGTACGTCGTCCATCCCCCGCTCGGCAAGTGGATCATCGCACTCGGGATCCGGCAGTTCGGCTTCAACGAGTTCGGCTGGCGGATCGCGGCGGCGGTCGCGGGCATCCTGATGGTGCTGATCCTCACCAGGACGGCGGAGCGGCTCTTCCGGTCCACCGTACTGGGCTGCACGGCCGGGCTGCTGCTCGCGCTGGACGGATTCCACCTGGTGCTGTCCCGCACCGCACTGCTCGACATCTTCCTGGCGTTCTTCGTCCTCGCCGCGTTCGCCGCGCTGGTGCTCGACCGGGACTGGAGCCGGCGACGGTGGCTACGGGCCATCGAGTCGGGGCTCGACCCGAGCCTGCCCGGTCGGGCCGGCCGCCCGTCGGTCGCGGTCCCCTGGTGGCGGCTGTTGGCCGCGCTGCTGCTCGGCTGCGGGCTCGCCGTCAAGTGGAGCGCGTTGTGGTTCATCCCGGTCTTCGGCCTGCTGGTGGTGCTCTGGGAGGTCGGTCTGCGCCGCTCGGTCGGCGTCCGGCGGCCGTGGCGGGACACGATCGTCGACGAGGTGGGCTGGCTGCTCTTCGGCGGGGTGCTGATCCTCGCCACGTACATCGTGAGCTGGTCGGGCTGGCTGGGCACCGACGGCGGCTATCTGCGGCACTACCGGGCGGACAACGGGATGAGCGAGGCCCCGGTGATCGGGGCGCTGCAGAACCTGTGGCACTACCACACCCAGGCGTACGGGTTCCACAGCACGCTGGAGACCGAGCACCGGTACCAGTCGTGGCCGTGGCAGTGGCTGCTGCTCGGCCGGCCGGTGGCGTTCTACTGGTCCGACCAGACCAACTGTGGCGCGCCGAGCTGTGCCGGCGAGGTGCTGCTGCTGGGGACGCCGCTGCTGTGGTGGTCGTTCCTGCCGGCACTGGCGGCGCTGTTCTGGCTGGGCATCGCCCGACGGGACTGGCGGGCCGGGGCGATCCTGGCCAGCGTCGCCGCCGGTCTGCTGCCCTGGTTCTACTACGCGACCGAGGGCCGGACGATGTTCTCCTTCTACACCGCCCCCGCGCTGCCGTTCCTGGTGCTGGCGGTGACGTACGTGCTCGGTGCCATCGCCACCCCGGCCGATGCCCGGCTGGCCGAGGCGCTGCCGGGTGGCCGGGGGGCGATGGGCGGTACGCCCGGCGCCGAGAGCGCCGGGCAGGATCCGGCGAGCAACGACCGGCGGATGATCGGGGCGGTGATCGTCGGAGCGTACGTGCTGCTGGTGGCGGTCTGTTTCGCGTACTTCTATCCGATCTTCGTCGGCGAGGCGCTGCCGTACGAGGACTGGTCGAGCCGGATGTGGCTGGGCGGTCGCTGGATCTGACCGGCCGGCGAGGGGTCGCCGTCAGCCGATCATGGACCTACCGCACACATTAGTCCACTGTGCTCGATTGAAGATCGACGAACCGCAGGTGGAGCGGGCCACGGGAAGGGCGCTACGCACAATAAAGCGCGCCCCGATCGCCTGCCACGGGGGAAGCGGGCGATAGGGGCGCGCATGGAAATCTTAAGCCAGGCCAACCGCACGGCACAACGGGGCAACCGTAGCTAGTTTGCGCTTCAGCACGCACCGGAACAACGGACCAAACAGGCATTTAACTACTTAGGCCGATTTGCTGCCCCGTGCCGGCAGGTCACCGCCGGAACGCCGCCACCGGCCGGCACGACACCGGGCCAGGCAGGAGCACCCGGAACACCGCGCCGCCGCCGGGCCGGTCGAACAGCTCGATCCGACCGCCGTGACCGTCCACGATGGCGGCGGCGATCGCCAGCCCGAGCCCGGACCCACCGCCACCGGCCCGGGACCGGCTCGGATCGACCCGGTAGAGCCGTTCGAAGATCCGACCGGCGTGGACCTGCGGCACCCCGGGGCCGGTGTCGGCCACCTCGAACACGGCCACCGGCACGTCGGCCGGCAGGTCCCGGCCGACCGCCGCGAGCAGTCGGCCGGGTGCGGCGTCGACCCCGACCCGGACGGTGCCCACCCGTACCGTGATCTCGGCCTGCGGGCCGGCGTGCTGCTGGGCGTTGGCCACCAGGTTCGCGGCCACCTGGCGTAGTTGCGGTTCGTCACCGGCGACCGAGACCGGTTGCAGGTCCGGTACGGCGTCGGTGCCGGAGCCGGCCGCCACCATCCGCACCGGCCGGTCGGGGTTACGGGCGTACGCGTCGCGGATCGTGTCCGCCGCGACGGCGAGCAGGTCCACCGGTCGACGTACCGGCTGCCGGCGGTGGTCCAGCCGGGCCAGCATCAGCAGGTCCTCGACCAGCAGCCCCATCCGGGCGGCCTCCGCCTCGATCCGGCGCATCGCCTCGTCCAGCTCGGGGCCGGGCGGTGCCCCGCCGCGCCGGTACAGCTCGGCGAAGCCACGGACCGACGTGAGCGGGGTGCGCAACTCGTGCGAGGCGTCCGCGACGAACTGCCGCAGCCGCTGCTCGGAGGCGGTCCGCGCGGCGACCTCGGCCTCGATCCGGTCCAGCATCGAGTTCAGCGCGCCACCGAGCCGGCCGACCTCGGTGTGCGGATCGGCGTCGGCCACCCGACGGGACAGGTCACCTGCGGTGATCTCCGCCGAGATGTGCCCCATCCGGGTCAACGGGCGCAACCCGAGACGGACCGTGGCCGCAGCGCCCAGGCCGAGCAGGAACAGGATCAGCAGCACCACCGCGACGTCGATCACCAGCAGCGTGTCGGCGGTGGCGTCGATCTGGTGCAGCGACACCCCGAGCACCGCGACGCCGCCGTCGGCCCGGCCGACGACGAGGACCCGCCAGGAGTCGCCGTCGTCGGTCGCCGCCACGGTGTACGGACCGGCGGTGCCCGCCTGCGCGGTCAGCTGCGGATAGTCGCCCAGCCGGGGCAGCGCGACGTCCGGATCGGAGACAGCCTGTTGGACGAGGGTGCCGTCGGCGTCGTACAGCAGAACCACCTGGGCGGGCTGCAGCGAAGGGCCGGCGAACAGCCGGGGCCGGCGTCCGTCCGGGTCCAGCGACGGCGGTGCCGCGCTGGCGTACGGTCGGCTCATCAGCCGCAACTGCTCGTCGACCCGGTCGGTCAGGCTGCGCCGCAGCAGGACGAGCCCGGCCGAGTTGGCCAGCACCAGCGCCACGGCGGTCAGCGCCGCGGTCACGACGACCAGCCGGGACCGCAGGGTCCAGTGCGACCACCGGCGTACGGCGAACCGGCGTCCGCTCGGGCGGCGGACCGGCACCGGTGTCGGCATCAGTCGTCGGCCGAGCGGGGCAGTCGCAGCGTGTAACCGACACCCCGGACGGTGTGGATCAACGCCGGCTCCTCCTGGTCGATCTTCTTGCGCAGGTAGTAGACGTACGACTCGACGATCCGGCCGTCCCCGCCGAAGTCGTAGCTCCACACCCGGTCCAGGATCTGACTCTTGCTCAGCACCCGGCCGGCGTTGACCATCAGGTACCGCAGCAGCTTGAACTCGGTGGGCGACAGGTCGACGCGCCGACCGGCGCGGCGCACCTCGTAGGCCTCCTCGTCGAGCTCCAGGTCGGCGTAGCGCAGCACCCGGTCAGCGGGGCCGGGCTCGGCGGTCACTCCGGCGCGGCGCAGGATCGCCTGGATCCGCAGCACCACCTCCTCCAGGCTGAACGGTTTGCTGACGTAGTCGTCGGCGCCGACGGTCAACCCGGCGATCCGGTCCTGCAGGGCGTCACGCGCGGTCAGGAACAGCACCGGTACGGGCCGGCCGCCCCGGCGCATCGCCCGCGCCACCTCGAACCCGTCCAGGTCCGGCATCATCACGTCGAGGACCATCAGGTCCGGTTCGAACTCCTCGACGGCGACCAGCGCGGCCCGGCCGCCGTCGACGACCCGTACGTCGAACTGGATCAGCCGGAGCGTGGCGGCGAGCAGCGCGCCGATGTTGGGTTCGTCGTCGACGACCAGGATCCGGGGGTGCCGGCCGGTCCCGGTCCCGGCTGAGCGGCTGCTCGCGGCGGTTGGCGTCATCAGGCATGCCTACCGGCCGAGCCTCGGAGCGGGCTGGGAGCCGGCTGTGGGTTGCCGGGAAGCCGACGTCTGCGCCAGCCGACACCGCCGCGTCAGATCCCGTACACCTGAGGTTCGCAGTCCGTTCCGAGGTTGTTTTGATCTCGCCGGTGTTTCCTCACCTTCGCACCGAATCGGCCCTACCTGAAGGTGAGGACTCCGCCTATGCGCCCCGAACCGGCGTCAGCGACATCGACCAGTCCCGGCGACGACCGGGCGGGGCACGCGCTGCGTGGCGCCTCCCGGCTGCACGCGTTCAACCGGTACGAGATCAAGTACCTGGTCGACAACGCGGCGGTGCCGGCGCTGCGCGAACGGCTCGCCGCCCGGCTCGACCGGGACAGCCACGCCGGCGTCGACGGGTACGGCGTGTGGAGCCTCTACTACGACACCGACGACCTGCGCTTCTACTGGGAGAAGATCGAAGGGCTGCGGTTCCGCCGCAAGATCAGGATCCGGCACTACGGCGACCGGACCGGCATCGACGACGACACGACCGTCTACGTCGAGATCAAGCAGCGGGTGAACCGGGTGACCCAGAAACGACGGATCGCCCTGCCGTACCGGCTGGCCCGCCGGCTCTGCGACGACCGCGACATGATCGAGCACGCCCGCCCGCAGCGGGGCTTCGTCCAGGAGGTCCTCGGCCTGGTCTCCGGCCTGCGACTGCGCCCGGTGGCGATCACCGGCTACCAGCGGCAGGCCTTCGTCGGGTCCGGGGCCGACCTGGGCCTGCGGGTCACCCTCGACACCCGGGTACGCGGCCGCGACCGGGACTTCCACCTCGGCGCCGACGCCGAGAACCGGTTCATCGTGCCGCCGTCGCGTTCGATCATGGAAGTGAAGGCGAACGAGCGGGTCCCGTACTGGCTGACCGACCTCGCCGCCGAGGCCAACCTGTCGGTGGTCCGGGTCAGCAAGTACTGCCAGAGCGTCGAGGCGTTCGGCCGGGCACCCCGGTCGGTGTTCCACGTCCCGGACGCCGAACCCGCACCGGTCGTCGACCGGTCGGATGACGAACTGCTCTCTATCGGCGCATCGGCGAAGGGCTGAACCGACATGGAAATCACCTTCCAGGACCTGTCCAGCACGTTCAGCCTCGGCGACATCGCCGCCTCGCTGGCACTGTCCTTCGTGCTCAGCGCGATCATCGGATGGGTCTACCGGGCCACCCACCGCAACGTGTCGTACAGCCAGTCGTACGTGCAGACCCTGGTCATCCTCGGCATGCTGATCTCGTTGATCATGCTGGTCGTCGGCTCCAACATCGCCCGCGCGTTCGCGCTGGTCGGCGCGCTGTCGGTGGTCCGCTTCCGCAACGCGATCAAGGAAACCCGTGACGTCGGCTTCATCTTCCTGGTGATGGGCATCGGGATGGCCTGCGGCACCCGGTTCTACCTGCTCGCGGTGGTCGCGACGATCGCCATCTGCCTGATCATCGGGGTGATGTCCCGCTTCAACTGGTTCGCGCTCAACGTGCAACGCCAGGTGGTCAAGGTGCAGGTACCGCCGGACGGCGACCACACCCAGGGGATCCAGGACGTGCTGCTGCGGCTGACTTCCGAGTTCGAGCTGGTCAGCATGGAGTCGATCCGGGGTGGAGCGTTGACCGAGTTGATGTACACGGTCCGGCTGAAGAAGGGATCCGAGCCCGGTGAGCTGATCTCGGCGCTAGGCGAGCTGACCGGCGGGCAGCGGGTCACCGTGCTCACCGGCTACGACCAGACGGACCTTTGATGGCCCGCCGACGGCTCCGACATCGGATACCGGTCCGCGTTCGGCACAACTACCGGCTGCTCGCCAGCTGCGCGACGTTCCTGCTGGTGATCACGGTCGTGCTGGGCAGCACCCGGGTTCGGCCGTACGTCACCAGCGCGGCCGACGCCGCGACGGATGTGGTGACGGTCGACATCGCCGGCACCGTCGACCTGTTCGACTCGACGGTGGCCCACGAGATCACGCTGGTCTTCGCCGACGCGGACTACCAGCGGATGCTCGACGCCTACTTCGACGACGGCGAGAAGGAGTATCTGGAGGCCGACCTCGTCGTCGACGGGACCACGATTCCGAGCGTGGGCATCCGGCTCAAGGGCAACTCCACGCTGGGCGGGCTGACCCGCGACGGTGAAACCGCCCAACGCGGTGGCGGCCAGTTCGGCGGCGGCCAGGGCCAGCCAGCAGGCGGCGGCCAGCCCGACGGCGCGGCGCAGGGCGGCGGCAGGCAGTTCGGCGGCGGCCAGGGCACGGGCATGGCCAGTCTCGCGGCCGAGGAGCCGGAGGGCCTGCCCTGGTTGATCAGCTTCGACGAGTTCGTCGACGGCCGGCGCTACCAGGGGCTGCAGGAGATCGCGGTCCGCGTCGGCGGCATGGGCGGCGGCAGCGCGGTGGCCAACGAGGCGCTGTCGCTGTCGCTGCTGGCCGCCGCCGGCATGACCACCCAGCGGTACGCGTACAGCTCGTTCACCGTCAACGACCGGCCGACCACCGCCCGGCTCGTCGTCGAACACCCCGACGAGCAGTACGCCGCCGGGGTCGGAACCAGCGGCGTGCTCTACAAGTCCCTGGCTTCCGGATCGTTCAGCTACCAGGGCGAGGATCTGATCGAGTACCAGGACGACTTCAAGCAGATCAACCTGACCGGCAGTCAGGACCTGCAGCCGGTGATCAACCTGATCCGCTGGGCGAGCGAGGCCTCCGACGAGGAGTTCGACGCCGAACTGGCCGACCACGTCGACGTCGAGTCCTTCGCCCGCTACGTCGCCGCGCAGAACCTGTTGCTCAACTTCGACGACATGGCCGGCCCGGGCCGCAACTACTACCTGTACTACGACCTGACCACCCGGAAGTTCACGGTGGTCAGCTGGGACCACAACCTGACGTTGCGCGGCGACGCGACGCTCGGCCCACACGACACGGTCAGCATGGGCGGCGGCCGGTTCGGCGGTGGGCAGGCGCAGGAGGGCGGCGACCCCGGTGCCGGGTTCGCACCGCCCGAGGGCTTCGAGCTACCGGAGGGCTTCGAACCGCCGGAGGGGTTCGAACCGCCGGACGGGTTCCAGCGGGGCGACGCCGGCGCGGGTGGCCCGGGGCAGCAGGGCGGTACGGCACAGCAGGGCGGCGGTCCCGGTCGGTCGATGGGGCACCCGCTCAAGGAGCGGTTCCTGGCCAGCGACGCGTTCACCGAGGTGTACGAGGCCGCGTACCGCGATCACTATCAGCGGATGTTCGCCAGCGGCGCGGCGACGGCCGCGCTGGACGGCCTGGCCGCCGTCCTGGCCACGGTCGACGGCGCCGACGCCGACGCGGTCACCGCCGAACTCGACCAGCTGCGGACCGTGGTGACGCAGCGCACCGAAAGCCTGCGCGACCAGGTGTAGACCGGCCGGGTGGGCGGGGGCGGTCAACCGCTGGCGCCCACCCGGCCCGTCGGCACCGCGTCGAGCAGCAACCGGCCGAGAACGGCGTGCGCCTCGACCGCCGGGTGAGTGGCACCGTAGTTGTCCGGGTCGTCGAGGCCGTCGGCGAAGAACGCGTACACCAGGGCCGGCGCGCCGTCCGCGTCGGCGATGATCCCGACCTCGTGCCGGGCGGCCGCGTTGACGTCGGCGTCCACGTCGGCACCGTGCTTGGTCGCCACCCGGGCACGCTCGGCCGACGACATGGTCCGCCGTACGCCGTCGTGGTAGCCGGCGGCCCCGCGCAGCACCCGCAGCAGGAACCGGCAGGACCCGGCGCTCAGCAGGGTCCGCCCGGCCAGGCCGACGAGCAGGTCGTGGGTCTCCCGGGGGGTGGTGACGCCGAGGAGGAACCGGTGCGGGTCGGCGACCGGTTCGACCCGGGTATGGGTGAGACCCTTCGCCGCCAGGATCTCGTTGATCTCCCGGGCCGCCGCCACCCGGCCGCACAGCCGTACCGCCGTGTTGTCCGACACCAGCAGCATCGCGGTCAGCACGTTGGCGACGGTGACGGTGTCGCCCCAGACTCCGTGCAGATGGTAGATCCCGCTGCCGCCGAGGATGTCCGGGGCGGCCAGGTCGAGCCGGTCGTCCAGGCGCAGCAGGCCCCGGTCGACCTTGTCGAGCACGGCCACCGCCACCGCCAGCTTCTGCACGCTGTAGCCGGGCACCACCCGGTCGGCGTCGTCGGCGAACACCGGCTCCCAGCCGCCGTCGCCGGTCACCCGGCTGACCAGCGCGCACCACTGGCCGCCGGCGCGGCGACGCTGCCGCGCGTAGCCACGCCGGATCCGCTCCACGCTGCGGATTCTGCCACCGGCCACGGCCCGGCCGGCGCGGCCGTAGAGTCGGCGGCAGCGGCACCGACGCCCCGGACGTCGGCCGCTTGCGCCTACCACCGGACTGGAAGGAGCCACCCATGGCCAGACCCCCGCTGCCGCAGGACATGGTCGAGATGCTGGGCCGGCCCAATCCGGCGGTGATGGGCACGGTGAGCCCGCGCGACAGCGCGCCGGTGACCGTCGCCACCTGGTACCTCTGGGACGACGGCCGGGTGCTGCTGAACCTCGACGGCCGGCGCAGACGGCTGGCGCATCTGCGGACCGACCCCCGGGTGTCGCTGACCGTGCTCGACGGCGACTCCTGGTACCGGCACGTGAGTCTGCACGGCACGGTGGAGCTGATGCCCGACCCGGAGCTGACCGACATCGACCGGCTGGCCCGGCACTACACCGGGGACCGCTACGCCGACCGGGAGCATCCCCGGGTGTCGGCGTGGCTGACGGTCTCGACCTACCACTCCTGGGGCTTCGACAAGGCGCTCGGCGACTGACGTACGGAGGCCGGGGAACCGGCGGTGGCCGGGTAAATAGAATGGCCCGGAATCATCCGCCGCCGGCGCGACACCCCTGCCCCGGGGTCGCCTGCCGGCACCAAACCTGGGAGTCGATCGTGCTGACGATGCAGGACGCGCTGGCCCGCCTCGCGGCGTACTGGGCCGAGCAGGGCTGCCTGACGGTCCAGCCGATGAACACCGAGGTCGGCGCCGGTACGCTCAACCCGGCCACCTTCCTGCGGGTGCTCGGGCCGGAACCGTGGCGGGTCGCGTACGTCGAACCGTCGGTGCGTCCGGACGACGCCCGGTACGGCGAGAATCCCAACCGGATCCAGACCCACACCCAGTTCCAGGTGATCCTCAAGCCGGAGCCCGGCGACGCCCAGGAGCTCTACCTGGGCAGCCTGGCCGCGCTCGGCATCGACGTCGCCGCGCACGACGTCCGGTTCGTCGAGGACAACTGGGCATCGCCGGCGCTGGGTGCCTGGGGGCTGGGCTGGGAGGTCTGGCTGGACGGGCTGGAGATCACCCAGTTCACGTACTTTCAGCAGGCCGGTGGGATCAACCTGGACGTGCCGTCGGTGGAGATCACCTACGGCATCGAGCGGATCATGATGGCGCTGCAGGGGGTGCGGCACTTCAAGGAGATCGCCTACGCGCCCGGCGTCTCGTACGGCGAGATCTTCGGACCGGGCGAGTACGAGATGAGCCGCTACTACCTCGACGACGCCGACGTCGCCACCAACCGGCAGCTGCTCGACCTGTACGCCGCCGAGGCGCAGCGGATGATCGACGCCGGGCTGCCGGTGCCGGCGCACAGCTTCGTGCTCAAGTGCTCGCAGGCGTTCAACGTGCTCGACGCCCGGGGCGCGGTCTCCACCGCCGAGCGGGCCACCGAGTTCGCCCGGATGCGCCGGCTCGCCGGCGAGGTGGCGCAGTTGTGGGTGCGTCGACGCCAGGAGCTGGGGCACCCGCTCGGTGTGGTGGCCCCGGCCCAGCCCGGCCAGGCGGACACCTCGGCGGGGCCGGCGGACACCGGACAGGCGGACACGTCGGGCGGACCGGCCGACGCGGCCCGGCAGCTGGTGTTCGAGATCGGCACCGAGGAGATGCCGCCGTCGGAGGTGCGTTCGGCCCGCCAGCAGGTCGCCAAGCTGGTCACCGACCGGCTGGCCGCCACCCGGCTGGCGCACGGCGACGTGCGGGTGCTGGCCACCCCGCGCCGGCTGGTCGCGATCGTCGACGCGGTCGCCGCCCGCGAGCCGGACCACACCCGCACGGTACGCGGCCCGAAGGTCGTCGCCGGGTTCCGCCCGGACGGCACGCCCACCCCTGCGGCGGCGGGCTTCGCCCGGTCCCAGGGGGTCGAGGTGAGCGAGCTGGCGCAGGTGGAGATCGGCGGCGTACCGCATCTGGCGGTGTTGCGCGACGAGCCCGGCCGCCCGGCCGCGCAGGTCCTCACCGAGGTGCTCGCCGGGGTGGTCACCGGCCTGCGGTCGGCGAAGAACATGCGCTGGCGGGATCCGCAGTTGGCCTTCACCCGGCCGGTCCGGTGGCTGCTGGCGCTCTGGGGTGACGTGGTGGTGCCGGTGGAGGTGTCCACGGTGGCCGCCGGTCGGACCACCCGGGTGCACCGTACCGCCGCCACGTCGACGGTCCCGGTGGCCGACGCGGAGAGTTACCTGACGACGGTGCGCGACGCCGGCATCGTGGTGGACCCGGACGAACGCCGGGAGATCATCGCCGCCGCCGCCGGGGAGCTGTCCGGCAGCGTCGGCGGCCGGGTCGACCTGGCCGGCGAGGCCGGGCTGCTGACCCAGGTGGTGGATCTGGTCGAGCAGCCGACGCCGCTGCTGGGCGGCTTCGAGCAGCGGTACCTGGAGCTACCGGAGGCGGTGCTGGCGACGGTGATGCGCAAGCACCAGCGGTACCTGCCGGTGCGCGGCGCCGACGGAGCGCTGCTGCCGCACTTCGTGGCGGTCGCCAACGGCGCCATCGACACCGACCTGGTGCGGGCCGGCAACGAGGCGGTGCTGCGGGCCCGCTACGAGGACGCGGCGTTCTTCTACCGGGCCGACCGGGCGACCCCGGTGGCCGAGCTGCGGTCGCGGCTGGACCGGTTGACCTTCACCGACAAGCTGGGGTCGATGGCCGACCGGGCCGACCGGATCGCCGGGCTCGCCGGGGAGTTGGCCGAGCTGGTCACGCTCTCCGAGGTGGAGCGGCGGACGCTGGCCCGGGCCGCCGAGCTGGTCAAGTTCGATCTCGGTTCGCAGCTGGTCACCGAGATGACCAGCCTGGCCGGGGTGATGGCCCGCGACTACGCGGCGCACGCCGGCGAGTCGGCGGAGGTCGCCGAGGCGGTCTTCGAGGCGGAGTTGCCGCGCAGCACCGGGGACCAGTTGCCGCAGTCGCTGCCCGGCGCGGTGCTGTCGCTGGCCGACCGGTTGGACCTGGTGACCGGGTTGGCCGCCACGGTCGGCATGCCGACGGGCAGCAGTGACCCGTTCGCCATCCGGCGGGCGGTGCTGGGGTTGCTGGCGGTGCACCGCAGCCAGCCGGGGCTGGCCGGGGTCTCGCTGGCCGCCGGGCTGGCGCTGACGGCCCGGCGTCAGCCGGTGCCGGTCGACGACGCGGTGCTGGCCGAGATCGGCGAGTTCCTGACCCGCCGGCTGGAGCAGCTGCTCACCGAGGAGGGTCAGCCGGTGGACCGGGTCCGGGCGGTGCTGCCGCACGCCGACCGGCCGCAGCTGGTGGACCGGCTGCTGGCCCAGTTGGACCGGCTGCTCGGCGACGCGCAGTTCCGGGCGTTGGCCGAGGCGGTGCAGCGGGCCCGGCGGATCGTGCCGGCCGAGGTGCCGGCCGGCTACGACCCGGCGCTGCTCACCGAGCCGGCCGAGGTACGGCTGCACGAGATGGTCAAGCAGGTGCAGGCCGATCTGGACCACACTGTGGATCTGGACCGGTTCACCGAGATCGCCGGCCGGTTGACCGACCCGGTCAACGCCTTCTTCGACGACGTGTTCGTGATGGCCGAGGACCAGCGGCTGCGCCAGGCCCGGTTGGGCCTGCTCGCGACGGTCGCGGGGCTGGCCGCCGACGTCCTGGACTGGCCGCAGCTTCGGATGTGACCGTCGCACGCCCAGATCGTCTCGGGGTGTAACGCCCGCCGGGCCGCTCCACGCTCGACCCTGGGGCGGCCACGACAAGGCCGCCGACCTGCCCTTTTCACACCCCGCCGGTGTCGCAACGACCGCCGGCGGGGTGTTGCGCGTGACCTCGGTTATAAAACCGTTACATATTCAACTCTTGCCGGAAACAGAGCCGGCAGTCCCTAATTTGTCCAACGGCTTAACAAAACATCGGTGAACGCGTCGTGGCAGCACGTTCACCGAGCACGACGGGAAGGCCATCGGCCGGGTCGACCCGGCACCCCTGTTCACCAGGACGAGGAGACCCCGTGTCCCGAACCCGCCGACGCCATGCTCCGCGTGGCCCCATCACCGCCGCACTGCTATCACTGTCCATGTTGTCCACAATGCTGCTCGGCGCCCCCGCCGCGCAGGCCGCCCCGACCACCCCTGGTACCCCGGCCGAGCAGCCCGCGCCGGCCGCAGTCGACGACCCGTACTCGGTCCTGGTCTTCTCCAAGACCGCCGGCTTCCGGCACGCCTCGATCCCGGCCGGTATCGCCGCGATCCAGCAGCTCGGCGCGGCCAACAACTTCACCGTCGACACCACCGAGAACAGCGCCGCCTTCACCGACGAGAACCTGGCCAACTACCGGGCGGTGATCTGGCTCTCCACCACCGGTGACGTCCTCGACCCCGACCAGCAGGCCGCGTTCGAGCGCTACATCCAGGCCGGCGGCGGGTACGTGGGCATCCACGCCGCCTCCGACACCGAGTACAGCTGGCCCTGGTACGGCGAACTCGTCGGTGCCTACTTCGCCAGCCACCCGGCCAACCAGACCGCCACGGTCAAGGTGGAGGACAACGCCCACCCGGCCACCGCCGGGCTGCCGGCCGAGTGGTCCCGCTACGACGAGTGGTACAACTTCCGGACCAACCCGCGTGGCGACGTGCACGTGCTGGCCAGCCTGGACGAGTCCAGCTACTCGGTCGGCTCCGGCGCGATGGGCGCCGACCACCCGATCGCCTGGTGCCGCGACTACGACGGCGGCCGCGCCTGGTACACCGGGATGGGTCACACCGACGAGTCGTTCGCCGAACCGGAGTTCCTGACGCACCTGCTCGGCGGGATCCAGTCGGTGGCCGGCGTCGTCGAGTCCGACTGCGGCGCGTCGCTGACCGAGAGCTTCGAGAAGATCACCCTGGACAGCAACACCAGCAACCCGATGGAGCTGGACGTAGCTCCGGACGGGCGAGTCTTCTACATCGAGCGCGACGGCCGGGTGCAGATCGTCAAGCCGGACACCGGCAGCACGGTCACCGCGATCGACCTCGACGTGTTCACCGGCAACGAGGACGGCCTGATCGGCATCCGGCTCGACCCGGACTTCGCCGACAACGGCTGGGTCTACCTCTACTACGCCCGCAACGACGGCGTCGCCCGCAACCTGCTGTCCCGGTTCACCGTCGTCGGCGACAGCATCGACCTGGCGAGCGAGAAGGTCGTGCTGCAGGTCGACACGCAACGCAACACCTGCTGCCACGCCGGCGGCACCATGGCCTTCGACAGCGACGGCAACCTGTACCTGGCCACCGGGGACAACACCAACCCGTTCGAGTCGAGCGCCTACACCCCGATCGACGAGCGGGCCGGCCGGCAGGACTACGACGCGCAGCGGACCTCCGGCAACACCAACGACCTGCGCGGCAAGGTGATCCGGATCCACCCGGAGGACGACGGGACGTACACCATCCCGGAGGGCAACCTGTTCGCACCGGGCACCGCGCAGACCCGCCCGGAGATCTTCGCGATGGGCTTCCGTAACCCGTTCCGGATGGGCATCGACCCGGCCACCGACACGCTCTACGTCGCCGACTACGGCCCGGACGCCAACTCGGACAACCCCAACCGGGGCCCGCGGGGTCTGGTCGAGTGGAACATCGTCGACACTCCCGGTAACTACGGCTGGCCGTACTGCACCGGGACGAACGAGGCGTACAACGACTACCAGTTCCCGTCCGGCCCGAGCGGCGCCAAGTTCGACTGCTCGGCCCCGGTGAACGACTCCCCCAACAACACCGGCCTGACCAACCTGCCGCCGGCGATCCCGGCCACCGTCGACTACGGCTACAGC
Organism: Solwaraspora sp. WMMA2056; assembly: GCF_030345095.1. NCBI lineage: Bacteria > Bacillati > Actinomycetota > Actinomycetes > Micromonosporales > Micromonosporaceae > Solwaraspora > Solwaraspora sp. WMMA2056. Next base: position 6,916,030 of record NZ_CP128360.1, read on the forward strand.
GGCGACCCGCGCTACCCCGAAATCGGTGGCGGTGGCGCGCCGATGGGCGGCCCGGTCTACCGCTACGACGCCGATCTGGTCTCCGACCGCAAGTGGCCGGCCTACTACGACGGCAAGGCGCTGCTCGGTGAGTGGAACCAGTCGAAGATGTACACGATGCAGGTCAGTGCCGACGGCACCGAACTGATCGACATCAACCAGCTGCTGACCGGGATGAGCTTCATCCGGCCGATGGACTTCGAGTTCGGCCCGGACGGCGCGCTGTACATGATCGAATGGGGCAGCGGCTTCGGCGGCAACAACGACGACTCCGGGGTCTACCGGATCGACTACATCGCCGGGGCCCGCGCACCGATCGCCCAGGCCAGCGCCACCCCGACCTCCGGGCCGGCACCGCTGACCGTGCAGTTCTCCAGCGCCGGCTCCCGGGACCCCGACGGCGGGGACCTCACCTACGCGTGGACGTTCGGTGACGGTGCCACCTCGGACCAGGCCAACCCGAGCCACACGTACGCCGAGGCGGGCAGCTACACCGCACAGCTCACCGTGACCAACCCGAACGGGCGGACCGCGGTGGCCAACGTACCGGTGACGGTCGGCAACACCGCGCCGACGGTGGAAATCACCTTCCCGCCGGCCGGTGGCTTCTTCAACTGGGGCGACCAGGTCGAGTACACCATCACCGTCACCGACCCGGAGGACGGCGAGATCGACTGTGACCGGGTGCAGCTGCAGGTGCTGCTCGGCCACGACGAGCACGCCCACCCGCTGGACCAGCACACCGGCTGCTCCGGCGTGGTGCAGACCCAGCTCGCCGACGGTCACGGCGCCGAAGCGGACGTCTTCACCGTCTTCGAGGCCACCTACACCGACAACGGCGGCGTCGCCGGCGCCGGGCCGCTCACCGGCCGGGCGATCGAGCTGCTGCAGCCCAAGCGCAAGCAGGCCGAGTACTACACGGTCACCGGGCGGGTGGCGGACGCCACCGGCGGCGGCGACCCGGGCGTCCAGGTGGAAGCCTCCAGCGACCCGGCCGGCGGCGGCGACAACATCGGATTCATCGAGGACGGCGACTGGTGGTCGGTCGACCCGGCCAGCCTGACCGGCATCGACGAGATCCGGTTCCGGGTCGCCTCGGCGGCCAACGGCGGTCGGATCGAGGTCCGGGCCGACGCGGCCGACGGTCCGCTGGTGGCCACGGCCACCGTACCGGGCACCGGGGGCTGGCAGTCCTGGACCAACGTCACCGCACCGGTCACCGGCGCGCTGGACAGCGGAACGCTGTTCTTCGTCGCCCGGGACCCGGCCGGCGGCACCGGTTCGCTGTTCAACGTCAACTGGATGGACTTCATCGGCCGGGGCGTGACCGACAACGCGCCGCCGCAGGTCACCGTGACCGCGACCCCGACGTCCGGCACCGCGCCGGTCACCGTCGCGTTCACCGGTACGGCGACCGACGCCGAAGGCGACACCCCGTTGACGTACGCCTGGGACTTCGGTGACGGCGGCACCGCCGACACGCTGGAGGCCAGCCGTACGTACGCCGTACCGGGGACGTTCACCGCCGTGCTGACGGTGACCGACGCCCGGGGCGCGCAGTCCTCGGCGTACACCCAGATCCGGGTGGAGGCACCGAACACGTCCTGCTTCGGGGCGCGCTCGGACGACTTCCTCGGCGACGAGCTGGACCGCGACCGGTGGACGATTGTCCGGGAGAACCAGCTCTACTCGGTCTCCGACGGCGTACTGCGGCTGCCGACCGGCGTCGGTGACCTGTACGGCTCCCGCAACGACGCCACCAACCTGGTGCTGCAGCCGGTGCCGTCCGGTGCCTGGCAGGCCACCACCAAGGTCACCCTGCCGGTGACCGCCAACTACCAGCAGGCGGGTCTGCTGCTCTACGGCGACGACGCCAACTACGCGAAGGTGGATCTGCTCTACAACGGTTCCCGCCGGGTGGAGTTCATCCGGGAGACCGCCGGTACGCCGCGCAACGAGGGTGCCGACGCCACCGACGCACCCGCCGGTGACACCATCTACCTGCGGTTGACCAGCGACGGCACGAACGTCACGGCGGCCATGTCGGCCGACGGGCAGACGTTCACCCCGGTCGGTCGGTCGGCGGCGCTGGCCGGCATCGTCAACCCGCAGGTCGGGGTGTTCGCCCTCAACGGTGGCACCGAGGCGCCGGTGGTCGACGCCTTGTTCGACTGGTTCCAGTTCACGCCGGACGCGCCGGACGGGCCGGTCGAGGCCTCCGACGAGTTCGACGGCGACGCGCTGGACAAGTGCCGGTGGGACGCCATCGTTCGGGAGGACGCGGCCGCGTACCGGGTCGCCGACGGGGCGTTGACCATCGACGTGCCCAACGGGGACATCTACACCGGGGACAACACCGGGCCGACGAACTTCATCCTGCAGACCGCCCCCGAGGGCGACTGGACGATGGAGACGAAAGTCGACGGCAGCCTGCTGAACGAGCAGTACCAGCAGGGCGGTCTGCTCGTGTACGCCGACGACGACAACTACCTGAAGTTGGACTTCGTCACGGACAACTCGGCAGGCTCGGCGGTCAGCCGGCGGATCGAGTTCCGCAGTGAGATCGACGCCGTGGTCCAGAACCCGCAGCCGCAGGTCACCGGGTTGACCTCCGGGGTGTGGTACCTGCGGGTGTCCCGGGCTGGTGACGTCTTCACAGCCGAGTACTCGGCGGACGGCACCACCTGGACGGCGTTCGAGTCGCTGACCAGCACGGCGGTCGGGGCCAACCCGAAGATCGGGGTGTTCACCCTCAGCGGCAACCAGACGGCGTCGAAGCCGGTCTCGTTCGACTACTTCCGGTTGACCACCCCGTCGACGGAGGAGGACACCACCGCACCGGTGACCAGCGCGACCGTCACCGGGTCCGGCGAGCCGGTCGACGGCTGGTACCCGGGTGACGTCACGGTCACCCTGGCCGCCACCGACAACGACGGCGGCAGCGGGGTGGCGGGCACCGAGTACTCGCTCGACGACGAGACCGGCTGGACGACGTACACCGCGCCGGTGACGGTGACCGGCGACGGCGAGCACGAGCTGCGGTTCCGCTCCACCGACGCCGCCGGCAACGTCGAGGAGGCCGGGTCGGTCACGTTCAAGATCGACGGTACGGCGCCGGTCAGCTCTGCGGAGTTCGCCCCGGCGAACGACAACGGGTGGCACGACGGCACCATCCCGGTGGTGCTGGCGGCCACCGACGCCGGTTCCGGCGTGGCGCTGCTGGAGTGGTCGCTCGACGGTGGTGACTGGACGCCGTACACCGAGCCGGTGGCGATCAGTGGTGACGGCGAGCACGAGCTGCTGTACCGGGCCACCGACGCGGTCGGCAACGTCGAGGCGCTCAAGTCGGCCGTGGTCAAGATCGACGGCACGAAGCCGACGCTGCTGATCTCCGGCGTGGCCGACGGTCAGCTCTACGGCGACAGCCAGGACGTCCGGGTGTCGTGGCAGGCGGTCGACCCGACCTCCGGTATCGCGACCGTGGTCGGCACGCTCAACGGCCAGCCGTACGCCAACAACACGCTGCAGGCCATGTACGACCTGCCGCTGGGGATGCACGAGTTGACGGTGACGGCGACCGACAAGGCGGGCAACCGTACCGCCTCGACGGTCCGGTTCTTCGTGACCACGTCGTTCCGGGACATGCAGAGCCTGATCGACCGGTTCAAGGCGACCGGGCAGCTGTCCAACCTCGCGCACCGCAAGCTGTCCAACAAGCTGGACGCGGCGCGGCTGTCCGAGGCCGAAGGCAAGGACAAGCGGGCGGTGCAGCAGTTGACCGCCTTCAAGGCCCTCGCCACCGACCCGGCGTTGGTGACCGACACCGACGTGCGGGACACCATGGTCCGCGACGCGGACGCGATGATCGTGCGCCTCGGCGGCACGGCCAGCGCGGCCGGAGTGCAGGCCAACGGTGGTAAGCCGGTGACCGGTGCGGGTCGGCTCGCGGAAGACCCGACCCGGATCGATCCGGACCAGCAACTCTGATGGTGGTCGGCCCCGTCCCGCCTGCGTCCGTGGGTGGGGCGGGGCCGACCCTTTTTCCGTACGAGGAGTGATTATGCGGCTGATTAGTGGGCTCGCCGTGGTGCTGGTCGGCCTACTGCTGGTGATCCTGCCGGCGGCCGGCCCGGCGGCGGCGCAGACCGGGCAACTCGATCTGGACGTGGCCAGCGACGGTGCGCTGGGGGTGACCATCGAGGTCACCGATTCGGCGGGCAACCGGCCGGCGGAGGCGATCCGGCTGGTGTTGACCGCCACCGGTGCGGACGGCCAGACGGTCGGCCCGATGCAGGTGCAGCCGTCCGGTGAGGGGCAGGGGTTCTACTCCACCGGCCCGATTCTCCAGCCGGGCGACTGGCAGGTGACGGTCACCGCGCCGACCCCGTACGCGGGCGAGGCGATCATCGACGTACGGGCCACGCCGGCCCAGTCACCGCCGCCACCGCCGGCAGCTGCGGCGTCGGATGCCGAGGGGGTCGCGTCCGCCGACGGATGGGCGTGGCTGATCCGCGTCGCGGTCGCGATGCTGGTGCTCGCCATCCTGGTGGTGCTGGTGGTCGGGCTGGTGACGCTACGGGCCCGGCGTAACGCCTTCCGGAACAACTGAGGCCACGCCCGGTAAACGTTGGGACCGGACCCCGGTGCCTGCCCTCCGTCGCGGCACCGGTGTCCTTTTGTGGCCGATTCGCACCGATACCCTACATAGTAGAGTCGATCGTCCAGACGGGACGACGACTGATGCAACTGGAGGAACGGTGCGCGAACCGACCGAGCGGTACCAGAACGCGATCATGGACAGTGCACGGTGGCAGGGGTTTCCCTTTCGCCCGGGTGACATCGTCATCTCGACACCCGCCAAGTGCGGCACCACGTGGACCCAGACGATCTGCGCGTTGTTGATCTTCCAGACGCCGGAGCTGCCCGGCCGGCTGGACGACATCACCATCTGGCCCGACATGAAGACCCGCAGCCAGGCCGACGTGTTCGCGTTCTACGAGGCGCAGCAGCACCGACGCATCATCAAGACCCACACCCCGTTCGACGGACTGCCGATCCACGACGAGGTCAACTACATCGCCGTCGGCCGGGATCCGCGTGACGTCGCGCTGTCCTGGGACGCGCACTTCCAGAACACCGACTACGACGTGGTCCTGGCGCTACGCGACGCGGCGGTCGGCAACGACGACCTGACCGGCGAGCTCACCGACGACGCGCCACCGCAGCTGGAATCCGAGTACGATCGGTTCTGGGCCTGGATGGAACACCCCGACGTGCAGATCGGCCTGCCGTCGATGCTGCACCACATGTCGGGTTTCTGGGCGGAGCGTGACCGGTCAAACGTCCTGCTCCTGCACTACGACGAGCTGAAGTCCGACCTTGAGGGCCAGATGCGGGCGATCGCCGAACAGCTCGACATCGAGGTGCCCGAACAGCGCTGGCCGGAGCTGGTGCAGGCGGCCACCTTCGATTCCATGCGCAGCCGCGCCAAGGAATTCGCCCCCGTCCTGGCGATGTGGCGGGACCCGAAGCAGTTCTTCAACCGGGGCGCCACCGGCCAGTGGCGTGACCTGCTCGACGACGGCGACCTGCGGCGCTACGAGGAGCAGGTCGCCAAGCTCGCCGTACCGGAGCTGGTTGACTGGCTGCACCGCGGCCCGATCACCGTCTGATCGGGTGCGCGGTCGAGTTGGTCGGCCGCGCGGCCCGATCACCGGACAGGCCGAGCTGATTCCGCAGCCGGATCAGGCCGGGTCAGTCGTATCGGTCCTCTGGGTGGCCAGTGCGTCAGACGAGCCGTCGGCGGTCGCCGACGGCTCGTCTGACCGTATGGCGGGTGGGTTGTGGCGTCAGCTGCCGGCGCTCTCGTGGACGGTGGGGAAGGTGAGGTCCTTCCAGCTGTCCGGTGTCTCCGAGATCATTCCGATTTCCTCCATGAAACCGGCGATGTCCTGAAGACCGTGCGGCTCGGTGGTGTAGGTGATCGCCGGGTTGGTGAGGTACTTCTCGAAGCTCTCAGGTGTGGTCTTGCCACCGGAGTTCGCCGAGAGCTCAGCCGCCGCCGCCGCCGGGTCGTCCGCGAGCGCGGCGATCTGCTCTTCCAGGATCGAGTAGAGCCGGGTCGAGAACTCGGTGTTCTGCTCGTAGTACTCGTTCATCATGAATACACCGTTGAACATGATCGGCCCGAAGAGGTCGCTGCTCTTCAGCACGACACGCATGCCCTGATCCTGCTCGTCGAACTGGAACGGCGGTGAGGTCAGGTGCGCGGCGATCTGTCCGCTCACCAGGTTCTGCAAGCCATCCGGATGGGACATGGGCACGATGTTCGTGTCGAGCGCTTCGGCGTCGCCGAGCTGGTCTTGGGCTCCCTTTCGAAGGACCAACGCCTGAATCGACGTCAGCGAGGGCATCGCAATCTTGTCGGAGGACGTGAAATCACTGAGCGACGTGAGCCGTTCGTCCTTGGCCATCAGCCAAAGTTCCGCGTCGTTGAGCGAGGCCAGGTACCGCCAGTCGACCCCCTTGTCCCGGGCCAGGATCATCTGTGCCGCGCTTCCGGCGCCGACCTGGATGTCGCCTGAAATCATGCCGTCCTGCACTGCCGCGCTCGACGATAGCTCCGTCCACTCGAAGGTCGTGTTGGGAAACTCCTTCTCCAGGGTGCCGTTCTGCTTGAGTAGAATGAGCGGAGCGTATGACAGGCCCGGCTGGTACGCAATCGTCACCTTGGCCGGCATACCGTCGCCGGCCTGCACGTCGGCGTCGTTGGAACCGCATGCGGCCGAGGTCGACAAAAGTGCGGCCAGAGCGGTCGCGGCAACATATCGGGATCGCCGAGCGGCTCGAGAACTAGCTGAAATCATAGGGTGATCCCCACCTTGTCTGCTGATATTGGACGGAGGGTCGGGCGGACAGTGTGTTCCACCTACAGTGGTGGCGGGAACCGGATTCCGACAGGTTGGCGGACCGGCTATGTCTTCATTCCCCATCGAACGACAGTGCGCCGCTCGATCAGAATGAAGACCATGTCGATCAGTAGGCCGATGACCGCGATCGTCACCAGGCCGGCGAAGACGTCGGGGATGTCAAGGTAGTAGCGGCTGTTGTTGATGAAGTAGCCGAGGCCACCCCCGCCTCCTGCGACGCCGAACACGAGTTCGGAGGCGACGATGGTGCGCCAGCCGAAGGCCCAGGCAGTCTTGACTCCCGAGATCGTGTGTGGCAGGGCGGCCGGGAAGAGTACCTCGGAGATCATGCGCCAGCGCTTGAGCCCGATGTTGCGGCCGACCGCTATGATCGTCCGGTTCGCCGTCCGGAAGCCGGTGTTGACATTGATTGCGATCGGCCAGATCACCGCGTTGGCGACCACGAACACCAGAGCCGTCTCACTGAGCCCGAACCACAGGATCGCCAGCGGCAGCACGGCGATCGACGGCAGTGGGTTCAGCATCGAGGAGAAGACGACGAGTACGTCCTCACCGAAGCGCGTCCACACCGCGAGCGTGGTCAGCACGACGGCGATGAGGCTGCCGAACAGCATGCCGAGCAACAGGACCCGCATGGTGGTGCCGGTCGATCGCAGCAGTTCACCGTTCTGGAAACCCGCGACCAGGGCCCGACCCACGTCTGCGGGTGAGGAGAACAGCAGAGGGTTGACGCCCGATATCGTGACGTAGAGCTGCCACCCGGTCAGCAGCAGGACGACGACGAGAACCCGGCGCAGCCACACCGGCATCGCCCCCCACCGCCAGTCCCTGACACTGCGCGGTGGGGCGGCGTCGGCCGACGGCGCGGCCGGGACGTCCCCCTCGGTACGGGTGATGGTCGATTGTTCAGTCGGTGAACTCAGCGACATCCTCGTCAGCCCCCTTCCCGTCCCGGTGCAGCAGGCTGCCCAGATGTGTCCGTACGCTGCGGTACTCCTCTGAACCCACCACCTTGGCTTCGTCGGTGATCTGGACGGTCTCACGGACCACCGAAGGCGGGTCGGTCAGAACGACGACCCGGTCACCGAGAACAATTGCCTCCTCGATGCTGTGGGTGACGAACAGGATGGTGACCCCGGTTCGTTTCGCGATGGCGTTGAGCTCCGCCTGCAGGCGGGCCCGGGTGAGCGCGTCCAGAGCCCCGAACGGCTCGTCCATCAGCAGCATGACCGGCTCCAGCGCGAAGGCGCGCGCGATCGCCACCCGCTGCTTCATTCCGCCCGAGAGCTGGTGGGGGTGGCGGTCGAGGGCTCGACTCAGCCCCATCATCTCGAGGTAGCGGCGCGCCTGCTGGTCCGCGTCGGACCTCTTACGACCGTTGCGACGCAACGGGTATGCGACGTTGTCGAGTACGTCACGCCAGGGGAACAGCTGGTCGAACTCCTGGAAGACGACCGCCCGGTCCGGCCCGGGGGCGAGTGTGCGTCGACCGGCCACGGTGATCGTGCCGTCAGCGAGTTCGAGGAACCCCGCGATGGTCTTGAGAAGGGTCGACTTTCCGCATCCGGACGGGCCGATCAACATGATCGTCTCGCCAGCGGTGACGTCGAAGCTCACGTCTGCCACAGCTCGGGCGAACGTGCCGTTGACCCAGTAGCCGATCGAGGCGTGGGACACGCTGAGCAGCGTGTCGGGCCGTTCGTCGGAGGGCGGGACGGCTCGTTCCGGGTCGGCGCGCAGCGGGGACGGATGGACCATACAGGACTCCCTTGGACTCGTCGGCTAGGCGACTGGCTCTGGTTGGTGGCCGTGGTGGTGGGAACGGTCGGGACCGTTCGTCGGCGCGCTGACACGCCAGTCGGGGGTCGGCGGCGATCCAGTTCTCGGACGGGCGCGGACGCGCCGGCCTGTTTCTCCTGGTCGGCCGGTGGTGGGGATCTGGGCACGTGATTCCTCCAGAGCTGACTGTGTCCTGCAGCACAACAGTTAACTCGGCCGACATAGTGACGTCCAAGACGCTGCATCGATCTCATTCATAGGCACGACCTATCGAGGAGCCCTCAGCGATCGCGCGCGCGAAACTGCGAATCAAACGCCCAAAGCGCCCATAGCAGACAGAAGCGCGGATGGGCCGCGGCCATTGACGGACCGGTAGTTTCGGCGCGGCCACCCGCCGGTTCCCGCCGAAACCGTACGGCTCGTGGCGGCGCGGACGTGGCTGCGGCGTTCGATCGACCGTCGGCCGCTACCCTCGGTCGACACTTCCCACTCGTAGCCAGCGCCTATCTAACGAATCCCGAACGGGGTCTGGACCTATCGGCCGCCACCTGGTTGCATATCGCCAGGTCAGGCCGATCTGATCATGAGAATCAGCGAAGGGTGCGCGCGCATGACAGATTGCAGCCTGAGAAGGGCGGCACCGACCGGGAGGCATTCTCAGCTGCCCCAGACCCGTACCGGCAGCCGGTGCTGACGCGCGATGGACGCCCGCCAGCTCCGATACTTCCTCGCAGTCGTCGACGCTGAAGGCTTCGGCAAGGCAGCCGAGAAGCTCTACATCGCGCAACCGTCACTGTCACAGGCCATCGCCGGACTGGAGCGCGAGCTGGGCGTCGCGCTGTTCCACCGGGTCGGACGCGGCGTGGTGCTCAGTGACGCCGGCAAGCAGCTGATCGGTCCGGCCCGGCAGGTCATCCGCGACCTGGCGACCGCACAGGCCACCATCGACGCCATCAAGGGGGTGGCCCGAGGCCGGGTTGAGGTCACCTCGATGCCGTCCGCCGGCATCGAGCCCCTGGCACCGATCATGCAGCGGTTCGCCGCCGCTCACCCCGACGTCACTGTCAGCGTCAACGCCGCCTTCGTACCGGACGAGGTGATCGACGCGGTGCGTACCGGTGCCGTCGAGATCGGCCTGCTCGGCGCGCCCGACATCGTCCGGGTCGCCGAGCTCGACGTCGTGCCCCTGGAGAACCAGCCTTTGATGCTGTTCACCGCTCCCGGTGGCCCTTTCCATGGCCGCGACCACGTCACCGCCGACGATTTCGACGGACACCGGCTCATCGCCTCCCAGCCCGGTTCCCTCATGCGACAGCTCGTCGATCACATCCTGGCGCAGGGAAGTCAGGCCCGGCTCGTCGCCGAGGTCGCCCACCGGACGTCCATCCTTCCCCTCGTCCTCGCCGGGGTGGCCGATGCGATCCTGCCCGCCGCGTGGAAGGATCTCGCGATCAGGGCCGGGGCGGACGTGCTGCCGATCCGCCCCACGGCGTACCTGCGGATCGTCCTGGTCAGTCGCCGCACCCAGCTGACGCCCGCCGCGCGGGCATTCATCGACATCGCCCGGAGGTACCGCGACGAGCGGCTCGACCAGCCGGCGGCCTGACCGACCAGGCCGACGTGTGCGGCCCGTCGACGCCCGCACCGACGCGCTGAACAGCGCGGTGCCCGGCCCGGCCGCCATGCCCGCACGCCAGGTGACGGATCATCCAGCCGATCTCATAGGCCGCACCTATGAGAGGGGTAGATCGTGCGTGTTGGACGCCGCACCCGGGTCCACCCAAGGTTGGTGAGGCTTCCGGTCCACCCGGCAGCCCTGTCCACCAGCAGCGGGAGGCCGACATGCCCACCACCAGGACGACGTGTCTCGTGGCACCGGACAAGTTCAAGGGGTCACTCGACGCGACGAACGTCGCTCTGGCGCTGCGTGCCGGGCTACGGGCCGTCCGACCCGGCGTCCAGGTCGAGTGCCGTCCGATGGCCGATGGCGGCGACGGCACCGTCGCGCTCCTGTCAGATGTCGGCTTCGACCTGGTTCCGGTGGAGGTCGACGGGCCGACCGGCCAGACCGTACGAACGAGTTACGCGGTCCGCGGCGAGGTGGCGGTCGTCGAGCTCGCCGACGCGTGCGGGCTCAGCCAGCTACCCGACGGCGTTCCCGCCCCCTTGGACGCCTCGTCGTACGGACTCGGGCAGGTCATCGTCGCAGCGGTCCGCAGCGGCTGCCGTCACCTCGTCATCGGCCTGGGTGGCAGCGCCAGCACCGATGGCGGAGCCGGCCTGCTGCAGGCGCTGGGCGCCCGGGTGCTCGACCGCGATCAGCAGAACATTCCGCGCGGCGGTCGCCGGCTCGCCGAGGTAGCCTCCGTCGATCTGAATCCCGTGCACGACCTGTTGCGTGGTGTCTCGGTGACGGTGGCCGCCGACGTTGACAATCCCCTGCTTGGTAGCCGAGGCGCGGCCGCCACGTACGGACCGCAGAAGGGTGCCGACCCCGCGCAGGTCAACCTGCTTGAGCAGGCTCTGAGCCGGTTCGCCACAGCAGTCGGACAGGCAGCCGGTGCGGGGCTGGCCGCAGCGCCCGGGGCTGGGGCCGCCGGCGGCGTCGGATTCGCCGCCCTGGCACTCGGTGCGACCATTCGCCGGGGTATCGAGGTCTTCCTGGACCTGACCGACTTCGCCACGGCCCTGACCAGCGCCCGTCTGGTGATTACCGGAGAGGGGCGCCTCGATCAGCAGAGCCTGGCCGGGAAGACTCCGGTGGGGGTTGCGGCAGCGGCGCACGCCGCAGGTGTGCCGGTCGTCGCGGTGGCCGGCCAGTCGACGCTCGATGCGGCCGACCTCGCTGCCGCCGGCTTTGCTGGCGCTTACCCGCTCGCCAGTATCGACCCCGACCTCGACCGATGCCAGTCGGATGCCGCTGAGCTGCTCACCGAGATCGGACGACGGATAGCCCTGGACCATCTCACCGGTTGACGCTGAAGCCGGTGCCGGCTCGACGCACGTCGGGCCAGGTGACGCACGTCGCCACGACCCATAGGGCCGCGCTATCGCGTCGAGAGGACACCGGTCTTGGACGTGGCGACGATCACATTGGTTGAGTGAGTCGATCTCAGCTCCGACCCGCACCCCGTCCCCGCACCCCGTCCCTACTCCATGCCTGCACCCCGTCCCTACTCCATGCCTGCACCAGGCAATGAGAGGAATCCGATGAAACGAAGGTTGTTCCTCGCCTCGGCCACCGCGCTGTCGGGCGCCGCCGTCGGCTCGGCAATCGTCACTGAACCGGCACTGGCGACCAAGCTCGGCACCGGCTGGAGCCCGTCCAAGGGCGGCGGTAGGCGCCTCTCGGACGCCGGCATCGCTGCCCGGCTGCGGCTCTTCGGCCCGGAGAACGTCGACCCTCAGACCGGTGCCCTGCCCGAGGAGCGCGTGGTCGCATCGTGGCTGTCCAACTCGTCGTTCGCCGTCGCGGTCGGCGGCCGCCTGCTGTACCTCGACACGTTCATCAGCCGGCTGGAGGTGGAGCGTGGCCGTACTCCGCTGGTGATCGCCGACCTCGTCGATGCCCGGCCTGACGCTGTTCTGCTCGGCCACGGGCACGGCGACCATGCCGACAACGCGGCCTACATCGCGGCCATGACCGGTGCAACCATCTACGCCTCGGAGGAAACCTGCGCCGTGCTGGCCGCCGACTTTGCTCGGCTGAAGGCTGACCCGCTGGTCAACACCGATCCGCAGACCCGGATCCCCTCTGACGCCGTCCTGCGGACCGTGCCGGTCACCAGCGCCGACTCCGTTCCCGGTACCGAGATGGTCCGGCTCGACGTACTCGAACCCTTCGCTCAGGTGGTGGCCTTCCGGCACCTGCACTCGGTCGCGGTGCCGCAGGACCCGGAGTACCCGCCGCCGCGTACCGAGATTCTCGTCGACCCGCGCGACTCGGCCCTCTTTCCGTCGGGGACTTCGCTGACCCCGGGGTCCAACCCGCAGCCCGGGCAGATGAACCTGCGCACCGGCGGCGGCTCCGGCGGCACCGTGAGTATCTACTTCCACATCACCTTGCGGCACGGCAGCAACTTCAGCTTCGGGTGGCAGAACACCGCAGGCGCGCTGAAGGAGGGCATCGGCAACGGCTGGCCCGGCACCCCCGAGGATGGCGAGCGCATCCGGGGCCGCCTCGCGTCGCTGCCCCAGACCGACCTGCATCTGGCAACGGCATCGACCGCCAACTACACCAACAACGGTCTGCGCGACCTCATCCACTACCAGTCGATCGTCCGTCCCCGCATCTACGTGCCGAACCACCTGACGTCGGGCACCCGGACTCGGGAGGGCTGCTCCCTGGCGGTGTACGCCGGCTACCTCGAGCAGATGAACCTCATGGGTGTGCCGGATGCCGACCGGCCGCACGTGCGGTGGGTCATCGACCCCGTGGACTACCTGCAGCCGCTCTCCTTCGACACCGACGACGACACGTGGCGCGATCGGAGCAAGAAGGACAGGATCAAGGCCCTCGACCGGATCAAGTTGGGGCGGCCCCGCACCGTCAAGGCCTTCGCCGGTACGCAGCGCATGACGGCCGAGCACACCCACAGCTGCGAGGCGTAGTGCAGCAGGAATCATAGGCTGGACCAATGCATCCGATCGGATAGCGGTGTTGGACGCCTATCGAGCATCCGGGTTCACTGATTTGTGCCTACCATCTACCACGAGGCCGGAGTTGCCATGAGCAATCAGCACCACTTCCGTATCGCCGTCATTCCCGCCGACGGCGTCGGTCGGGAGGTAGTCGCCGCTGGACGGGACGTACTTGACGCACTGGAAGGGCGCTCCGGTGGTCGTTTCGGATTCCAGTGGGCGGAGTTCCCGTGGGGTTCGGACTACTATGCCGAGCACGGGATCATGATGCCTGAGGACGGTCTGGACACGTTGCGCGACTTCGACGCCATCTATTTCGGTGCCGTTGGGTGGCCCACGGTACCTGACCACATCAGCCTGTGGGGTCTTCGCCTGCGCATCTGTCAGGGATTCGACCATTGGGCGAACGTCCGGCCGGTGACTTTCCTGCCAGGCGTCACCAGTCCACTACGGAAGGCTGACACCGTAGAGCTCGACTGGGTCGTCGTCCGAGAGAACACCGAAGGCGAATACGCCGGCCTCGGCGGACGCAACCTCTCCGCCCGCGGTGCGGGCGGAGAGGTTGCCGTCCAGTCCGCCCTGTTCACCGAGGTCGGCTGCGAACGGATCATGCGGTTCGCGTTCGACCTCGCTCGCACCAGGACCCGCAAGAAGGTGGCCAGCGTCACCAAGAGTAACGCCCAGCAGTACGGTATGGTCCTCTGGGACGACACGTTCCGGCGGGTCGCCGCAGACTATCAGGACGTCGAAACGGAAAGCGTCCTTGTGGACGCGATGGCGGCCAAGTTCGTCCTACACCCGGAGGATCTCTCGGTCGTCGTCGCGTCCAATCTCAACGCGGACATCCTTTCCGACCTCGGCAGCGCTCTCGCGGGTAGCCTCGGCCTCGCCCCGAGTGCGAATCTCAATCCGGAACGGCGGTACCCGAGCATGTTCGAGCCGGTTCACGGGTCCGCGCCCGACATCGCCGGGATGGGAATCTGCAATCCCATCGGCGCCATTGGCAGCGCAGCGATGATGCTGACCCATCTCGGCCTGCCCGACGAGGCCAGGAAGATAAACGCCGCGATCGAGGCGACCACGGCACAAGGGCTGCTGACGCGGGATATCGGCGGCAGCGCCAGCACCAAGGCTGTCACCGAAGCCATCATCAAGAACCTACCAGATTGACCACTGGGCACCCAGGTCCGGCTTGACTTCCTCCCCGCCCCAAGGGACGGGATTCCCTGGGTCGCCCCAGGAAGTTCCTGCTTCGCCGACGACCGCCCGTCCGAGAGGAGGACTCCCCGTGAGGTCTTACACCGCCTCCACAGGCAATCACGGAGAGCCCCTCCGCGAGGATGTTGCGGGCCGCGTCGATGTCCCGGTCGTGGGCCTGCCCGCACCGGCAGGTCCACGACCGCACCTGCAACGGCATCCGCTCGGCCAGTGCGCGGCAGCCCGAACACAGCCGGGTCGACGGGAACCAGCGGTCCACGACCACCAGATCCCGGCCGTAGTGAGGTCGGTCCGGAGCGCTTGTCGGTGTCGCCACCAGTAGGTTTCCCCGAACCGCCACCCGAACCCGCCGTGCGCCTCACAACGCAACGGGCTCTCCACAAGCCCCATCAGGTCACCTCGTTGTTCTCACCAGGCGGATGGCCAGGAGCTGGGGATCTACGCCCCGCGATGGACCTCACCGGCGATGCCCGACGGCCACCGCCACCGCGACAATGACCCGATGAGCCTGGATGTCCGCGCCGACGACGGCTGCCGACTGTGGGTGGAGCAGTCCGGCGACGGTCCGCCGCTGGTGCTCTGTCACGGTGGTCCGGGTATGTGGGACTACTTCGAACCGCTCGCCCGGCTTCTCAACGAGCATCTCCGCGTCATCCGGTGGGATCAGCGCGGCTGTGGGCGATCGCAGCGGCGCGGGCCGTACAGCGTCGCCCGCTTCGTCGCCGACCTCGACGCGGTACGCGACCAGCTGGCCGGACCGCGCATGGCCCTGCCCGGTCACTCGTGGGGTGCCCACCTGGCGTTGCGGTACGCCATCGACCACCCCGAGCGGGTCGGTCAGCTGATCTACGTCTGCGGGACCGGCATCGACGCTGAACGCAGATGGCATCCGCACTATGGGCGGAAGCTGCGGCTACGGCTCGGGGATCGTCTGGCCCGGTGGGAGACCCTCGACTCCCGCGCCCGCACGACGTCAAGGTCCTCGACCACGATGAGGACGTTGTCCATCCGCTGAATCGCCACGCCAGCCTCCTTGACGCCCCATTTGGACGGTGTGGGGTCCACCTGAGGGTATCCGCAGGCGGGCCAGAAGACCGGCGACCCGTTCCGGTCCCTGGCGGAAGCCTCAGGCCGACCCGGCGATGATCTCGTCGGCGACCCGGTGGGCGACGTCGGCCGGGTAGGGCGGCGACAGTCCGAGGACGAGGTGCCGGAAGCCGGCATCGATCGCTTCGCTGATCGCGGCCCGGGTGAGCTTGGGCTGGTCGTA
The DNA here is from genome assembly GCF_030345095.1 of Solwaraspora sp. WMMA2056. Lineage (NCBI taxonomy): Bacteria > Bacillati > Actinomycetota > Actinomycetes > Micromonosporales > Micromonosporaceae > Solwaraspora > Solwaraspora sp. WMMA2056. The sequence goes on from NZ_CP128360.1 coordinate 6,931,906, forward strand.
GGAGACCGGCAGGTGGATGGAGCGGGTGATGGCCGCCGGGTCCCGGCCGATCTGGGCGCAGTAGCGGTCCAGCAGCGCGCTGCGGCTGGACCGCGTCGGCGATGTCGCCGCCGGGGATGTTCCACAGGTCGGCGTGCTCGGCGACCACCCGCAGCACGGCCGACGACCGCCCCCCGATCACAATCGGCGGGTACGGGCGCTGCACCGGCTTCGGATTGCCGAATGCTCCGACGAGTTGGTGGTGGGTGCCGTGGAAGTCGAACGGCTCGGCCTCGGTCCACAGCCGCCGGATGATGGTGCACGCCTCGGCGAGGCTGTCCACGGAGTGGCCGAAGTCGTGGAACGGCAGGCCGTGGGCGTCGTACTCGCGGCGGGCCAGCGGGTAGCTGGGCCGCGAACCGGCACCGATACCGAAGTCGAGCCGCCCGCCGGAAACGACGTCGACGGTCGCGGCGATCTTGGCCAGCATCGCCGGTGGTCGGAAACGGTTGCTGGTCACCAGCAGGCCCAGGCGCAGCCGCCGGGTCTGCGCGGCGAGTGCCGCGAGCAGCGTCCACCCTTCGTACGTCGGCCCGTTCGGATCGCCGCCGAGCGGCATGAGGTGGTCGTAGAGCCAGGCGTGCTCGATCGCCGGGATCGTGTCCGCGTCGCGCCAGACCCGCAGCACGTCGTGGTAGTCGACCTGGGACGGGGCGGTCATGATCCCGAAGCTGGGTCGGGTAGTCGGTGACATCGGATCCCTCCGGTACGGCGGGTCAGCGGCGACGCAGCGCCGGGTCGAGCAGGGCTGGCGGGGTGTCGTGCTTCTCCTGCGGGGCGAGGTCGACGCCGGGAGCGACGATCGTGTCGATGGCGTCGAGCACGTCGGCGGTCAGTACGGTGTCGGCGGCGGCCAGCTGGGAACGCAGGTGGTCGGCGGTGCGCGGGCCGATGATCGCGCTGGTCACCCCGGGGTGCGCGGTGACGAAGCCGAGCGCCAGCTGGATCAGCGTCACGCCGGCGTCGTCGGCGACGGTGGCGAGTTTCTCGACCGCGTCGAGCTTGGCCTGGTTGGCGGGGACGGTCAGGTCGAACATCTGCGGCCGAAAACCGGACCGGTTGGTGCTGATCTCCCGGTCGGCCCGGATCGCGCCGGAGAGCCAGCCCGAGGCGAGCGGGCTCCAGGCCAGCACCCCCATGCCGTACTCCTGGATGGCCGGCAGGACGTGGGCCTCGATGCCGCGTTGCAGGATCGAGTACGGCGGCTGCTCGGTCACGTACCGGCTGGTCTTGTTTTCCCGGGCCGCCCACTGGGCCTGGACGATCCGGTAGGCCGGGAAGGTCGACGAGCCGAAGTAGCGGATCTTGCCGGCCCGCTGCAGGTCGGTCAGCGCGGACAGGGTCTCCTCGTCGCTGGTCGTCGGGTCCCAGCGGTGCACCTGGTAGAGGTCGACGTGGTCGACGCCGAGCCGGCGCAGGCTGTCGTCCAGGGCGGTGACCAGCCAGCGGCGGGAGCCGCCCTGGTGGTTGCGCTCGTCGCTCATCGGCATGTTGGCCTTGGTGGCCAGCACGATGTCGTCGCGGCGGCCGGCGATGGCCTTGCCGACCATCTGCTCCGACTCGCCCTGGCCGTACCAGTCGGCGGTGTCGATCAGGTTGATCCCGGCGTCGAGGGCGGCGTCGATGATGGCGGTGGCTTCCTGCTGGTCGGTACGGCCGGCGGTGCTGAAGTTCATCGCGCCGAGCACGAGGGTGCTGACCTGGACGCCGGTACGGCCGAGAGTGCGGTACTGCACGGTGGTTTCTCCCTTGAACAGGGTCGACTGGTCTGGCACGCTGGAGCCGTAAGCGGATCAGCGTTCCGCTAAGAACGATACGGAACAGTGTTCCGTTTGCCAAGTCGGATGACGGAGGTGACCACGCGTGGTCGACAGCGACGAAGGCGACGGCAACGGTTCAGCGCCCCCGATCCCGCCGCGCAAGCAGCGGGCCGACGCCCGGCGCAACGAGCAGACACTGCTCAGCGCCGCCGCGGCGGCGTTCGTCGCATCCGGCGTCGACGTGCCGGTACGCGACATCGCCGCCCGGGCCGGGGTCGGCGTCGGCACCATCTACCGCCACTTCCCCACCCGCGCCGACCTGATCGTCGCCGTCTTCCGCCACCAGGTCGACGCCTGCGCCGAAGCCGCCCCGGCCCTGCTCACCGACAGTGACAGTCCACACGCCGCGCTGGCCCGATGGATCGAACTGTTCGTCGACTTCCTGGTCACCAAGCACGGCCTCGCCGGGGCGCTGCACTCCGACGCCGCCACCTACCAGACCCTGCACGACTCCTTCACCGGCCGGCTCGTCCCCGCCTGCGCCCAACTGCTCGACGCCGCCGAAGCCGCTGGCGAGATCCGCCCGGACGTCGACGCCTACCAGCTGCTGCGCGGCGTCGGCAACCTCTGCATCGGCGACGACACCGACCCCCGCTACGACGCCCGCCGCCTGGTCCGCCTGCTCATCGCCGGCCTGCGCCGCAGCGACACCTGACACCGTCGACGCAGGCGTCAGCTCCAACCGTCGACGCAGGCGTCAGCTCCAACCGTCGACGCAGGCGTCAGCTCCAGCAGTCAACGCAGGCGAAAGACCGGTCCGCGCGGGGTGAAGGGCAGCCGGGCAGCGTCCGGGACGAGAAAAGCATGCTCCCGGCGGATACGCACCACGTCGCAGTACCCGTCGGTGATGACCAGGATCGGTGCGTCGGCCGGAAAGTCGGTGGCGGACTCCAGCAGCCGGACACCGGGCTGCAGTACCGTGCCGCCCCTGCCCCGCACCCGTACCCGGCCGACGATCTGCTCCACCGGCAGATAGCCGGCGTCGTACGGGTGGGCGTCGCAGAACACCACCCGGGCGGCCGGCACGTCCCGGGCGGTGGCGTACGAGACGATGGCGCCGAGCGCCTTGCCGAGCAGTTCGTGACTCATCGAGCCGGAGGTGTCCAGCACCACACCGAAGGTGCACCGGGACACCGACTCGTCCGGCCACCGCCAGCCCGGTCGCGGAATACCCGGGGTGCTGGCCTGTCGCCGCGACGGGCGGGCGTAGGAGCGGACCCGTCGCGGCGACGGGACGTACTCGTCGAACCAATGGGCCAGCCGGGCGTCCCACGGCAGCGGCGGCTGCTGCAGGACCCGAATCTCGGCGACCAGCCCGGCCGGCAGATGACCCCGGCCCTCCCGCTGGTGGTAGGCGTAGCCGTCGAGCAGCGCCCGCCGGTAGAAGTCGTCCAGGTCGACGCCGTGGCCAGGACGGCCCGCATACGGCAACGGTTCGCCGAGTACGTCACCGAGCCCGGTGCCGCGCAGGGTGGCCAGCTTGCGCAGCCGGCGCAGGTCCTTGGCGATCTGGTCGTAGACCGCCTCGGCGGACAGGCCGGCCAACTGCGGGTCGTGCAGCAGTCCGTCCGGCGGCTCGCCCACGCCCATCTCGATCGGCCAGCCGTTGATGACGTAGTCGGCGGCCACGCTCCACAGGTATGGGTCACGCCCGCCGACCCGGTCACCGTGACGCAGCGCCGCGTGCAGCATCTCGTGGGCCAACACGAACCGCCACTGCGTGCTCGACAACTCCCGCAGCGGGTTGAGGTAGATCTCCCCGGCGGACGGCGACACCGCTGCGATCGTGATGTGCCAGCTGCGGGCCAGGTCGGCGTCGGCGACCAGGGTGAACCGCGACGCCAGCGCACCGAGCAGCGGGTACGACGACAGGAACCAGCTCATCGCCAGCTGCCACGGCTGCCGGCGGGCGGCCGGGTCGGTCAGTGAACGGCGTGCCCCGCCGGCCACGTCGACCGCGGCCATCGCGGCTGCGGACAGGCCGACCGCGAACTGAGCCGGCCAGTCCCAGCCGACCGCCCTCATCCCGACCGGCGACGCGGCCAGGTCCGAAGCGTTGCCGCCGGTGCCACAGCCGACATACTCGGCCGGTACGCCGGCCTGCCGCCACTGCCGCAGCAGCACCTGCTCGTCGGTGCTGGGCAACTCGGCCGGCAGCAGCAGCGGCTCGGTCCCGAGTTTGACCGCCCGCTGGAACCGGGTGACCGCCAGACAGGCCACATCGGCGTACGCCGGGTCGGTGGCGTAGCGGCCGGCGCTGAGATGGCCGAAGCCCAGGTGCAGCAGGCAGTGCGCCAAGACCCACAACCACTGTTCCTCGTCGAACCGGTGCGCCTTGCTGGCCCGGATCTGGCCACGCGCGTCGACCACGGCGATCGCCTTGGCCGCCGTCAGCTGGCCGTCGTCGACCAGCGCCGCCTGCCGGGGCACCCCAGACGAACACCGGCCGGACCACCGCCACATGCAGCAGCAGGTCCGGCAGTTCGGCTGGGGTCACGGCGGTCGCGGAATGCACGCCGTCCATCCTGCCGGGCGGCGGTGCCGCCGTTCATCCCGATTTCGGGTCAGCTGGGCGAGTGGCTCAGCAACGAAGCGGAGGCTGCGCCGTCAGGTTGGGGCGCTCCCTCGGAGGTACGCGGTCGGCGTGAAGCCGAGCACCGTACGGAACTCGTTGGCCAGGTGGGCCTGATCGGCGTACCCCAGTTGGGCTGCCAGCCCCGCCAGGTCGGTGCCCGGGTCGGTCCGCAGCAGGTGCGCCGCCTCCTGCAACCGACGCCGGCGGATCATCGTCAGCGGCGGCAGGCCGACATGGCGGCGGGCCAGCCGCTGCACCGTACGGGTCGACACGTGCAGCCGGTCGGCGATGTCCTCGACCCGCAGGACCTGCGGGTCGCTGTCGACCAGTTCGGCCAGCGTGTTGGCGGCCAGGCCGTCCGGGTCAGGCGGGTCGACGGTCACGGCGAGCCAGTCCGCGAAGGCCGCCACGGCGGCGGCGGGCCGCTGCGCGGGGTCGACCGGCGCGGTCATCGCCGCGACCACCGGTGACCGCAGCTCGGGCAGGTCCAGCGGGAGCGAGGCGTCCCGCAGCGCCGCCGGGTCCGCGGTGAAGTGCGGCACCGCCGCCGGACGCAGCAGCGCGCCGACCGCCCAGCCGGTGCCGGTCAGGTCGCGGTACGACAGGCGCGTCGTCGGGCCGGCCAGCTCCACGCCGTCCGGGCCGACCACCAGGTTGCAGGCCGGGAAGGCGATGATCTGCTGCCGGGAGACCCGGCCCGGCGCGATCCGCCACTGCGGGATCCAGAACCAGCGGACCAGAGCCGCCACCGGCTCCGGCGGCGGCAGCCGGACGAAGGTCGGCAGCCGGGCCGGGTAGAGGATGCCGCGCTGCGCCGGGTCCACGGCAGCCAGGCTACGGCCTGCGCCGCCGACGGGCCCTGCGACACCGGCGGGCCCGGCTGTCGCGAATCTCCAAGCCGCCGCACCGCACGCTGCCTAGGGTCGGGACCATGTCCGACACCTTCGCGGCCGCCGACGGCCAGCACACCACCAACGGTACGCCGCATGGCGTCACCAGCCTCACCCCGTTCCTGGCCATCCCGGACGCGCGCGGCGCGATCGACTTCTACCGGGACGTGTTCGATGCCCGGGTGGTGGACGTGACCGAGATGGGCGGCGCGGTCGTGCACGCCGTACTCGACTTCGGCAACGGTCACCTGCAGCTCGGCGAGCCGTCGCCGGCGTACGGCCTGGTCGCCCCGCCGGCCGGCGACGACGACTGCTACTCGATGGGCCTGTACTGCCCGGACGTGGACGCGACGCTGGCCCGCGCGGTCGCGGCCGGCGCGGCCGTACGGGAACCGGCGGCGACCTTCGTCTCCGGTGACCGGTTCGCCAGCATCCGCGACCCGTACGGGGTGCGTTGGTCGATCATGACCCGGGTCGAGGACCTCTCCGAGTCCGAAAGCGCCCGCCGGGTCGCCGAATGGGCGGCCCAGCAGAGTTGACCCCGGCCGCCTTCGCCGGTGTCCTTACGGGTATGCAGATCGGGGCCGACGACGGGTTCGCGCACGGCGACTGCCGGGACACCGCGCTCGGTACGTTGCTTCGGCTGGCCGGCGTCACCAATCCTGAGGATCTGCTCCTCGGCGAGTGGACCTTCGAGATCACCGAGGACCGCAGTGTCGCCGACGGGTTGTCCGTGGCGTACCGCAGCGGTGAGCCGCTGCCCACGGCGGCCGGGCCGGCCGGCACCGGCATCGAGCTGCTGCACCGCCGGGCCGGCGGGCTGCCGGAGCTGGTGCGGTGGCTCGCCGCGCGGGCCCGGCCCGGTCGGGCCGTCGCGGTCACCATCGACCAGTACGGCTACGAGCCGGCTCCGTTCCACCGGACGGCCCACGTACCGCACGACCTGGTCGTCACCGCCGCCACCGACACCAGCGTCGACGTGCTGGACAGCTTCCCTGCGTCCCGGTTCGCCGGCCGGGTCGGGCACACCCGGTTCGCCCGGTGGGCCGATTCTCCGGAGCTGGGTGCGGCGCGGTGGCGCACTGTGGAGCTCGCCGTACGACCCGACGCACTCACCCGGAGCGCCGGCTGGCTCGCCGCAAACTGGCAGGACCACATCAGGCGCAACGTCGCGGCGATGTCGGACCCGACCGGTCGGCGTGGGGTGGCCGCGATCGAGCTCGTCGCCGACCGGCTGGCCGAATGGCTCGCCGGGCCCGACTTCGTCGCCGACCCGGGCCGGCGGCGGGAGTTGCCGGTCAGCAGCTTCACCGACCTCGGCGCGGTCCGCCGTGGACACGCGCTCTGGTTGTCCCGGGTCGCCGGGCTCGGCCATCCGGAGCTGGCCGGGTACGCCGACCAGGTCCGCGCCGTCTCCCGGCAGTGGGACATCGCCGCCTCACTCTGGCTGGCCGGCAACCGGTCCGGTCCGGCGACGGACCAGGCAGCCGCGGACCTGGTCTCCCGCAGTCTGCGTCAGGTGCCGAAGTTGTTGCATCTCATCGCCGCCGCTGAGCGGCGCATCGTCGAACAGCTCGACGCCGCCACCCGGACCGCCTGACGACCATCCATGTTGGGCGTTGACCATGGGCCCGGCGAAGGGCTAATTTCTGGCTGGTCGAAACGCATCGACACCCATCCTGGCCGGCGGTCAGCCGGGCCCCGATGCGGCTGCCGGGAAGGAGCCCGATGCCGATGAGCCAGGCACCGGTCCACATGGAAGCGCTCGGCTCGACCCGGCCCGCGTCGGTCGTGGCCCTGCTGGAGCAGGTGGTGGCCGAGACTCCGGACGCTGCGGCGATCATCGAGGACGGCCGGGTCACCGACTACCGGACCCTGTGGCGCGAGGTCGAAACGCTGGCGGGCGTCGTGGCCTGCGACGGTGTCCGACCCGGTGAGCTCGTCGGGGTCACGGTACGGCGCTCGGTCACCGGGATCGCCTCGCTACTCGCCGTGCTGCGGGCCGGTGCGGCATACGTACCGTTGGATGCCGCAGACCCGCCGGCCCGCCTCCACGACATCGCGACGACCTGCGCGCTGCGCCGGATCCTGCTCGCCGCGCCGCTGCCGGCCGCCCACGCGGCCGATCTGCCCACCCGGATGATCGAGACAATCCCGGCACCGGAGACGGCCCCGCCCGCCGAACCGGTCGGCGAGGTCGGCGGCGACCAGCCGGCGTACGTCATCCACACCTCCGGCTCCACCGGCACCGCCAAGGGTGTCCTCGTCGGACACGGTGCCCTGGCGACGGCGGCGACCGCGCTGGCAAGGGCGTGGCAGATCACCCCCGGCGACCGCGTCCTCAGCTTCGCGGCCCTGACCTGGGACACCAGCGGCGAGGAGATCTACCCGGCGCTTCTCGGCGGGGCGACCCTGGTGATCGACCGGCGGGCCACCGACGGCACGGTCGCCGGCCTGCTCGCTGCGGTCGCCGCCAACGACGTCACGGTGATCGACCTGCCGACCTCCTTCTGGTACGAAGTGGTGGAATTCCTCCGGTCGACCGGTCGTCAACTGCCGCCGTCGCTGCGACTGGTGGTGATCGGCGGCGAGGAGGTGGCCGCAGGACCGGTCCGCACCTGGTGCGAGCTGGTGCCCGACCGGGTCCGGCTGGTCAACACCTACGGCCAGACCGAGACCGTCCTGGTCACCCACCAGGCCGACCTCGCCGGCCCGACCGGGCGGGCGCTGCCCGACGGCACGCCGGTGCCGATCGGCCGGCCACTGCCACACGTACGCCAGGTGCTGGTCCCGACGGCACCCGGCTCCCGGACCGCCGAGCTGTACATCGGCGGCCCGGCGCTGAGCCTGGGGTACCCGGCCCACCCGGCGGAGACCGCGCGACGGTTCGGTCCCGTGCCCGGCAGCGGCCCCATGGATTCTGGCGGCGACGACGGACGCATGTTCCGCACCGGTGACCTGGTCGGCAGCGGCGAGGACGGTCAGCTGCACTACGTCGGCCGGGTCGACCGGCAGCTCAAGGTACGCGGCCACCGAGTCGAACCGGAGGAGGTCGAACGCTCCCTGCTCGGCCACCCGGCGCTGGTCGCCGCAGCGGTGTACGCGATCGACGCGCCGGCCGGCGGTCGACAGCTGGCCGCCGCTGTGGTGCCCCGCGCCACCACGGCCGTGACCGGGCCGGAGCTGGCCGGGTGGCTACGTGACCGACTGCCCGGCCACCTGGTGCCGACCCGGTGGTCCGTGCGGGCCGCCCTGCCGCTGCTGGCCAACGGCAAGGTCGACCACGCGGCACTCGCCACGGCCGACCTCCCGGCAATCGACGCCGATCCCGTCGTCGCCGATCCGGTCGACGCCGATCCCGTCGTCGCCGAGGTGGCGGCGATCTTCGGTCGGGTGCTGGACCGGGCGTACGGGCCCGACGACGACTTTTTCGACGCCGGCGGTGACTCGCTGCTCGCGGCCCGGCTCATCTCCCGTCTCTACCGCCGCTACGACATCGAGCTCACCTTCGTCGACCTGTTCGAGTGGCGTACGCCGCGCGGTCTGGCGGACCTGCTGCGGCCCGGCCATGGCTGAGCCGGCGTCCGACAGGTACCTGGCCGAGATCCTCGCGACCTGCGCCGACGTACTCGGCCGCTGCGTCGCCGCCGAGGAGAACTTCCTCGACATCGGCGGCGACTCGGTCACCGCCACCGACCTGTTCCTGCGGCTGGAGGCCCGGCTCGGCACCGAGCTCGACATCACGCTGTTCTTCGAGGCGCGCGACTTCCGCGAGCTGGCCACCCGACTCGCGGAGTCGACCGGATGAGCGGGTCCGGCGACAAGACCGTCCCACCTGGTGACCGGATGATCCGGTCACCGGGCCGGCCGCAGCCGCCGGGCCAGCCGGATCAACGGCACCGCAGTGGTGAAGTCGTCCGGCACCAGCCCCGCCCATCCGGCGGCGGACAGCCGGGCGAGGACCGCCGGCACCAGCAGCAGCCGGCCACCGGCCGCCAGGTAGCACCGGTCCTGGTCGACGTGGTCGAGCTCGTGCAGGTCGGCCACGGCCGCGCGCAGCGCCGCCACAGCGGACACCGCACCACCGGGCATCGTCCCAGCGGCGGCCGTCGACTGGTCGACGGCATCGTCGGCCGGGCGGCCCGGATCCTCCCCTGGGCTGAGGTCCACCAGCGCTGGTTCGCCGAGGTGGGTGCCGAGCCGGGCGGCGACCTCGTCGAGCGTCAGATCGGCTCCGGCGAGGTAGGCCCGCAGGATACGCTCCGGGCCGCTGAGCATCGCCCGCATCTGCCCCGGATCGAGGACCATGCTGTTGAAGCTGGCCAGGATCCACATCGCACCATCCTCGACGGTGTTCATCAGGTACGCGTCGAACCCGGCCGGGTCGGGCGTCGTCTCGTTGCGGCCCATCCCGAACTCCAGCTCGCCCGCCGTGGCCAGCAGATCGGTCAGTTCGCCGTCGCCGCGCTGCTGCAGCGCGGTCAGCTCCGGACTCTGATCGAAGTTGATCGTCGTCCCGACCGCGATCACCTCGCCCCGCCGGCGCTGCTCGGCGGCGAACATCTCCCGCAGGGTGAGCTGCCCCACCCGGTAACGGCTCTGCACCTGGAACGTCCGCACGCGCAGCCGCTCGATCAGGGCGCCCAGCGACGGGCGGTCCGAGACGTCGACCGTGGTCGGGAGGATGCAGTGGTAGCAGCCGACGGTGTCGCGCTCCTCGACGGTGCGACCTGCGAAGTGGTTGCGCACCACGGTCACCGCAGCGCCGGACATGATCGCCAGCAACGCGTGCATCAGCGCCGAGTAGACCACCGCCGGGCTGGTCCGGTGCCGGCGGGCGGCGAGCACCAGCGCCGGCGGCAGGGCGGCGGAACGGTAGCTGGCTCCGTACCGCTGGAACACACCGGGGCGCAGCGGCACGAACAGCCTGGACGGAATCCGGCGTACCTCCTCGTGCCAGAACCGCTGGGCCGCCAGCCGGACCGCCGCCAGTTCACCGGAGTCCTCGTCCCACGCCGAGTCGGCGGGCTGTGGGCCGTCGGACGGGCCGGGCAGGTCGGGGTGGCCGGGGCGGTCGGAATCGTCCTCGCCACCCGGCATCCGGCACGCCTGCGCCAGCTCGGCCAGCACGATCCGTTCGCTGTACCCGTCGAAGACCGCGTGACTGGCCACCACCAGCAACTCCACCGCGTCGCCCGCCGAGCGGACCACGCCGAACCGGACCTGTTCCGGATCGGCGTCGGTGAACGGCGGCTCGGTCAACGCGAGGCGGAACGCCGCCCGCGCGGACTCGGTCCGCTCGTCGCACACCCGGACCGGCAGCTCGCCGCCGGCGGCCCGCACGACCTGCACCGGCATGCCGTCGGCGGCGAGCCGGAACGCGGTCCGCAGCGCCTCGTGCCGGGCGACGAGTCCACGCAGGATGGAGACCGCCCGGTCGTACGGGACCGGCGGATCGGGCCGGTACGCGACGGTGATCGCGTTGCAGGTGCCGGTGAGCAGCTTCCACCACTCGAACTGCTGCGCCCCGCCGAGCGGCGCGCGCCGGACCTCCGCTCCCCAGCCCATCGCGAGATCATGCCATGGTCGCGCAGGCAAGGAGGCAGGCGTTGACGCCGGAGTTTCCCGCGACGTTGCCGCCGGAGTTCGTGGCGACGTTGCCGCCGGCCGGGCAGGCCACCGGACTGCCCGCCACGGCGTACACCAGTGACCAGGTCCTCGCCTGGGAACGGGACCGGTTCTGGCGCCACGGCTGGGTCTGCGTCGGTCGGAGCGCTGCGCTGGCCGGGCCGGGCGACCAGGCCGGGCTGGACGTGGCCGGCACCGGTGTGCTCGCCGTACACGACGCGACCGGCCGGCTCCGTACCTTCCGCAACGCCTGCCGCCACCGGGGACACGAGCTGGTCGGTCGGGACTGCACGGTACGCCGCTCCACCGTCTGGTGCGCGTACCACGCCTGGGTGTACCGCCTGGACGGCACCCTGCGCAACGCGCCCCGGTTCGACCCGCCGCCCGACGCGGACCTCGACCTGCTGCCGGTGCGCTCGGCGCAGTGGCAGGGTTGGCTCTTCGTCGACGTCGGCGGCGACGCACCGCCGCTGGCCGACGTGGTCGGCGACCTCGACGCCGCGCTCGCCGTATACCGGCCCGACACGCTGCGGGTGGTCGCCACCGAGCGGTACGAGGTGGCGGCGAACTGGAAACTGATCGTCGAGAACTACCTGGAGTGCTACCACTGTCCGAGCACCCACCCGGAGCTGAGCCGGGTGCAGCGCACCGAGGGCGGGGAGAGCTTCACCACCACCGGCCAATGGCTCGGCGGGCAGCTGGACCTGCGCAACTCGGCCGCCTCGATCTCGCTCGACGGCTCCGGCCCCGGCTGGACCTTCCCCGAGTTGGACGAGGAGACGGTCCGGCAGGTCCGCTACCACCTGCTGCCGCCCGGCTTGTTCGTCACGGCGACCCCGGACCACCTGGTCACCCACCGGCTGGTGCCGGTGGCGGCGGACCGGACCCGGGTCGAGTGCGAGTGGCTGTTCCCGGCGGAGCTGGTCGAGGCGGACGTCGATCCCGGCTACGCCGTGGACTTCTGGCACACCACCAACCGGCAGGACTGGGCCGCCTGCGAGTCGGTGCAGCGGGGCGTCTCCGGCGGCGGCTACCGGCCCGGACCGCTCGCCCCGCACGAGGACCTGCTCCGTACCTTCCTGGCGCGACTCGTCACGGCGTACCGGTCCGACGGGACGCTGGCACCGGCCCGCACGACCGCGGCCACCGCCACGGAGCCGGCCCGGTGACCGGCGGGCCACCGGTGGACGCGGCGGACGCGGTGGACGTGGTGGTGATCGGTGCCGGCCTGGCCGGGCTGACCGCCGCGACCGAGCTGGCGGCGACCGGGCGGCAGGTGCAGGTGGTCGAGGCGCTCGACCGGGTGGGTGGCCGGACCGCGAGCCACCACCGGTACGGGCAGGCGCTGGACGCCGGCGGCAGCTACCTCGGCGTACGGCATCTGCGGGTCCGCGAGCTGGCGGCGCGGTTCGGGCTGGCGCTGACCCCGACCGCCGCGCCCGGCGCCAACCTGTACGACCTCGGGGCCGGCCTGCTGCGGTCGGACGCCGGCCGGCCGGCGTTCAACGCACTGGCCGTCGGTGACGCGCTGGACCGGCTGGACGATCTCGCCGCGACGGTGCCGCCCGCCGACCCGGCCACCGCCGAACACGCCGCCGAGTGGGACCAGCTGACCGTCGCCGCCTGGGCGCACCGGGAGCTCCGCCATCCGGACGCCCGGCTGCTGGTCGACCTGCTGGTCCGGCAGATGCTCGCCGCCGACCCCGCCGACGTCAGCCTGCTGCACCTGCTGTTCTACCTGGCCTCCGGCGGCGGAGTGCACTACCTGACGGCGTTCGCCGGCGGCGCTCAGCAGGACCGGTTCGTCGGCGGTGCGCACCAACTGGCCGAACGGATGGCGGCGGCCCTGACCCGGCCGGTCCGGCACGGAGCCGAGGTCACCGACCTGTACGCCGTACCCTCGGCCGGTCGACCCGGTGCCCGCCCCGGCCACGGCCCGGTCCGCGTGGTCGGCCCGGGGTTGTCCGTCCTGGGCACCCACGTGGTCGTGGCGGTGCCCCCCGGGCCGGCCAACCGGATCCGGCTGCACCTGCCGAGTGTCCACCGCCCCGCGCAGCCGGCCCGCACCCGCGGTGCCACCGTCAAACTCCACCTGATCTACGAACGTCCGTTCTGGCGGGAGGCCGGGCTGTCCGGCTGGGTGACGGCGCGGACCGGTCCACTGCGGTACGTCGTGGACGACTCCGCCGGCCGGGACGGGCTCGGCGTACTCGTCGGTTTCGTCACCGGCCCGGACGCCAGCCGGTACGCCGCCGGGTCCGGTGCCGCCCGCCGGGTGGCCCTGCTCGACCGGCTCGCCGGCTGGTTCGGGCCGACGGCCCGGCAGCCGCTGGCGGTGCTGGAGCGCGACTGGCAGGCCGAGTCGACCGTCGAGGGCTGTTACGCGGCCGTACCCGAGCCCGGCTGGTGGACGGCGGCAGGCCCGCCGTGGCCGACCACGGCGGCGGACGGACCCGTCCGCTGGGCCGGGACCGAGCGCTGCGCACAGTTCTACGGCCACCTGGAAGGGGCGGTGCGGTCCGGGCAGGAGACCGCCCGGCGGATCATCGCCGCCGACCCGGTCCGCGCGCCGGCGGCACAATGAGCCGCCCCGACGGACCGGCGGAGCTGGTCGGCGACGGCGTGCGGTTCGGCCTGCTGGTGCCGAACGTCGGCTACTACGCCGACCCGGTCCGGCTGGTGCGACTCGCCCGGACCGCCGAGGAGTCCGGCTGGGACGGCGTGTTCCTCTGGGACCACCTGCTGATCGACCGGGCAGGCCGGCTGCCGGTGGCCGACTCCTGGACGGCGGTCACCGCCATTCTGGCCGGCACCCGGCGGATCCGGTGCGGGCCGCTGGTCGTCCCGCTCGCCCAACGGCAACCGTGGAAGGTCGCCCGGGAGACCGCCACCGCCGACCAGCTCAGTGGCGGCCGGCTGGTGGTCGGCGTCGGTCTCGGCGCCAGCGCCGACACCGATTTCGCCGCCTTCGGGCTCGATCCCAGCCTGGCCGCCCGAGCCCGGCGGGTGGACGAGTCGCTCATGATGCTGGACCAGCTGTGGAGTGGTCGTGAGATCAGCCACCGGGGCGACCATCTCCGACTGGACCGCGTCACGTTCCTGCCGACACCGGTGCAGCGCCCCCGGATCCCGCTCTGGATCGCCGCCACCTGGCCGGTCGCCGGTCGGCGGGGGCCGGCCGCCCGGGCAGCCCGCTGGGGGCCACTTGCCCGGGCAGCCCGCTGGGACGGCATCGTCCCGATGGTGCGCGAGCCCGACGGCGGACTACGGGGACCGGACCAGACAGAGCTCGCCGAGATCCTGACGGCGACGCCGTCGCGGGCTCCGGGCTGGACGGTGGCGGTCCCCGGTCGGCTGCCACCGGACGATCCGCTCCAGGCCCGGGAGCTGGTCGCCGGCCTCCGGACCGCCGGTGCCACCTGGTGGCTGGAGTCCTTCGACCCGTGGCGACGCGATCCCCGACAGGCCTGGTCGTGGGCCGGGCAGGGTCCACCCCGGTGACGACCATGAAGGCGGCACCGGTGGCGCTGCTGTCCGACGTCCGGCTGCTGACCGGCGCGCTACGCGCGGCCCGGCCGCCGCTGACCTCGGCGCTGACCGTGCTGCTCGTCGCCGGAGCTCTGCTGCCACCGGCAAGTGCACTGGCGATGGCGCACCTGGTCGGGCAGATCCAGACGACCGGCCAACTCGGCGCCCCGCTGTCGGCGGTCGTGCTGCCGTTGCTCGCCTTCGTGCTGGTGCTGTTGGCGGGCCATGTCGTGGACACCGCGGTGACTCCCCTGGCGACGCTGGCCACCGCCCGGATCGACGGTGCGCACCGGGCCCGGGTCGCCGGCCTCGCCGCCGGTACGACCATCGCCGCGTTGGAGGACCCGGAGGTCCGGGCGATGATCCGGGCGGCCCGGGCCGATCCGGAGAACTGGACGGAACACACCCCCGGTGCCGGCGCGGTGGCCGGCCTGCGGCTCGCCGCCAGCCTGACCGGGGTGGCCGGCAGCTGCCTGGTGCTGGCCGCCTACGCCGGCTGGCTGGTGCCGGCGCTGCTGCTTCCCGCTCTGATCAACGGAATGTTCCGGCAACGCGACGCCGCCCGGGGCATCGCGATCTGGCGGTCCGGGACCATCGACGGAGCGCGCAACCAGCGCTGGCTCGCCGTGGCTACCTCACCAGCGGAAGGCAAGGACATCCGGATCTACGGACTCGGCGACTGGCTGACCCGGCGGATCCAACGACACGCACTCGCCATGGACGGCCCGGTATGGGCGGCGCTGGCCCGCGCGATCCCGCGCGAGGCCGGCCAGCTGCTGTTGATCGGCGTCCCGCTGGTCGCCGGCTACGCGACGGTCGCGGCCGGCGCGGCCGGCGCGGCCGGCGCCCCAGCCGGATCCGACCGGGTCGTCGCGGCGACCGCGGTGCTGGCCAGCGGCGTCACCATCTTCCAGACCCTGGGCTGGAGCGAGGACCTGCGGGTCGCCGTCGCCGCCACCGGCTGCCTGCGCGCCACAGAGGACCTGGCGGATCGACTGCCCGTACCGTCGACCACGTCGGAGCCGACCGCCCGAGCGACGCCACCACCACCGGCACCGGAACCGGCGCTGGCCGGCCCGCCGCTGGTCCGCTTCGAGCAGGTCTCGTTCGGCTATCCGGGAGCCCGACGCCCGGTCCTCGACCGCCTGGACCTGGAGATCCGGCCGGGCGAACTACTCGCCATCGTCGGCCTCAACGGTGCCGGCAAGTCGACCCTGATCAAGATCCTGGCCGGGCTCTACCAACCGGACGCCGGTCGGGTCACCGCCGACGGGGTGGACGTCACGGCGCTCGGGCCGGTGGCCTGGCGGCACCGGCTGGCCATCGTCTTCCAGGACTTCGTGCGCTACCACCTGCCCGCCCGGGACAACGTCGCGCTCGGTCGGGGCGACCGCCCGTTCGACCCGACCGTACTCGACGCCGCCGCAGCGGACGCCGGGCTGGATCCGGTGCTGGCCCGGCTGCCCGCCGGCTGGGCCACCCCGCTGGCCCGTACCGTGCCCGGCGGGGTGGACCTCTCCGGCGGCCAGTGGCAGCAGATCGCACTGGCCCGGGCCCGGTACGCCGTACGGATGGGAGCCGACCTGCTGGTCCTCGACGAGCCGACCGCGCACCTGGACGTCCGTACCGAGTTCGAGGTCTTCCACCGGCTGGCCGCCGTCCGGGGCGGGGTGAGCGTGGTGCTGATCTCGCACCGCCTCTCCACGGTCCGCCAGGCCGACCGGATCGTGCTGCTCGACGGCGGCCGGATCACCGAAAGCGGACACCACGACGAGTTGATCGCCTGCCAGGGCCGGTACGCCGAACTGTTCGCGATCCAGGCCCGCCGGTTCACCAGCGGAGCTCACGGATGACCGACCGCCGGTTCACCAGCGGAGCTCACCGATGACCGACCGCCGGGCGGCCGGCGACGCCGCGCCGGACACCGGCCGGATCCGCCGCCGCCGCTACCTGCTGCTCTGGGCCGAACTGCTGGCGGACTCCTGGCGTCGGGCACCCGTACTGACCGCGATGCAGTTCCTCATCCCGGCCGCCATGGCGGCCGCCGTCGTCGGCGGCGCGCTCGCCCTCCGGATGGCGGTGGACGCGATGATCCGGGGAGACACCGGCGCCGCCGTCGTCGGCGCGGCCGGTGCCGGGTTGGCCGGCACCGCCGGCATCGTGCTCGGTGCGCTCGACTCACACACCGCCGGAATTCTGATCGGCAAGGTCGCCGTTCTCGACCTCAACCCACGAATCCACCGCGACATCACCACGCTCGACGGCCTCGAGCACCTGGAACGGACCGATTTCCAGGACCGGCTCACCCTGGTCCGCAACGCCGGATGGGAAATCGTCCTCAGTCTGTGGTCCGCCAACGGCGTCCTGTTCGCCGTACTGGAACTGACCGCGATGCTGCTGCTGCTCGCGACGGTGGACCCGTGGCTGCTGTGGCTGCTGGTCTTCGCCGCCGTACCGCTCTGGTGCGACCAGCAGGGCAACAACGCCATCATTCGGGCGGACCTCGCGGCCGCCGGGTCGGTACGCCGACAACGGCACCTGTTCGACCTGGCCACCGACCCTGCCGCCGGCAAGGAGATCCGGGTCGTCGGTGCCGCCGACGAGCTCATCCGTCGCCAACGGGCCGCCTGGGACGAGGCCGTCGGGCTGCGGATGCGGGCCCAGTGGGTCGCCGCCGGCTGGCGGCTGACGGGCTGGCTGCTGTTCACCACGGGCTTCGGCGCCGGGCTCGCCCTGGTCGTGCACCAGGCGACCCGGGGCACCGGTTCGGCCGGTGACCTCGTGCTGGCGGTGACCGTCGCCACCGCCCTGCGCCAGTCGGTCTACACCGGGGTCCGCTACACCACCAACGTCGCCAGCGCCGGCAGGGTGATCGACCCGTACCTGTGGCTGCGAGACTACGTCCGCGCCAACCGCAACCCTGCCGTCGGCGTCGAGCCGCCGACGCGGCTGCGCCACGGGATCACCCTCGACCGGGTCAGCTACCGCTATCCCGGCACTACCGGACAGGCGTTGGAGCAGGTCAGCGTGCACCTGCCGGCCGGCGCGGTGGTCGCGCTGGTCGGCGAGTACGGATCCGGCAAGACCACGGTGGTCAAGCTTCTCGGTGGCATGTACCGGCCGGACAGCGGACGGATCCTGGTCGACGGCGTACCGCTGGACGAGATCCGGACCCCGGCCTGGCGGTCCCGGATCAGCGCCACGTTCCAGGACTTCGGACGATTCCCCACCCGGTTCGCCGAGAACGTCGGCTTCGGCGATCTACCACGGATGGCGGACCGGGAACGGATCTCGGCAGCGGTGCGGGAGGTCGACGCCACCAACCTGTCCGACGGGCTGCCCGATGGGCTGGACACCGAACTCGACGCGGCGTTCGGTGGCGTCGACCTGTCCGAGGGACAGTGGCAGAAGACCGCCCTGGCGAGGGCCGCCATGCGTACCGGGCCGTTGCTGTTCCTGCTCGACGAGCCGACCGCGTCGCTCGACGCACCGAGCGAACAGGAGATCTTCGACCGGCAGATGGAGCGGTCCCGTCGGGCGGCCGCCGGCACGAATGCCGTCACCGTCATCGTCTCCCACCGGTTCTCCACGGTCACCCGCGCGGACCTGATCCTCACCCTGGACCAGGGTCGGGTCGTCGAGGCGGGCAGCCACCAGCAGCTGATGTCCATACCCGGCGGCCGGTACGCCACGCTCTACCGGATCCAGGCCGAGGCCTACGCATCGCCCAGTGGCGGGGACTCCACTGGTTGACGCACTACGGTGCGGGTGAGGCGCGCACGGCGTTCGCGACGATGGCGTCGGCGATCAGTTTCCACGCGCCTTCGGGAAGGTCGTGCCCCATCCCGGGAACCGTCAGAAGCCGGGCCCCGGGGATGGCATCGGCCGTGGCGCGGCCGCCGCTGGGACCGACCAGGGGGTCGCTGTCACCGTGGATGACCACCGCCGGCATCCTGAGGGTATGCAGGCCCTCGGTCCGGTCGGCGGCGGTCGCGGCGGCGGCGAGCTGACGCAGCGTGCCGGCCGGGTGGTAGGCGCGGTCGAACTTGGCGGCGGCGCGACGGGCCAGCTCCTCGTCGCTGGTGACGAACCCCGGTGAACCGATGAGCCGGTACAGCGCGACGTCAGCGGCGATCGCGGTCTCCCGGTCGGCGTCCGGGACGGGCAGCAGCGCGAACGGGTCCTCGATGCTGCTCTCCCCGACCGTACGGTCGCCCGTGCTCGCCATGATCGAGGCGAGGCTGGCCACGAGCTGGGGGTTGTCGATCGCGAGCTGCTACGCGATGTGGCCGCCCATGGAGGCCCCGACCAGGTGCGCACGGGACACGCCCAGCGCGGCGAGGAGGCCGGCGGTGTCGGCGACCATGTCGGACAGTCCGTACCGCACCGTCGACAGATCGCCCGTGAACAGCCCGGCCACGTCGACGTCGCCGTACCCGTCGAGCCAGGTCGACAGTCCGACGTCACGGTTGTCGAACCGGATCACCCGGAAACCGTGGTCGGCGAGAATCTCACAGAAGCCGTCGTGCCAGGCGATGAGCTGTTCGCCCAGCCCCATGACCAGGAGCATCACCGGATCATCGGCATCACCGAACGACTCGTAGCAGATATCGATACCGTTGGACTTCACGATTGGCAAGACACGTTCCCCTCTACAGCAGGTTCGTCCTCAGCGCGGACTCGCCGATCGGACCGCTTCCGATGGTTGCGCCGATCGTCGAGGAAGTCGTCGTCCGGACGCAGGCAGGCCCGTACCGCGGACGCGGTAGCCACCCGGGCTGGCTGCCGCGCCGTACCCCTCAACGGGCCGGCGAGACCGCTGACCGCGCGTGCTCAAGGGCCCACCTGTTGATGATCGCGTTGGTGTGCGGCGCGTTGCGCTGCAGGGCAAGGTCGTGCCCGGCGTCGCGGATCAGCACCGCGTCGACGGAGACAGCCGCAGCGAACGTCTGTCGCTGCACCAGCGCGAACTCGGCGGGGTCACTGCCCTTGAACAGGTAGTCGTGTTCTCCGACAACGACGAGGACCGGCACGCGGACCGCGCTCGCGAAGGACTGCGTGAACAACTCCTGCGCGAAGCCGGGAACCTCGGCCTCGGTCGTGGTCGCCTTGGTCCGCTCGTCGGCCGCCAGCGTCGCCGGAGCGGTGTTCGGCAGGTGGTAGAAGAACTGGCGGGTGTTCGGTGCCGTGGTCAGGTAGCCCTCGGGCAGCTTCCGGCCGGCCGGCACGAGTTCCGGAAACCCCTCGAAAGAGGGCGCGGTCCGGCGGTACAGGAACCCGGTGATCACCAGCGCGTCGACGTCGTCCGACTGGGCGGCCACGCCGGCCGCGACCACGCTGCCGTACGAGTGACCGACCAGCACGATCGGTAGCCGCTTGTAGGTACGGTCGATCCGGTCGACGAACTGGTCGATCGAGGCGACGTGTACGGCGGTGGTGACGGAGGCGGCCGGCGGCTTCGACGATCCGCCGGTGCCCACCCGGTCGATGGCGATCGCCACCCACCCGTCCCGAGCCGCCTGACGCGCCTGCGACACCACTCCTCGACTCGTCTCGAGATCGAAGTACCGGTGGTCGTAGGTGGCGCCCGGCACGAGGATCTGCACGCCCTTGGCCGGCCGGGTGGGGGTGAACCGCTCGGCGTGGATGCTGGTCGCCGCCACTGCGTCCACCCCGACCGAGACCCGGACGTCCAGGTCGTCATGACGCCAGCCCGACCCACCGGCCTGCGCGGCACCTGGCACGAAGGTGGCCGCGCCGGCCAGTGCCACGCCGATCGAGACGGTGGTCGCCCACCGACGGAAGTTGAGCCCTTTCACCTTTTCTCTCCTCCTAGGGACCGCGGCGGTTCCGCAGTCACGAGGAAATCGTCCATTCGGGATCAGAAAGCGTCCAATACCGATCTGATCAGGGCTGATACCGGCCGGGTATCGCCGCGAATGCCGTCGATCGGCTGCCCGGTG
This sequence comes from Solwaraspora sp. WMMA2056, assembly GCF_030345095.1. Classification (NCBI taxonomy): domain Bacteria; kingdom Bacillati; phylum Actinomycetota; class Actinomycetes; order Micromonosporales; family Micromonosporaceae; genus Solwaraspora; species Solwaraspora sp. WMMA2056. Next base: position 6,952,349 of record NZ_CP128360.1, read on the forward strand.
CCGACACCTGTCGGGGTGTAGGCAGACGGCAGGCCGGGTATCTCTCGCCCGATCCCGCACCCCAGGAGGACACCATGACCGTCGTACTCGCCGTTGTCTGCAGTGACGGGGTGGTGATCGGCGCGGACTCCCAGATCACCGACAGCGACCGCGGGATGAGCTTCCCCGCCCAGAAGCTGCACCCGCTGGGCGCCTGCGCCGCCTGGGGCGGCAGCGGCGCGCGGGGGGTACTCAACGACCTGCGTCCTCTCCTGGAGGACTCTGCCCCCGCCATCCTTGAAGCACCCGACATCGGCGACGAGTTGCAGGAGCGTGTCCTGCCCGTCTTCAAGAAGCACTACGAGAACTACATCCCGGACGTGCCCGGCGAGAACAGCGGCGGCGGGGTGTCGGCGTACCTGCTCGCGGCCGGCTACAGCCAGGGCGGGCCGTGGATCGTGGAGATCAACCCCAACGGGCTCATCGGCCGTTACGAGGACGTGGGCTTCCACGCCGTCGGCTCCGGCGCGCCCATGGCGCAGCAGGCCGGCGCGTTGCTGTCCCACTTCCGGATGACCACGCGCACCGTCGAGTACGGCGTGGTGGGCGTGGTACGGGTACTGGAGGCGCTGGATCGGACCTCGCCGTCGGTCGGCGGGCCGTTCAGCGTCGCGTGCATCCGCGAGGAGGGCGCCCACCACCTCGACGAGAAGGAGGTCACCAAGGCGCTGAAGGACGCCCAGCGCTGGCGCGACCTCGAACAGGAGGCGCTCGACCGGCTGTTCGATTGACGCCGACGGGTGATCGGCGCCGACCGGATTCATCGCCCGGCACTGCTGCTGCACATGTCGCGAAAGGCCGTCTCCGACTGGCGGAAACGGCCATTGAACTGGGTGGAGCTGAGGGGATTCGAACCCCTGACCCCCTCGATGCGAACGAGGTGCGCTACCGGACTGCGCCACAGCCCCCTGTACGGGTGGGCCCGCCGCCAGGCAAACCGGGCAGTGGACCGGCGACAAGGCTAACAGGTCGGGCACCTGGCACGCGAATCACTCCCGGCATGGCTCGACACCACCGCCCAAGATCCCGACGATCTTGCACTTATCGACCGACAATTCCGACAAAAGTCCTCGATAACCGCAAGATCGTCGTGGAGAAGGCCGTCGTGGAGAAGGCCGTCGTGGAGAAGGCCGTCGCGGAGAAGGCCGTCGCGGAGAAGGGGGTGGGTCAGGAGCGGGGGGTGTCGTAGCTGCGGCCGGCCTCGTAGGCCCGGCCACGCAGGCCACCGGTGCGGCGGTAGGAGACCGACCCGGTGACCCCACCGCCACCAGCACCGCTGCCGCGGCCACCACCACCGCTGGCTGCGGCCGGCAGGTCACGTGGGCGGTCCAGACCCATCGCGGCGCGACGCATCACCTCACGCTGGGCGGCGAGCCGGCGCTGCTGCTCCCGACGGGCCGCCGCCCGGCGGGCCTGCTCCCGACGCACCTCGGCCTGGCGCACCGCCAGCCAGGCGGCTTCCCGGGCCCGCTGGCGGCGACGGCGCCGCTCCATGATCGCCCGGTTCCGCAGGTGCACCAGGTAGGCGGCGAGCAGCAGCGCGGTGACCGCGAAGCCGATCCAGAAGCCCGGGCCGACCGCCAGGACGCCGATCAGCTCGACAAGGTTGAGCAGCAGCAGTGCGGCGAAGACCCGGCGACGACGGACCACCGCCGGGGTGTGCCGGCGGGTGCTGACCCGGCGGGGGTGGCGGCCGGCCGCCGGGACCAGGCTCAGCCGGCCGCCACGTCGGCGACCTTCAGCGCCTCCGCGACCACCAGGCGGCGCACTCGTCGGCGCGGCCGCGAGCGCCTCAGACGGGCTGCTCCCGCCCGTACCGTCACCGGCCGGCGCAGGCGGACGGAGGGTGAGCCGCCGGGCGCGGGGCGGATTCAGCGGGGTGCGTCCGGGCACGGTACGGCGACGGCGGCGGCGTTGCAGCACCCGCGCCGTCGACTGCGCCCGCTCCGCCACCAGGCGCTCGGTAGCGTCGTACCGGCGGACCAGTGCCGGTGCGAGGGCGAGCAGCCCGGCGGCGGCGAGGACGGCGAGGAGCACCGAGGTCGGCACCCTCACCCCTCCCGTCACCCCGAGGCAACCAGCCACCCGCACTCGAACATGAAGGCGTGATAGGTTGCCGTACCTTCTCGTTACTTGAGGTTACGGGCGTCCGACCAGGAATTTTGTACGCCGCGCCGACCACCGCCGACGGAATGGTTCAGTGTGCGCTGGCTCTCAGCCGCCGCCACCGGGCCAGCAGTCCTCCCTCGACCAGCACTTCTTCACTGGTCAGGGCGTATCCGATGTGGTCACGCCAGGCACCGTCGATGTGCATGTACCGGTGGTGGTAGGACTCCTCACGGAAACCCAATTTTTCCACCACCCGCCGTGACGGCAGGTTCTCGGGTCGGATGTTGACCTCGATGCGGTGCAACCCACCGGAGGCGAAGGCGTGGTCCACTGCCAGAGCCAACGCGGTCGGGATCACCCCGCGCCCGGCGACAGCCGTGTCCACCCAGTATCCGGCGTAGCCGGAGCAGAACGCGCGGCGCACGATGTTGCCGATGTTGAGGTGACCGACGAACCGCTGCGCACCCGACTCGACCAGGCAGACGGCGAACGGCATGCTCTCCCCGCGCCGGGCCTGCCGGCGCTGGTCGCGGTAGAGGTAGCGGAACGCGTCCGGCGAGTTCAGGTCGTACCACGGGCCGGGCGGCGTCGACTCCCAGGGCGCCAACCAGGCCTGGTTGCGGCGGCGGACCGCCGACCATTCGGCGGCGTCACTTCGCCGGTACGGGCGCAGGACCACCGGCCCGTCGGTGAGCACCACCGGCCAGCCCGGTGCCTCGTCCCCGATCACCGCTGCCGGTCCAGCAGCAGCACGTCGACGGTGGAACCGGCGGCGGCGGTGGTCACCCGCTCCCCGAGGACCAGCAGACCGTTCGCCTCGGCCAGCCCGGACAGGGTGAACGGCCCACCGGGCAGCGGCTGCACGGTGTAGCCGCCGCCGCGCCGCTCGGCGACGTTGGCCGGCCGGAACTCACGCAGACCTGCCGGTGACGAGACCGTCTCCAGCAGGTGGGCGCGCACGCTGGGGCGGAACACCGGCTCGGCACCGGCCAGCAACTGGATCACCGGCCGGCCGAGCACCTCGAAGCCGACCAACGCGGAACCGGGTTCACCGGGCAGGCAGACCACGGGCACCTCCTCGGCTCCGACCGTACCGAATCCGAGGGCCGTTCCGGGATAGAGCGCGACGTCGGTGAACTCGACCGGCCCCGCGCGGGCCCCTTCCCGGCGGGAGAAGATCCGCCGGACCATGTCCCCGGGCCCGGTGCCGGTGCCACCGGTGGTGATGATCAGGTCGGCCCGCATCGCCTGATCCTCGAGCAGCCCCCGCAGCCCCTCCGGATCGTCGTCGCAGATGCCCACCCGGTACGCCAGTGCGCCCACCTCGGCGACCGCCGCGGTGAGCGCGTGCGAGTTCGCGTCGACCACCTGCCCCGGCTGGCTGCTGCGACCCACGTCGACCAGTTCGTCGCCGGTCGCCACGATCGCCACCCGAGGGCTGGGCCGGACGACGACGTGCCCGATGCCGGTGGCGGCGAAGACCGCCACCATCGCCGGGGTCACATAGGAACCGGCGCGGGCCAGCACCGCCCCGGTCGGCAACTCGTCACCGGCGCGCCGCAGCCCGTAGCCGCGCCGCGGCACCTGGAAGATCTCCACCGCCGCCATGCCCTGGTCGGTCCAGTCGATCGGCACCACGACGTCGGCGGCGACCGGCAGCGGCGCGCCGGCCGCCACCGAGAAGCAGGTGCCCGGTGTCAGCCGGACCGGCCGCCAGCTCGCCGCGCCCAGGTCGCCGACCACGTTGAGCCGTACCGACCGGGGCTGCGCCGACGCCGACCGGCTGGCCGGGATCGCCTTGCCACCCCGGCCGGCCGGCGCGATGTCCTCCCACCGCGCCGCGTAACCGTCGATGACGGCCTGGTCGAACGCGGGAAAGGCGTGCGGCGCCACGACATCCTCGGCGAGGAGGTTGCCGTGCGCCTGGGTCAGGTCGAGGTCGAGCGGCGGCAGCGGCCGAATCCTGCGCAGCACGCTGCCCAGGTAGTCGGCGAGCGGCGTCAGCTCGTTGAAGGCCGCCTCGGCACCGGCCGTCGCGGTCATGTAGTGGGCACCCCGGGGGTGTCGGCGACGAACTCCTTCAGCCAGGCCCGGAAGTCGTCGCCGAGCCCGTCGCGCTGGCAGGCGATCTGCACCACGGCCTGCAGGTACCCCAGCGGCGCGCCGGTGTCGTAGCGGGTGCCCCGGTAGACGATGCCGTGCACCGGCGTTCCCTCGGCCAGCAGCATCGCCATGGCGTCGGTCAGCTGGATCTCACCGCCGCTGCCCGGCTTGGTCCGCTTGATCGCCTCGAAGATGCTGGCCGGCAGGACGTAGCGGCCGAGCACCGCCAGGTTGCTCGGTGCCTCCTCGGCGGACGGCTTCTCCACCAGGCCGGTGACCCGGACGATCTCGGCACCGTTCTGCACCGCGTCGGCGGCGGGTTCGACCGAGGCGATGCCGTACCGCTTGGTCTCGGCCGGCGGCACCTCCATGAACGCCAGGACGATCCCGCCGGCCCGGGCCTGCAGGTCGATCATGGCCGGCAGCAGCGGGTCGTTCTCGTCGACGAACTCGTCGCCGAGCAGCACCGCGAACGGTTCGTCGCCGATGTGGCTCTGCGCGCAGCCGACCGCGTGGCCCAGGCCGAGCGGCTCGTGCTGCCGGCAGGTGTAGATGTCGGCCAGCTCGCTGGGCCGGCGGACCGCGGCGAGCCGCTCCTGGTCGCCCTTGTCGGCGAGCCGGCCCTCCAGATACGGCTGCCGGTCGAAGTGGTCGACCATCGAGGTCTTGCCGCGACCGGTGATCAGCAGGACGTCGTTGATCCCGGCGGCGGCGGCCTCCTCGACGATGTACTGCAGGACCGGCCGGTCGACCAACGGGAGGAGTTCCTTCGGTACGGCCTTGGTGGCGGGCAGGAACCGGGTGGCGAGCCCGGCGGCGGGGATGACCGCCTTCACCGCCCGCCGGTCCGTGCCGGCGGTGGGGGTCGTTGCTGGGGTGGCTGCATGCTCCGACATGCCGCGAGACTATCGGCCACGGGTCTGTCGCGGCGGTTGTGGCCCGAAAGACGCGCCGCCGCCGGGGGTCTGTCCGCCCTCCGGGTCGGCCGCCGCGCCACCGGCGGGGACCCGGGCGGTGCGTTGCGGAGCCCGGTTGGCCACCTGGAACGTGTCGCGGCCAGCGGCTTTCGCCGCGTACAGCGCGTCGTCGGCGACATCGAGGACGGCGTCTCCGCCGTCGGCGTGGTCCGGGTAGACGGCAATCCCGATCGATACGGTGACCGAGACCGTCGCCGGTCCCCGCCGACCGGAGCCGGTGTGCGGTTCGACCCGGAACGGGCTGGCCCGGATCACCTCGCAGAGTCGCTCGGCGACGATCACGCCGCCGCGTACGTCCGTCTCCGGCAGCAGCACGACGAACTCCTCGCCGCCCTGTCGGAAGGCCAGGTCCACTTCGCGGATCTCCATGCGTACCCGGCGGGCGAACTCGACGAGCACGGTGTCCCCGGCGCCGTGCCCGTACGTGTCGTTGATCTCCTTGAAGCGGTCCAGGTCGAGCACGAGTACGGCGAGCATCCGGCCGAACCGGTTGGCCCGCTCGATCTCCCGGTTGATCGACTCCCGCAGGTGCCGGTAGTTCCACAGCCCGGTCAGCGGGTCGGTCACCGACAGCCGCTCCGCCTCCTTGTGCATCCGGACGTTGTTGACGGCGACGGCCGCGTGCCCGGCGAACGTCCGCAGCGTCATCAGGTCGGCGTCGTCGAACTCGTCCCCACCGAGGCGGTCGTAGACGGCCAGCACCCCGAAGGCCGCCGGACTGGTCGACTGGCGGCGGGCGGACCCGCGCTGACCGGCGGACCCCGCGCCGGCGGTCGCGCCGTCGTCGCTCCAGTTCGGCACCGAGAACGGCACCGCCACGTAGGTCCGGCAGGCCGGCTCGTACGCCGACAGCACCGGGCCGTCACGTTCGATCCGACCCCGCCGGGGTTTGCCGCTGACCGCGACCGAGCCGAGCAGGCCGCTGCCGAGCGGGACCTGCAGGGTGTCCGACGGTGCCGGTGCCGCGCCCGGTGGTACCGGCACCGCGCCCGCCGGCGTCGGTGTGGCACTGATGGCCGCCGGGTCGGAGCCGGCCGGTGGTCGCGGCTGGGACGACTGCCCGACCAGGACGCCGGCGGCCGGGTCGAGCACCAGTACGGCGCCGTCGCGGCCGCCGGTGGCAGCGAGCGCGGTCTGCAGGATCACCCGCAGGATCCGTTGCAGGTCGTGGGTGCTCGACAGGGTGTCGCCGAGGATCGTCAACTGGCCGCGCAGCTGGTCCCGGCTCGCGGTGAGGGCCTGGACGTAGGAGTGGGCCTCCCGGGTCATCCGGTTGAAGATCGTCGCCAGTTCACTGACCTCGTCGGTGCCGCGTACCGGCACCCGCGCGGTCAGGTCGCCGTCGACGACCCGGCTGGCCGCGTGCGCGAGCTCGGCCAACGGTTGGGTGGTGGAGCGGGCCAGCCACCAGGCGGCGACGACGGCGAGCAGTCCGGCGAGGACGACGGTGGCCACCAGGATCGTGTACAGCCCGGACAGCTGCTCCCGTGGGGTGGACAGGGCCAGCGGCAGCGGCTGGCCGTCGGCCGGGCCGAGCCGCCGGACGTGTCGTCCGGTGTCGTCGGTGGCGGTGTCGCCGTCGGTCAGGGCGGCGGCGGTCGCCGCCACGCTGGTGCGGACCGTCGCCGGTTCGGTGCTGTAGACCACCGTCGTGGCGTCGGTGTCGGCGAACAGGGTCACCCCGACCCCGCTGGCGGCGGCGAGCCGGGTGACGAACGTGGCATCCAGCAGCTGCGCGGCCGCGACCTGGCCGACCAGGCTGCCGGCCGGGTCGCGGACCTCCACGTGGGCGACGACGGCCAACGCGTCGGTGGTCGGCCGGTCGGTCGGCGCGGAGTCCGTCGCGGCGGCCCCGCCGGCGGCGGTGCCGCTGAGACAGCCGATCCACGGCGACGGTGGCGGGTCGCCGATCTGGGCCACCACTGTGCCGTCGGCCCGGCTGACCCGCACCGTCGAGGCGATCCCCCGGGCCACCACCTGGTTCGCGGCGTCGGTGACCTGCCCGGGTTCGGGCAGTACGGCGATCGACCCGGCCGCCGCCTCCAGCTGCGCGCACATGGCGTTGATCGAGGTACGGACACTGGCGGCGGCCAGTTCCAGCCGCTCCAGCGACCGGCTCTGCCCGACGGCTGCGACGGTGGCGCCGACGAAGAACGCGCCGAGCAGCACCGGTCCGAGCACGACCAGGAGGAAAGCGGTGGTCAACCGTCCACGCAGGGTCACGCTTCCCCCAGAGGATTCTGCACCTGTTGCTGCGATGCTGACACAGCTCGGAATTTTCGCGGCGGTTGCCACCAGGAGTGTTGAGTGTCGGATTTTCCCGATGAAGCGAACGGGTACGCATCGACCAAGGGCCGGGTCCGTACCGACATCCTCGCGCGGCGGCGCAAGTTGACCGTCGCGCAGCGGGCCGCAGCCGACGACCGGATCGCCGCTGGGCTGCGCGAACTGCTCGCTGTGCGGCGCCCCAGCCTGGTCGCCGGGTACGTTCCGTTCGGCACCGAGCCCGGTGGCGACGGTCTGCCGCTGCTGCTCGCCGAAGCGGTCGGCGGCACCGACCGGGTGCTGCTGCCGGTCCTGCTGGCCGACCGGGACCTGGACTGGGTGCCGCTGCACGACCCGGCCGGTGAACGGTGGGGCACGGCGGCGGTTGCCGGCGTGGACCTCGTCGTGGTGCCGGCGCTCGCCGTCGACCGGCGTGGGGTGCGGCTGGGTCGCGGCGGCGGTTCGTACGACCGGGCGCTGGCCCGGGTGCCCGCCGGAGTACCGGTCGTGGCGCTGCTGCACGACGGGGAGCTGCTGCCCCGACTGCCGGCGCAGCCGCACGACCGACCGGTGACGGCGGTGGTCACTCCTGGCGGGCTGCACTGGTTGGCCGATCAGGGTGGTGGCCGTCCGGCGGGGTGAGCCGGACCGGCTCCCGCTGGACGTACCGGGGTCCGATGACGCACCATTGGCACTCGAACAGGTTGAGTGCCAAACGGCCAGCCAAGCTCGGAGGAGACCGTGCCTACGTACCAGTACGCCTGCACCGCGTGCGGACACCAGCTCGAGGCGGTGCAGTCCTTCACCGATGAACCGCTGAGCGACTGCCCGTCCTGCGAGGGCCGGCTCCGCAAGGTCTTCAACTCGGTCGGCATCGTCTTCAAGGGCTCCGGGTTCTACCGGACCGACTCCCGCAGCGGCGACGGCAAGGGCGCGGCCGGCAACGGCTCCTCGACCGGGTCGGAGAAGTCGGCGACGGAGAAGAAGGACTCCGCTGCGGCCAGCGGCTCCGGATCGACCTCAAGCTCCGGATCGGCCTCGGGCTCCGGATCGACCTCAGGCTCCGGATCGTCGTCGAACGGCGGTGCGGCCTCCAGCGGCAGCGCACCGGCCGGCTCGACCTCGTCGTCCAAGGCCTCGGCCGGTGCCGGGTCGGCCAGCTGACCGGCGCTCAGCCCCAGTGCGGCGGGCGCTGCTCCAGCAGCCAGTCGTCGTGCTGCCCGACCCGGTCGCCCCAGCCCTGATCGGTGTCGTCGCGGGTCTGCTCCGGTAGCAGCGGCGCGTCGTCGTCGCCGAGGTCGACGACCCGGTCGGCATCGCCACGGGCGTCAGCGGGGACGGCATCCAGGTTCGGCACGGTCCCCAGGCTACCGGCCGGGAACTGCTGCCGACGCCACCGGCCGAGGGTTGGTAGCGTCGTCGACCGTGACGACAGATGACGGCCCGGCACCGGACGCGTACTGGCGACGCCCCGATCCGTCGTCGGACGGCCCGGCCGACGACGCCGGCCCGGGCCGGGGCGCTCCCCCTGCGCCGGCTGTCCCGCCCTATCCCGGACCGCCCGTCGGTGCCCCGCCACCGCCGGGCTGGCGGCCGCCGCTGGTGGTCAACCCGGCCCCGCCCGGTGCGCTGCCGCCGCAGGACACCGCGGCGGTGGACAGTGCCGAACGCAGCGCCCGTACGGTGACCTACGGGGTCGGCATGATCGCCGCCGCCGTCATGATCATCCTGACCTGCCTGCTCTGCTCCCGACTGATTTTCTGAGCCCGGCCGGCCGACCGGCCTGTGGCCACGGCCACCACCGGCACGGCGTCGTCTTGTCCCGCACCCACCTGCGTGTTTCGATGGACAGATGCGGGCGGAGGAGGAGCTGCGGAGCCGGGGCCTACGGGTGACCCGCCCCCGGCTCGCCGTGCTCGAGGTCCTCGCCCGGGGCGGGCACCTCGGGGTGGACGACATCGCCCGACAGGTCCGCGACCGCATCGACTCGGTCTCCACCCAGGCCGTCTACGACGTGCTGAACGCGCTGACCCGGGCCGGACTGGCCCGGCGCATCGAGCCGGCCGGCGGCGCGGCCCGGTACGAACGACGCACCGGGGACAACCATCACCACGTGGTCTGCCGGCGCTGCGGGGTGGTCGGCGACATCGACTGTACGGTCGGTGCCGCCCCCTGCCTGGAGCCAAGTGCCGACCATGGCTTCGTCATCGACGAGGCGGAGGTCACCTTCTGGGGGCTGTGCCCCGACTGCCAGCAGCGGGCGGCGGGATGACCGACGCCGCAAGTGGGCACCGGTCCGCCGACGGCGACGGTGAGCACCGCTCCGCCGACGGCGACGGTGGGCACCGGTCGTCCGACGCGGACGACCTCGGGCTGTTCGGGCCCCACTCGGTGACCTGGCGGGTACACGACGAGCCCATCCTGATCGTCGCCGGGCTGCGCAGCCTCTACCTGCAGGCGTTGCACCCCCGGGCGATCGCCGGGGTGGCGCAGAACTCGCACTACCGCGCCGACCCGTTCGGCCGGCTGATGCGCACCTCGATCTACGTGGCGACCACCGTGTGGGGCACCACCGCCGAGGCGAACGCCGCCGCCGCCCGGATCCGCCGACTGCACGCCCGACTGCGGGCCACCGACCCGGCCACCGGAGTGGAGTTCCGCATCGACGAGCCGGAGCTGCTGCGCTGGGTGCACGTGACCGAGGTCGAGTCGTTCCTGTCCACCGCGACCCGGGCCGGGCTGGACCTCACCCCCGCCGAGATCGACCGCTACTACGCCGAGCAGCGGCGCAGCGCGGAGCTGATCGGCCTCGACCCGGCGACTGTTCCCGGAAGTGCCGCCGAGGTCGCCACGTACTACCGGGCGGTCCGCCCGCAGCTGCGGATGACCCGGGACGCGGCGGACACCGCGTTGTTCCTCACCGCGCCCCCGGTGCCCGGCCAGCTCAGCCTGCCGTGGCGGATCGGGCTCGGGTTCGGCCCACCCCGGCTGGCGTACCTCGGGGTGGCCGCCACCGCGACGGGCCTGCTGCCGGCGTGGGCCCGGCGCATGTACGGCGGTCCCGGCCTGCCGACCACCGACGTCTGTGCGGCGGTGTCCGCGCGTGGCCTGCGGCTGGCACTGCGGGCGGTGCCCCGCAGCCTGGTCGAGGGCCCGATCCGGCAGGCCGCCCGACGCCGAGCCGAGCAGGCTGCCCGTGACGCCGAGCAGGCGGGGCCAGCCCGCGACGGGGCCGAGCAGGCGGGCCGCGACGGCGGGCCGGTCAGTCCTCGGCCGCGGCCCGCGGCTGCGGCGACGGGTTGAGCAGCCGGTCGACCGCCGCCCACTGCTGCTGCTCCGGATAGCCGGCCCCGGCCGGGCAGGTCCGGCGGTAGTCACACCATCCGCAGAGCGTGCCGGGCGTCGCCGGGAACGCCTCGTCCGGATCCGTCCCGTCGGCGACCGCCCGCTGTGCGGCGGTGATGTCCCGGGCGGTCGCCTCGGCCCGCGCCACCTGCCGGTCCAGCGACTCGTCGCTGTGCTCGAACGCGCTGACCGTACCGGTCGGCAGGTGGTGCAGCTCCACCCGGCGACAGGGCCGGCGGAACGTCCGCCGCGCGGCGTAGGCGTACAGCGCCAGGGCCTGCGACCCACGGGCGTCGTCCGAGGTCAGACCGGACCGACCGGTCTTGTAGTCGACGATCACCGCCTCCGAGCCGTCCGGCCCGGGTCGGGCGTCGATCCGGTCGGCCCGACCATTGAAGGCCAGCACCGACGTCTTGACCGCGACCACCCGTTCCACCCCCAACGGCTCGACCGTCGGGTCCAGCGCACCGAGATACGCTTCCAACCACTGCAGCGCCTGCCGGTAGGCGGCCCGTTCCTGCTCGTCGTCACGGTAGCCGTCGCGTACCCAGGTGTTCTTGAGCAGCGCGGCCGCCGCCTCCGGACGGCGCTCGGGCACCGGCCGGGCGTACCAGGCCCGCAGCGCCGTGTGCACGCTGGCCCCGAGCGAGTTGTGCGCCCACGGTGGCCCCTTCGGCGGGGCGGGCCGGTCCAGGTAGGTGTAGCGGTAGCGGCGGGGGCAGTCGGCGTAGGCGGCGAGTTTGCTCGGCGTACAGACGAACAGCTTCTCGGGCATACCGTCGAAGCCGAGCTGCTCGGCCTGGGGCGCGCCGGCACCTGGGCGCCGCTGGCCCGCTGGGGAGGAAGGTCGGGGCACCCGCCGATCCTGCCACGGCACGCTCACCACCGCGTGGCCGAGGGTCAGCCGCCGGCCACATAGGAGCGGACGAAGGCGGCCACCGCGTCGGCGATCAGCTGGACCGCGATCGCGGCGAGCAGCAGCCCGGCGATGCGGGTCAGCACCTCGATACCACCGGGCCGCAGCACCTTGACGATGAACCCGGAGAAGTGCAGCGTCAGCCAGACCACCACCATCACCGCGACGATGCCGAGCGCGATCGCCACGTAGTCGGCGGTCGCCTCGGCCCGCTGCACGAACAGCATCGTCGCCACGATCGCCCCCGGCCCGGCCAGCAGCGGCGTGCCCAGCGGGACCAGCGCGATGTTCGACGTCGACTGCTGCCCGGGGTCGTCGGCCTTGCCGGTGAGCAGTTCCAGCGCCACCAGGATCAGCAGCAGGCCACCGGCGGCCTGCAGCGCCGGCAGGTCGATGTGCAGGTACGCGAGCAGGGTCTGGCCGGCGACCGCGAACACCACGATCACCCCGAGCGCCAGCGCCACCGCCTGCCAGGCGGCCCGACGGCGTTCCCGCAGCGGCAGCGCCCCGGTGAGCGCGAGGAAGATCGGCACCATGCCGGGCGGGTCGGTGATCACCAGCAGGGTCACGAAGACCTCGCCGAACAGCTTGACGTCCACCCGCTCAACCTAGTGGCCGCCCGATCGGCGGTCCCGGTCAGACCAGGTCCGGGTCTACAGCGGCGGTACGCCGTGCGCCTTCGCGATCAGCTGCTCGTACGCGTCGACGCTGGTGGTGTTCGCGCCCAGCTCGACCGTCTTGTGGCTGCCGTGGTAGTCGGACGAACCGGTCGCGACCAGACCCAGGTCGTCGGCGAGTCGGCGGCCATGGGCCCGCTCGGCCGGGTCATGGTCGACGTGGTCGACCTCCAGGCCGGTCAGCCCGGCGGCCGCCAGCTCGGCGATCATGCTGTCCGGCACGGTACGGCCCCGGCGGTTCGCCAACGGATGGGCGAAGACCGTGACCCCGCCGGCTTCCTGCACCAGCCGTACGGCGGTGAAGACATCGAGGTCGTTCTTTGGCAGCCGGTACCGCTGGCCGAGCCACTGCGGTTGGAACGCCTCGTCGGTGCTGGCGACCAGACCGGCCCGGATCAGCGCCTGGGCGATGTGTGGCCGACCGACGGTGCCGCCGGCGGCGTAGCCGAGCACCTCGTCCCAGGTGATGTCGATGCCGTCGGCGCGCAGCAGGTCGACGATGCGTTCGCCGCGTACCGTCCGTGCGGCGCGCACCCGGTCGAGTTCGTCGGCCAGCGGCGGGTAGGTCGGGTCGAACAGGTAGCCGAGCAGATGCAGGGAGACCGCCGGTCGCGCCCCGTGCCACCGGCAGGAGATCTCGGCACCACGGATCAGGGTCAGCCCGGTCGGTCGGGCCCCGGTGGCCGGTGCCCAGCCGGCGGTGGTGTCGTGGTCGGTCAGCGCCAGCACGACCAGGCCCGCGTCGGCGGCCCGGCCGACCAGCTCCGCCGGGGTGTCGGTGCCGTCGCTGGCGTTCGAATGCGCGTGCAGGTCGATCCCGGTGCCGACGGTCATCGTCGGTCCGGGTATCCCGCGACCAGCACCGGCACGGTCCCGGCCGCCGAGAGCGGCACGTCGAGCTGCTCCACCGCGCCCTCCTGCTCGTTGCTGATCCGGTCCACGTTGATGCGTACGACCTGGTCGACTCCGGCGGCGTGCACCACGGTGACCTGGTCGGCCCAGACGGTCGCCCCGGTCAGCCGCTGGCCGGCCTCGCGGACCGAACCTACCTGATCGTCGAAGACTTTCTCCAGGTCGACCAGCATCGCCAGCTCCGACTCGCTGGCCGAGCGGGCGTCCGCCACGCCGTTGGCGACCAGCCACCGGCCGTCAGCGGAGACGGCCCCCCGGCCGTCGCCGGTCAGCGGGAGTGCGCAGGCGCTGCGGGTGGTGACGAACTCGCGGGCGACGTCCAGCAACGCCAGGCAGGACCGGCCGCCACCGTCGCTGACCTGCGCGACCACCGTACGCCCGTCGGGCAGCGCCCCGTATACGGCGCTCGCGGAGTCGGTCCAGCGCGGAAGCCCGCCCTGACCGGGCAGCCAGACGCCGAGTGCCCGGCCGTTGCCGTCGCTGTCGCTGTCGCGGGCCAGCAGTACGGCGTCGCCAGCGAAGCCGACCGGCCGGCCCGGTTCCGGCGCCTTGCTGGTGGTGGTGTCGGTCAGTTCGCCGCTGACCAGCGACGCGACGGCCAACTGCGTGCCGTGCCGCCAGGCGATCCGGGAACCGGCCGGGTCGACCGCGACCGCGTCGACGTCGGTGAGCACCGGCTTCGGCGGGGCGTCCGGCGTCACGAACCACACCCCGGCGGGGTCGTCGGCGGGCGCGGCACCGACCAGCAGCCAGCCGTCGGAGATCCGGCTCGCCTGGGCGACGGCCTCGATCGGGCCGAGATCGACCTGGCGGCCGTCGGTGGTGTGCAGCTCACCGGCGACCACCAGGTCCACCGGCAGGGGCGGCGCCGCAGCGAGCGGCTGCCGGCGCAGGTCGCCGTGCAACGGCAGCGGTGCGGCCGCCGCCGGCGCGTGACTGGCGGTCTGCACCGGTGGCGGCGGTGCCGCCGGCTCGGCGAGCAGCGTCGGTGCCCCGCCCGACGCTGGCAGCACCTGGCCTGAGGCGACGCTGGCGGCGGCCAGTAGGCAGACGCCGAACGCCGCCGCGCCGCCGGCCCGTACCCGACGGTGGCGGCGGGCCTGCCGGATCGCCCAGTCCGCCACGTCGGCGGTGGCCACGGCGCCCGTGGTACGCGGTCGGCCGGCCGCGTGGTCGGCGAGGCAGCGTCGCAGCGCCTGCTCGAGGTCGTCGGTCCTCACGCCAGGTGAACGCGGCCGTACGGCGCTCAGGTTGTCGCGGATCGGGCCGTCGGCGCCGACCGGCGGGAACCTGCCCGGGCTGGGCGGCGTCGTCGGAGAAGTCACCGTTTCGCCACCAGTTTGCTGGCGAACGGCCCGATCGGCATGATGCCGCCGGGCACCGTGGCGGTCACCGGGGTGGACTGTGCGGGGACGGCCGTGCCGGCCACCGCCGACTCGGCAGGTGAGCCGACGATGGATGGGCCGATGACGGGTGGGCCGACGACGGGCTGTCGGCGGGCGGCGGAGGCGAACTGAGGTGCCGGGTCGTACCCTTGCGCGATCAGCTTCTTGCGCAGCGTGCCGAGGGCCCGGGAGGTCTGACTCTTCACCGTGCCGGGTGAGATGTTCAGCAACGCGGCGGTCTGCGCCTCGGAGAGGTCCTCGTAGAACCGCAGCACCAGCACCGCGCGTTGGCGGGCCGGCAGGGCCTTGACGTGTCGCCAGAGGACGTCGCGGTCGAGCTGTTCCTGGATCGGATCCGGGCCGGCCTGCTCGGGCAGTATCTCCGTCGGACGTTCGCCGTGCCAGCGTCGGCGCCACCAACTGGTGGCGGTGTTGACGAGCACCCGCCGGGTGTACGGCTCGACGGCTTCGATGTGGCCGAGGCGTTTCCAGGCCAGGTAGGTCTTGGTCAGCGCGGTCTGCAGCAGGTCCTCCGCCGTGGCCCAGTCGCCGGCGAGCAGGTACGCGGTGCGCAGCAGTGCGCCGGACCGGGACGCGACGAACTCGCGGAAGTCTTCCTCCATCGAGTCTCTGGGCGTCACCGGCTGCCTCCCGTCCCTCGTTACGGTACGCCGGCCGGGCCAGCTTCGGCGGGCACGCCACGACGGCGACGGCCGTCAGCCGTCGTCCTTGGCAGCCGCCTCTTCCTTGCTCAGCCGTGCCTCGACGGCCTGCGGCTCGTACATCTCCTCGACGACCCGCAGGTAGAGCTCGTTCGGGTTGGGCAGGTTCTTGACCTCGCGCAGGGCCTGCTCCTGACCGGCGGACTCGAGGATGAACGTGCCGTAGTTGAGGAAGCGACCGAGCGGTGACTGCTCGTACTTCATGTCGGTGACCCGCAGCAACGGCATCATCGCCACGTTGCGGGTGATGATGCCGTTGACCACCATCACCCGCTTGTTGGTCAGGATGAAGCGGTCGAACCACCAGTCGGCGATCTTCCAGCCGACCCAGCCGAGCACACCGAGCCAGATCAGCACCGCGACGGTGGTCAGGCCGCCGACGTCCTGACCGGCGAGGAAGCCGGAGAGGTAGCCGAGCACGAAGGTCGCCACGACGCCGACGAGCAGCGGGGTGAGCAGATGAATCCAGTGTCGCTTCCACTCGCCGCGGTAGCGCTCGGTCGGAAAGAGGTACCGCGCGACCAGCGGGGTCGGCTCGTCCTCCAGGGGCAGGACCCGACGCGGCTGCACCGGCATGCCGGAGGCGTCGGCCTGCAGGCCGGCGATCTCGTCAGCGGAGATGTCGGGCGGTGAGTAGCTGATGATGGGTTCGTCGTGCACCCGCCGGGTGCCGCCGCCGTACCCAGCGTCAGCGGAGTAGGACGGACCGTCGGAGTACGACGGACCGTCGCTGTAGGACGGCCCGGCACCGAAGTGCGGGCCGTCCTCTGGGCGAACGCGCGGAATCGGTTCGGTGTCACGTTGGCGGCGCCGTCGGGCGGCGTCGTCATCGGCGTCAGGGGGCTCGGAGGGGTTGCCCATGGGCGACTAGGCCACGAGGCTGGTGAAGAAGTCGCCGAAACCCTGCGCGACCTCGACGATGCCGCCACCCACCGACTTGAACACGTCGGCCGCCGAATCTGGCCGGAACGCGACGAAGAAAATCAAGAACGCGATTCCGCCCCAGGTGAGGACCTTCTTGACCATTGCGGGCCATCCCCCTCCGTGTGGCGCGCCGCGACCCTCGTCCCGGCGATACTAGAATATCAGTCCTTCGTCCCGTGGTGGTGTAGTTGATCGTGGGAAAAGGTGTTCACGCTTTCCCGTGCAGGTACGGCGACGGCGCTCCGTACATCATCCCTGGTGGGACCTCCTCGGACAGATCGTGCAGCACGATGTCCTCGGCCAGCAGGTAGCCCGCGTCGGCCGGCCAGGTCACCGCGTACAGCCACAGTCCTCTGGCCTCACCCGCGTAAGCGCAGCGGCCCGGCTCGGCCTCGACCGACCACAGCGGAGTCGGGTGGCCGTCGGCCCGGATCTTGGCGTGCGGGGCACCGCTGCCGAGCACGTCGGCCAGTGAGTCGCCGGGATCGGGTCCGGGCAGACCGGCGAACCGGGTACCGAGCCCGACGCCGGGCTCCTCCGCGACGAGCACCAGATCGGCGGGTCCGCCGGAGACCGGCGCCGGTCCGCTGAACGCGGTGACCGTGGCCCGGACCGCTCCGCGCTGTTCGCCGACCCAGCCGACCCCGGTCAGCGTCCACCCCGGCAGCAGCGGCCAGACGGCCCACATCGGCACCGGCCCGGGTGGGGCGGCGACGTCGGCGAGCAGCCGGGTCACCGCGCTGGCCACGATGTCGGGTCCGATGTGCTCGGCGACATGCAGCGGCGGCACCGGCCCGCAGCTGTCACAACGGGTCTCGGTGTGCATCAGGTCGGGCGGCCGCACCGGACCGCCGCACCGGGGACAACTCACCATCACGCCCACGTCACCTACGTTGCGCGTCCGCCGCTCACCCGTCAAGCGAACCGGCTTTTTCGGTCATTCTTTCCCTCGGCTGCGGGCCGGGCGTCCCGCGCGGGACGGGACCGGACGCACTTGCGCCCGAACGCACCCGGGCCGCCCGCCGCTCACCCGGACCGCTCGCCGGTCACCGGATCCGGCGGCGGTCCGGCGTGGGCCCGGATCCAGGCGTGCATCGCGATCCCGCTGGCCACTCCGGCGTTGATCGACCGGGTGGAGCCGTACTGGGCGATGGAGTACAGCAGGTCGCAGCCGGCGCGGGCGGCGTCGGACAGCCCCGGCCCCTCCTGGCCGAACAGCAGCACGCAGCGCCGCGGCAGGTGTACGGTCTCCAGCGGCCGTGAGCCGGCGAGGTTGTCGATGCCGATCACCGCCAGCCCGGCCCGCGCGGCCCAGTCCAGCAGGTCACCGATGTCCGGATGGTGCCGGACGTGCTGGTAGCGGTCGGTCACCATGGCACCGCGCCGGTTCCACCGCCGGCGACCGACGATGTGCACCTCGGCGGCGAGGAAGGCGTTGGCGTTGCGCACCACCGTGCCGATGTTGAGGTCGTGCTGCCAGTTCTCGATCGCGACGTGGAACTCGTGCCGGCGGTGGTCGAGATCGGCGACCACCGCCTCCCGCCGCCAGTACCGGTAGCGGTCGACGACGTTGCGGCGGTCGCCGGCGGCGAGCAGCTCAGGGTCGTAGCGCGGGTCGGTCGGCCACTCGCCCGGCCAGGGACCCACTCCGACGACTACGGCGTCCGCGCCGGCTTCGGCCCCGACCGGATGGGTGGTCGGCGGTACGGCGGGGGAAGGCTCCGTCGACCGCCCGTCGACGGGTGGCGTGCTCTGCTGTCGTTCCACGCTCTGCAGAGCGTACGGAGGCCGCTCGGACGGCCGGGACACCAGTGCGGCGGAGCTGATCCTGCGGCGGGCCGATCGGGCGGTGCGGCCCGGGTACTACCGGAATTTCCGACCCTGGACGCAATGAACGGCGGGGCCCTCCCCGGCACCCGCCGTCCACGCTCTGATAGCTAGAGATTCTGCCGGACCCACCACCGCCCGGGAAGAGCCCGGACCGAGACGGAGGTCACAGTTATGCTTTTGTTACATTACAAAGAGTAATTACCGCCGTCAACTTCTGCGGTCGCGACATCGATCGTTTGCCCATGTCATCCCGACAGAACGGGCCACGAACCGCCGCCACCTGCAAAAACAGCTGGAAACGCTCCCATCACTTTCGGTAGCCGTACTGGATGCGTCTTTCCGCACTCCCAGATCGGGTCTCGCGGCCCGCTCCGCCACGGTCCGAACCTCGTCGCGCCCCGGGTTTCCGCGCCCACCGATCGGGAATGCCACCGACCCCGGCGTCGTTTGCCTCGGTAGACCCGGGGCGTCACCGCCCCAAATCTGGCGATCGGAGACATCGATGGCGACCGTTGAGCTGACCACCCACAACTTCGACGAGGTGACCTCCGGCGACGGCATCGTCCTGGTCGACTTCTGGGCCAGCTGGTGCGGGCCCTGCGTACGGTTCGCCCCGGTGTACGAACGGTCCGCCGGCAAGCACACCGACATCACCTTCGGCAAGGTCGACACCGAGGCACAGCAGGAGCTCGCCGCGAAGTTCGACATCCGGTCGATCCCGACCATCATGGCGATCCGCGACGGGGTCGTCGTCTTCGCTCAGCCCGGCGCGTTGCCGGAGTCCGCACTGGAGTCCCTGATCGAGCAGGTGCGCGCGCTGGACATGGACGACGTCCGACAGAAGCTCGCCTCGCACCAGCACTGACGGGCAGGCCGTCCGACGGGTCTGGTCCGGTCCCGGTCCGGGACCGGACCCCCGCCCGCCAGCGCGTGCCGCAGGGGTCCGGGACCGGACCGACGTCGGTCAGCGCGTGCCGGCTCCGCCGGCCACCGTGTCGATCCGGCCGGCCAGCCCGTCCAGCACCGCCCGATAGCCCGCGACCGCCTCGGCCAGCACGTCGGCACCGGGCCGCGCCCAGACCTCCTCGTGGAAGACCTCGACCTCGACCGGCCCGGTGAACCCGGCCGCGTCGACCGCCGCGACGAACCGGTCGAGCGCGATACAGCCGGTGCCGGGCAGCCCCCGCCCCAGCAGGACCCCGGCCGGCAACGGAGTGATCCAGTCGGCCAGTTGGAAGCAGGCGATCCGCTGCGCCCGTCCCGCCCGGGCGATCTGCGTCCACACCTGGTCGTCCCACCAGAGGTGGTACGTGTCCACCACGACGCCGACCGCCGCCGCCGGATAGGGATCAGCCAGGTCCAGCGCCTGACCGAGCGTGGACACGACGCACCGGTCCGCGCAGAACATCGGATGCAGCGGTTCGATCGCCAGGCGCACCCCGGCGTCGAGCGCATGCGGCACCAGCCGGCCGATCGCCTCGCCGACCCACGACCGGGCACCGTCGAGGTCCCGGTCGGGCCGGCCAGCCGAGGGCCCGGCACCGGCCGTGGGTAGTCCGCCGGAGACCAGGACCAGCACCGGCGCCCCGAGCGTGGCCGCCTCGTCGATGGCGCGCCGGTTGTCGTCGTACCAGTCGTCGTCGGCGAAGAACCCACCGCGGCACAGTGAGGTCACCGCCAGGCCCGCGTCGCGCACCAGTGCGGCGGTCCGGTCCAGTCCGTAGGCGGCGGTCTCCTCGCGCCACAGCCCGATCCCCCGGACGCCGGCCGCCACGCAGCCGGCCACCATCTCATCCATCGGCCAGAACTTCGTGGTGGCGGCGTTGAGCGCGAACCGTGCCGGTGCCGGCGTGCCGGCACCGGACGGGTGCCCGGCACCGGGTGCCGGGTCACTCACCGGTCAGCTCCGGGACGTCGATCCGACGGCCCTCCCGCGCCGACCGCAGGCCCAGCTCGGCCAGCTGCACCCCGCGCGCCCCGGCCCACAGGTCCCAGCTGTACGGGGTGTCCTCGACGACGTGCCGCAGGAACAGCTCCCACTGGGCCTTGAACCCGTTGTCGAACTCCTCGTTGTCCGGCACCGGCTGCCACTGGTCGCGGAACTGCTCGGTCGCCGGCAGGTCCGGGTTCCACACCGGCTTGGGGGTGGTCGACCGGTGCTGGACCCGGCAGTGCCGCAACCCGGCGACCGCGCTGCCCTCGGTACCGTCCACCTGGAACTCCACCAGCTCGTCGCGGTACACCCGGACCGCCCAGGAGGAGTTGATCTGGGCGACGACGCGGCCACCGTCGGGGCCGGGCCGGTCGATTTCGAAGATGCCGTACGCCGCGTCGTCGGCGGTGGCGTCGTACGGCGCGCCCGTCTCGTCCCAGCGGCGGTCGATGTGCGTCGCGACGTGCGCGGTCACCGACCGGACCCGACCGAAGATCTGCTCCAGTACGTAGTGCCAGTGTGGAAACATGTCCACAGTGATCCCGCCGCCGTCGGCCGCCCGGTAGTTCCAGGACGGGCGTTGGGCGGGCTGCCAGTCGCCCTCGAACACCCAGTAGCCGAACTCGCCGCGTACCGACAGGATCCGGCCGAAGAAGCCGCCCTTGACCAGTCGGTCCAGCTTGCGCAGGCCCGGCAGGAAGAGCTTGTCCTGGACCACACCGTGTTTGATGCCGGCGGCGTCGGCCAGCCGGGCGAGATCCACCGCGCCGGCCAGGTCCTCGGCGGTCGGCTTCTCGGTGTAGATGTGCTTGCCGGCGTCGATCGCCAACCGCAGGGCCTTCTCGCGGGCCGCGGTGACCTGCGCGTCGAAGTAGATCCGGGTGTCCGGTCGGGCCAGCGCGGCGGCCAGATCGGTGGTCCAGTCGGTCAGCCCGTGCCGGTCGGCCAGCTCGCGGAGCTTGTTCTCGTTGCGCCCGACCAGCACAAGTTCGGGCCAGAGCCGGGTGCCGTCGGCCAGCGGCAGTCCACCCTGGTCACGAATCGCGAGCAGGGACCGGACCAGATGCTGCCGGTAGCCCATCCGGCCGGTGACGCCGTTGAGGACGATCCCGATGGGGGTACGGGACATGCCTCGCCTCCTTGACTGGTCGGGAACGGTGCGCCACGCGGTAGGTAAGCGCTTTCCTGCGTACGTTACTGGTTGCACTCATCCCACGGCAAGGGCTTTCCGGCCGACCGGAGCCGCGCCACGCTATCCTCAGCGACAACGTTTCCGGACCGCCCGCGAGGCAGTGCGCCCGCAGCCGGCGCAGCGCCCGACCGGGTCGCGCGTGGAGTCCGGGAGAGGAGCGGATCGTGGCCACGCTCGCGGACGTCGCGAAACGCGCCGGCGTGTCACCGGCCACCGCCTCACGGATCATCAACGGCAGCAGCAAGCCGGTCACCGAAGCGCTGCGCGAACGGGTCCTCGCCGCCGTCGAGGAGCTGCAGTACGTGCCGAACGCGCACGCCCAGTCGCTGGCCCGGGCCCACCGCAGCGCGGTCGGCGTGATCGTCCACGACGTGTCGGATCCGTACTTCGCCGAGATCACCCGGGGCCTGCAGCGGGTGGCCACCGAGCACGGCCGGCTGGTGATCATCTGCAACAGCTACCGCGACCCGGACAAGGAACTGCAGTACGTCGAACTGCTGCGCGCCCACCAGGCGGCGGCGATCGTCCTGGCCGGCTCCGGCTACCACGACGAGACGTTCACCGCCCTGCTGGAGAGCAAACTGCGGGTCTACGAACGCACTGGCGGCCGGGTCGCGGTGATCGGCCGGCACTCCCACGCCGGGGACGCGGTGGTGCCGGACAACGAAATGGGCGGCTACCTGCTCGGCGCCGAGCTCTACTCGCTCGGACACACCCACTTCGGGGTGGTCGCCGGCCCCAAGGTGCTGACCACGACCACCGACCGGCTCACCGGACTGCGACGGGCCGCCCGGGAACACGGCCAGAAGCTGCCCGCCCGGCGGATCGCGTACGCCGATTTCGACCGCGCGAGCGGCGCGGCCGCCGCCGCCGGCCTGCTCGACGCCGAGCCCGGTCTCACCGCGATCGCCGCGCTCAACGACTCGATGGCCATCGGCGTCCTGGCGCTGCTGCGCTCGCGCGGCATCGCGGTACCGGAGCAGTTCAGCGTGGTCGGCTTCGACGACATGCCGGTCGCCCGCGACGTGACCCCGGCGTTGACCACCGTACGGCTGCCGCTGGCCGAGATGGGTGCCCGGGCGATGACGATGGCGCTGCAGGTGTCCGGCGGCCCACGGGCGGCCATGATCGAGGAGGTCGGCGCCGAGCTGGTGCGTCGCGACAGCGCAGGGCCGCCACCACCGGCGGTCGGCTGACGTCGCGACGTCGGTGGTCGCGCGGGCCGACCCGCGCGTCGCACTTGCCCCCCGATCGTACGTGTGTTCGAATGGACCACATGCGTTGGGACACCTTGTCGGCTCCCCCCGACGGGGCCGGCCCACCCGGGGCAGCGCCAGCGGCTCCACCCCTGCCGCTGGCGCTGCCCGAGGCCGTCCCGCGCACCTTCGACACCCCCGGCTTCGCCGGCATGACGTTCTACGAGATCCACGCCAAGTCGATCATCAACCGGGTGCGCGGTGGTTCCCGGGTGCCGTTCGAGTGGACGGTCAACCCGTACCGTGGGTGCAGCCACGCCTGCGCGTACTGCTTCGCCCGCAACACCCACACCTACCTCGACCTCGACGCCGGGCTCGATTTCGACAGCAAGATCGTGGTGAAGGTCAACGCCGCCGAGTTGCTGCGCCGCGAGCTGGCCGCACCGGGCTGGTCGGGCCAGCCCATCGCGATGGGCACCAACGTCGACTGCTACCAGCGGGCCGAGGGGCGCTACCGGCTCATGCCGGAGATCATCGGCGCGCTGCACGACGCGGCCAACCCGTTCTCGATCCTCACCAAGGGGACGCTGATCCTGCGGGATCTGCCGCTACTGCGCCGCGCCGCCCGGGCGACCACGGTCAGCCTGGCCGTCTCGGTGGGCTTCGTCGACGAGTCACTGTGGCGGGCCGTCGAGTCCGGTACGCCCAGCCCCGCCCGGCGGCTGGCGACCGTCCGCACGCTGACCGACGCCGGGTTCGACGTCAGCGTACTGATGGCACCGATCCTGCCCGGCCTGACCGACGACGCCGAGTCGATCGACACGACCGTCGCCGCGATCGCCCGTGCCGGGGCGGTCAGCGTCACTCCGCTGCCGCTGCACCTACGGCCCGGTGCCCGCGAGTGGTACGCCGCCTGGCTCGGCCGCACCCACCCGCACCTGGTCGCCCGCTACCGCGCGCTGTTCCGGTCCGGCGCCTACCTGCCGCAGTCCTACCAGCGGGAGATCGTCGCCCGGGTGCGGATGGCCGCCCGCCGGCACGGACTCGCTCCGGCCGGCCCCGGCGCCGCCCGCCAACTCGCGGGCACCGACACCGCGGGCACCGACACCGCGGGCCCGCCGGGCACCGCCGACCGCCAACTCCCCGGCCAGCTCGCCCTGCTGTGAGCCGGTCATCGGCTGAGTCGGTCGGCCGGTAGCCGGCCACGCGCCGCCCGCCGCGCATACGCTCGACCGATGAGAAACCCGCAACAGATCCTGGCGGACGCGCGGACGATCGCGGTGGTGGGTGCGTCCCGCGATCCGGCGAAACCGGCCCACAGCGTTCCGGCGCAGCTCATCCGGTACGGCTGGCGGGTGATCCCGGTCAACCCGTACGTCGACGAGATCTTCGGCGAACGGACCTGGCCGAGCCTGGCCGACCTGCCTGTCCCGGTGGACCTGGTCAACGTGTTCCGGCCCGTACCGGATGCGATCGACGTCGTGCGCGACGCCGTCCGCGTCGGCGCACCCGCCGTGTGGCTGCAGAGCGGGATCGCCTCGACGCAGGCCCGGGAGATCGCCGACGCCGCCGGAATCGACTACGTCGAGGACCACTGCATCGCGGTGGAACGGGCCCTGGCCAGACTCACCGGACCCGGCTGGTCGGCCGCCGACCCGACCGCGTCACCGGGCCGACCGGGCTGAGCCATGGGCCGACCGGTGCCACCGGACGCGGACCGACCGCCGCCAGGCCGGCCAGCACCGCCGGCCCGGGGTCTGAACATGCTGGCGGTCCTCACGCTGGCCAGCGCCTTCGTGTTCGCCCCGGCCGCGATCGTGCTCGGACACCTCGCGAAACGCCAGATCCGGCGGACCGGTGCGGACGGCTGGGCGCTGGCCGACTGGGGACTGTTCCTCGGCTACCTCGGCACCGTCGTCGGCCTGCTGTGCTGCTGCGGCCTGCTCGTCGTGACCATCCGCAGCGCCGGGCTCGGAACGCCCTGATCAGCGGTACTGGGCCTCCTGGACGCTGTTGCCACCGTCCACGACGAGCATCTGGCCGGTGATGTAGGAGGCGGCCGGCGAACAGAAGAACGCGATCGCCGCCGCTACCTCGTCCGGGGTGCCGGGGCGGCCGATCGGCGTACCGATGCCCTGCTTGAGCTCGGTCACCGTGGACGCCGCCGTGTAGATCGTCCCCGGGGCGACCGCGTTGACCGTGACCCCGTCGGCGACCAGCTCCATCGCCAGTGCCCGGGTGAGCCCGACCACCCCGGCCTTGGCCGCGGCGTAGCCGGCCTCGGTCGGCAGGGCGTTCACCGGGCCGGCGGTGGCCGCCAGGTTGACGATTCGGCCCCAGCCCCGCTCCGACATCCCGCCGATGAAGGCCCGGCTGCACAGGAAGGCGGTGGTCAGGTTCCGGTCGATCTCCGCCCGCCACTCGTCGAAGCTGAGCTGCGCGACCGGGCGCAGCACCTCCGGGCTCGCCCGGCTGGCCAGTCCGGCGTTGTTCACCAGGACCTCGACGTCGCCGAGCTGCTCGGCGACGGCATCGGCCAGGGCACCCACCTCGGCCTCGTCGGTCAGGTCCGCCACGAAACCGGTCGCGCCGAGCTCGGCGGCCCGCTCGTGGATCCGGCGGGTGGTGGAGACGATCGCGACCCGGGCACCGAGCTGACCGAGCCGGCGCGCGGTGGCGTACCCGATCCCGTCCGAACTGCCGGCGCCGGTGACCAGGGCGACCCGCCCGTCCAGCCGCAGGCTGCTCGGCTCCGGCCAGGGGCCGCCGGCCACCGTTACCCCGTCGGGGTCGGCCGGGCCCGATCCGACCCGGGTGGTGGCGTCCGGCCCGGCGCCCGGCGCCGGGAGCGCGGACGGACCGGACGGTCGGGTCGGTGCGCTGGAACGGAGCACGGTACGTGCGTCAAAGCCCATGCGCTGATCCTGCCCGCTGGCGTCGTCAGGAGCAACGACGTGCGGCAGCCGCGCGTTGGCGGCGACCGTCTACCCTGTGCGCGCAGCCTGCTGCGACAGTGGGCCACCGCGCTCCGGCCGGACGCGCCGTCCGTTCCGACCGCGGGCGACCGGCCACTTCGACAGAAAGACCTACGGTGATGAGCCAACCCCAGCAGCCCGGCAACTGGAGCGACCCCTCCTGGCAGGGTCAGCAGCAGCCGTACGGCTCCTACGACCCGGCCGGGCAGGTCAGTGGGCAGCCGGCCGCTCCGGGCTACCCGGCGTACCCGGATCAGCAGGCGTACGCTCCGGGCGCCGGGTACGCCACCCCGGGCTATCCGGCGGGTTACCCCTACCCGGTGGCCGTTGCCAACCCGGTCAACGGTCGGGCGATCGCGGCGCTGGTCCTGGGGATCCTGGGCATCCTCGGCCTCTGTGGATACTTCGTCCCCGGCCTGATCGGCATCGTCGGCGCGCTGCTCGGCCACTCCGCTCGGCGGCAGATCCGCACCGCCGCCGAGCAGGGCCGCCCCGAACAGGGCGACGGGATGGCGGTCGCCGGGATGATCACCGGCTGGATCTCGTTCGGGATCTCGCTGCTCGCCTCCATCGTGATCGCCATCGCCGTCATCGCGAGCATCAGCCAGAACCAGTAGTCCACGGTCCGTCCGGGTGACGCCGGTGCGCACAGTTCACCGACCATCGTGTCACCGACCATCGTGAGGGGAAGACGATGTACGACTCAGATCCCGGCAAGTCCGACCAGCCGCCGACGCCGGGCCACCCGGGCGGCCCCGGCCAGCCGTACCCGCCGGGTCAGCCGTACCCGCCGGCCGGCGGGTGGCCCGGTTACGCCCCACCGCCACCGACCAACACGATGGCCCTGGCCTCGTTCATCGTGTCGCTGGTCAGCCTGTTCAGCTGCCCGCTGATCGGCATCGTGTCGATCGTCCTGGGCCGCCGCGCCCGCGACGAGATCCGGCGTACCGGGGAGCAGGGCGAGGGGCTCGCCCAGGCCGGCGTGATCATCGGCTGGATCGGCGTCGCCCTCGCCGTACTGGGCGCCCTGGTGTTCCTGGCCTACTTCGGCTTCATTTTCCTGATGGTGAGCAACTCGACCGCCGCCTACTGACCCGCGCCGGTGCTCGCGGCGGCGCGGGTCACCGGGCGGTACGGCGGTCCACCAGCTCGCGGACCGACGAGGGCAGTGCGGTGGCCGGGCGCAGTCGGGGCAGCAGCTCCGGCTCGCGGGTCAGCGCCCGGAACACGGTCGCGACCGTCACGTCGTGGTCCGGGCTGGCCAGCACGGTCACCGGGTCGCCGGCCCGTACCGGGCCGTCGGCGACTACCCGCAGGTACGCGCCGGGCCGGACCGCCTCGGTGAACCGGACGACCCAGCGCTGCTCGGCCATCCAGTGGGCGAACGTGCCGCACGGGATCCGGGGCGCGCTGACCTGCAGCCGCAGCTGGTCGCCGATCAGCCACTCCTGCCCGATCGGGGCACCGTTGACGTCGATCCCGGCCAGGGTGAGATTTTCGCCGAAGACACCGGCCGGCAACGGCCGGCCGAGTGCGGTCTGCCAGTGGTCGAGGTCCTCCCGGGCGTACGCGTAGACCGCCTGGTCGTCACCGCCGTGGTGGCGAGTGTCGAAGATCTGGTCGCCGACGAGTCCGCTGGGCGGGCCGCCGCTGCCGCGCGGCCCCGGGGCGTGCACCTGGACCGGGCCGGTGACCGGTCGTTTGTCGATCCCGGTGACACCGGTCTGCTTCGCCGGGTTCGGCCGGGGCACCGCCACGTTCACCGAGAGGACCTCACCCATACGTCCAGCTTAGGCCGGCGGGTGTTCCGGCGGGCCCGCCTCCGGTGGCAGTGGTGGGGGCGTCCGGACCCGGGTGCCGCCGAGCACGACCACGGCGACACCGACCAGCAGCAGCCCCAGGCCGGGCAACGCGGCGGCCCGGGGCACCTGCCCCAGCCAGGCCCAGGCGATCAACGCGGCGCCGGGCACCTCCAGCAGGATCAGCACGCTGACCGTGGTCGCCGGGATCTTGTTCAGGGCGTAGCTGAACATCGAGTGGCCGAGCAACTGCGCCCCGACCACCAGGCCGAGCACGGCGAGCCAGGTGGAGCCGGGAAAACCGGTCAGCGGTACGCCGGCGGCGAGGCAGACCACCAGCAGCACCACCGCGCAGACGCCGTAGCAGATCGTCGTGTACGTGGTGGTGCTGACCGTCCGCCGGGCGTGCTCGCCCAGCGCGGTGTAGATCGCGGCGAAGATCGCACCGGCGAGTGCCAGCAGGTCTCCGGCGACGGCACGGGCGTCGAAGCCGATGTCGGCACCGGTGGCGAGCGCCGCGCCGAGCACCGCCACCGCGATCCCGACCCAGGTCAGCAGCGGCAGGCGGCGGCCCTGCCCGAGCGCGATGAGGCCCTGCCAGACCGGCTGGGTGGCGACCAGCGCGGTGGCGGTCGCCACCGAGGTCAGCTGGGCGCTCGGCATCCAGGTGCCGAAGTGCGCGGCGAGCGCGACCCCGGCCAGGACACACCAGCCGAGCTGGCGGCGGCCGACCGGCGCGGCCAGCGCCCGCAGCTCCGGGCGGCGGCGGGCCAGCACGAAGGGGGCGACCGCGCCGGTGGCCAGCAGGTTGCGCCAGAAGGCGACCGCCAGTGCCGGCGCGGCGGCGAACGCGATCAGCGGTGCCGACGTCGACACGGCCAGTACGGCGATGGCCGTGGCGCCGGTGGCGAGCAGTTCGCCCCGGCCGGCCGGGGCGGGGTTGCGGGCACCGGAGGACACGGGACACGATCCTCACAGATCGCGGCAGCGGACAGGTCGGCGGGTTTGCGGCACGATGGCAGGGTGACCAACAAGGACGAATCCGCCCCGCCCGAACCCGCCGGGTCGACCCCGCTGATCGCCGAGGCGGTCCGTAAGGCGTCGGTCGCCTGGATCGCGACGGCAGGTGGACCGGCCCGGGTGATGTGGTGCCATCCGGTCGACGGTGCGCTGTACCTGGTCACCGGCGCCGGCGAGCAGTCCGGTGCCGACCTGGTGGCCGGCGAACCTGCGTCGGTCACGCTCCGCGGCGACCACGGCGGGCGAATCGTGACCTGGCCGGCGGAGGTGGCGCTGGTCGAGCCGGGCAGCGCCGACTGGGACGCGGTCGCTCCGCAGGTGGCCGCGAAGCGACTCAACGCCGCCGAGAACCCCGCCGACCTGGTCAGCGTCTGGGCGACGCGGTGCCGGCTGTACCGGCTCACGCCGGCCGACGGCCCGGTCGCGGCCGGGTCGACGTTGCCCGACGACTCCCTGGCCGCGCCGCCCCGGCCCAACCCGGCCGTCCGGCGCACCCGGCGCCCGTTCCGGCTGCACCGGGTGCGGCGCCGCTGATCAGGCGACGTGGGAGGTCGGCCGGGTAGCTCAGCCGACGAACGGCGGGACGGCGATCTGGCCGGCCGCGACCGGTACGACATGGCCGGCGACCGTCGCGCCCCGGGCCCGCCCACCCAACGCGGTCACCGTACAATCCATGGTAGACGGTCGGTGGATCTCCGCGCCCTGCCGGACGACGTACCGTGACTGCCCGTTGGCCGGCAGCAGGGCACTGGCCACCGCCCACACGCCGAGGCCGAGGGCGGCCGAGCCGGTGGCCGGGTCCTCCACGACGCCGGCACCGGGGCAGAACACCCGGCTGTGCGCCACCGGATGGTCCGTACCGGTCGCCGGGCCCCAGGAGAAGACGCTGACCATCCCGACCCCGGCGGCCTGCGCCGCGCCTGAGTCGAGCACCGCGCGGGCGACGGCTTCCGGCCGTACGCAGAGGTAGTCGAACTCCAGCCCGCAGCCGGCCCGACGCGGCGCCGGACCGGCGTGGTCCGCCGGGCCGAGTCCGACGGCGGCCAGCAGCGGCTCCGGATCCTGCGGTGCCCCCACGGTCGGCTCACCGCCACGCAGCGCCGCGTAACCATCCTCGGACAGTTCGATCGGCAGCAGCCCGGCACCGCACTCCTGCACGACGGTGCCGGCCGCCACCAGCCCTCGTCGGGCTGCGGTCGCCGCCGCCCCGACGCTCGGGTGGCCGGCGAACGGCAGCTCCCGCTCGGGTGTGAAGATCCTCACCCGGTAGTTCGCTTCGGCGGCCCGGGCCGGCAGCACGAAGACGGTCTCGGACAGGTTGAACTCCCGGGCGATCGCCTGCATCTGGTCGCTGGCGAGCTGCTGGGCGTCGAAGACGACGGCGAGTGGATTGCCGGCGAACGGCCGGTCGGTGAAGACGTCGACGATCTCGTAGCCGAGGCTGGACATGAAAGAAACACTACGGCCCGTAGGCTGTGCCCGTGACTATGGCGAACAGGGTGTACATCGCCCGGCTCGCCGGGCTCGCCGTCTTCGACCCCAACGGCGACCAGGTCGGGCGGGTCCGGGACGCGGTGGTACGGCTACGCACCACCAACCGGCCCCCTCAGGTGGTCGGGTTGGTGGCCGAGATGCCGATGCGTCGGCGGATCTTCCTCCCGATGGGCCGGGTGACCGCGGTCGACCCGGAGTCGGTGCTGCTCGGCACCGGCACCCTCAACCTGCGGCGGTTCGAGAAACGGCCGAACGAACTGCTGGTGTTGGAGGATCTGCTGGACCGGCGGGTCGCCTTCGACGCCGACGAACGCCCCGGCACCGTCGTCGACGTGGCAATGGAGGCCAACCGCATCGGCGAGTGGTCGCTGACCCGGGTCGCGGTCCGGGAGATCACCGGTCGGTTGACCCGGCGCGGCCACCTGCACCAGCTGGACTGGCACCGGGTGCGCGGGCTGATCGGGCTGCCGGACACCCAGGGCACCGCCGGACTGTTGTCCGTACTCGACCAGATGCGGGCCGCCGACCTGGCCAACGCCCTGCAGGATCTCCCGGACAGCCGCCGGCACGAGATCGCCGCCGCGCTCGACGACGAACGCCTCGCCGACGTACTGGAGGAGCTGCCCGAGCACGACCAGGTGGCGATCCTGACCGCGCTGGACCGGGAACGCGCCGCCGACGTTCTGGAGGAGATGGACCCGGACGACGCGGCCGACCTGCTGGCCGAGCTGCCGCCGCCGGAGCAGGACGTGCTGCTGGACCTGATGGAGCCCGACGAGGCCGACTCGGTGCGTCAGCTGCTGCAGTACCAGGCGGGCACCGCCGGAAGCGTGATGACCTCCGAGCCGGTCATCCTCACCCCGGACGCCACCGTAGCCGAGGCGCTGGCCCGCATCCGTGAGCCGCAGCTGCCGCCGGCGATCGCCGCCCAGGTCTTCGTCGCCCGGGCGCCGATGGCCACCCCGACCGGCAAGTACCTGGGCGTGGTCCATTTCCAGCGGCTGCTGCGGGAGCCGCCGGCGGAACTGCTCGGTGGAGTCGTCGACAACGGCATCGACCCGCTGCAGCCGGAGACGCCGCTGCTGGAGATCACCCGACGGATGGCGACCTACGACCTGGTGGCGATGCCGGTGGTCGACGCGACGAACCGGCTGGTCGGCGCGGTGACCGTGGACGACGTGCTGGACCATTCGCTGCCGGCGGACTGGCGGGACCGGGACACCCCGCTCGACGACGGGAGCACAGATGGCTGAGCACCGCCGGACCGTGCGTCTGGACCAGCCGCGTGATCCTGGCCGGCTGTCGCTGCCCCGCTACGACCCGGAGGCGTTCGGGCAGTGGGCGGAGGCGATCGCCCGGTTCATGGGCACCGCCCGGTTCCTGGTCTACATGACGGTCTTCGTCGTCGGCTGGATCGCCTGGAACACCCTCGCCCCGGCGGACCTGCGCTTCGACCCGTACACCTTCACGTTCCTGACCCTGATGTTGTCGGTCCAGGCCTCGTACGCCGCGCCGCTGATCCTGCTGGCGCAGAACCGGCAGGCCGACCGGGACCGGGTCTCGCTGGAGGAGGACCGGCGGCGCGCGGCGATGCAGAAGGCCGACACCGAGTACCTGGCCCGGGAGATCGCCTCGCTGCGGGTGGCGGTGGGCGAGGTGGCGACCCGTGACTTCCTGCGCTCGGAGCTGAGCCGGCTCGCGGAGGAACTCGACGAACAGGCACACCGCCGACACCGGCTGGAACGCCGGCCACTCGAGGGACCGCAGCAGGTCGACGGCGACCGGCGCTGACCGGTCACCGCGACGTAGCATGGCGGTCATGTCCGCACCGACCAGCACCGTCACCGACGCCGTCAACGCCGCCCTGACCACGGTCAACGACCCGGAGATCCGCCGGCCGATCACCGAGCTGGGCATGGTGCGCTCCGTCGTGGTCGGCGCCGACGGCCTGGTACGGGTGGAGCTGCTGCTCACCGTCGCCGGCTGCCCGCTCAAGGACAAGTTGCGCGGCGACATCACCGAGGCGGTGACCCGGGTCTCCGGGGTCACCGGCGTCGAGATCGAGTTCGGGGTGATGAGCCCGGAGCAGCGCAAGGCGCTGCAGGAGCAGTTGCGCGGCGGCAGCGCGGGCGCCGAACCGGTGATCCCGTTCGCCCAGCCCGGCTCCCGGACCCGGGTGTACGCGGTGGCCAGCGGCAAGGGCGGGGTGGGCAAGTCCAGCGTGACGGTGAACCTGGCCGCCGCCCTGGCCGCCCGGGGGCTGTCGGTCGGGGTGATCGACGCCGACATCTACGGACACTCGGTGCCCCGGATGCTCGGTGCCCAGGGCAAGCCGACCCGGGTCGAGGAAATGATCATGCCGCCCCAGGCGCACGGCGTGAAGGTCATCTCGATCGGCATGTTCACCGCCGGCAACGCCGCCGTGGTCTGGCGCGGGCCGATGCTGCACCGGGCGTTGCAGCAGTTCCTCGCCGACGTCTACTGGGGCGAGCTGGACGTGCTGCTGCTGGACCTGCCGCCGGGCACCGGCGACGTGGCGATCTCCCTGGCCCAGCTGCTGCCCAACGCCGAGATCCTGGTGGTGACCACGCCGCAGGCGGCGGCCGCCGAGGTCGCCGAACGCGCGGGTGCCATCGCGTTGCAGACCCATCAGCGACTGGTCGGCGTGGTGGAGAACATGTCCTGGCTCGAGCTGCCCACCGGTGAGCGGATGGAGATCTTCGGCAGCGGCGGCGGCACCACCGTCGCCGAGTCGTTGACCCGGACGGTCGGCGCGGCGGTGCCGCTGCTGGGGCAGATTCCGCTGGACACCCGGGTCCGGGAGACCGGCGACGCGGGCAATCCGATCGTGCTGGCCGACCCGACGGCCGCCGCCGCCAAGGCCCTCGTCGGCGTCGCCGACCGGTTGGCGGTCCGACGCGAGTCGTTGCTCGGCAAGCCGCTGGGGCTACGCCCGGCCGGCCGCTGATCCGCCGCCGACCGCCACCTCGATCCGCCGGACTCAGGTGGCGTCGACGTCGACCGGCTTAGCGGGCGCGGCGGGCGCGGTAGCTGCCGGCGCGGACCGCACGGCCGCGTCGCGCGCCGGCGCCGTCGTCGACTTCAGGTCGGCCGCCGCCGCGACGTCGCGCAACTCGTCACGCACCCCACCGATGTCGGACCGCAGGTCGTCGTAGACGCCCTGCAACGGCTTGCGCAGCGCCGCCTCGTCCTCCTCGCTGATCAGATGCTTGCGGATGAACGCCTTGGGGTGCAGATCCTCCAGCTGGATGTCGGTGCCCAGCTCGCGGCTGAGGTCCGAGGTGGCGTTGCGAGCCATGTTGCGCAGATTGCGCACCATCCGCAGACCGTCGGAGATCACCTGCGGCAACCGGTCGCCGAAGATCAACAGGGCGAGCATCAGGATGAGCCCGATCTCCCACCAGTTCAGGTTGTCGAACACGAAGTCGCCTCCCTCGCCGCCGTCGAAGGCAAGAGTACGCACGTCGCGGGCCGGTCCGGGAGGGCCGACCGGTTGTTACTTGGCGTCGGCGGCCAGAGTCACCGACGCCGACCGGCTCTCCGTACCGCGTCGGTAGTCGACCGCGACCACCGCGCCCGGCGGATACTTGCGCACCAGGGCGATCAGATCGGTCGCCTGGTCCAGCGGGCGGCCGTCGATGCGCAGCACCACGTCGCCGGCCTGTAGGCCGGCCGCAGCCGCCGGGCCGCCGTCGACGACGTCGCTCAGCCGTACGCCGGCCCCCGGCGTGCCGGCCGCGTCGGTGACGTTGGCGCCGAACACGGTCCGCCGCGCTTTCCCGGTGTTGATGATGTCCAGGGTGATCCGCTGAGCGTGGTTGATCGGGATGGCGAAGGCGAGACCGATGTTGCCGGCGGTCTCCTCGTCGGCGGCCAACGACTTGATGACCGAGTTGACGCCGATCACCCGGCCTGCCCCGTCCACCAACGGTCCGCCCGAATTGCCCTGGTTCACCGCCGCGTCGGTCTGGATGGCCGCGTAGTAGCGCTGCTGCCCGCCGGGCTCCCCCGCCCGGATCGTCCGGTCGATCGCGCTGACGATGCCCGAGGTGACCGTGTTGGTCAGCGCCAGCGGCGAGCCGAAGGCCAGCACCGGGTCACCGACGGCGATCGCGTCGGAGTCACCGAACTCGACCGGGGTCAACCCGGTCCGGTCGACCTTGATCACCGCGACGTCGGACTCCGGATCCTGCCCGACGATCGACGCGCCCGCCGTCGACCCGTCGCTGAACAGCACCACCGCCTCGCGGGCACCGACGCCCACCACGTGGTCGTTGGTGATCACGTAGCCGTCCGCAGTCGCCACGAACCCCGAACCGACGCTCTGCCCGGCGGCGCCGCTCACCTGGACGGTGACCACGCTCGGCAGCACCCGCTGCGCGACACCGGCGAACGAGTCGGCCGGACGTTGCGCCAGGCCGGGCGGATCCCCCGGGCCGGCACCGAGCGCCGTACCGCCGGTCGCGGCCCCACCGCGAACCGCGAAGGCGAACCCGAGCGCCCCGCCGAGGCTGCCGGCGAGCAGCGCGGTGATCACCGACACGATCACCAGCGGGGTGAGCCCGCGCCGGGCGGTCGCATCCGGGTCGGACACCACCTCCGGCCCACCGGCGGTGCCCGCGCCGACCGGCGGCACCTCGACCACCACCGCCGACGGGGCGTACGGGTCACGCCACGGATCCCGCAACGCGTCCGACCACCACGGCGACGCCGTCGACCCGGACGGCAGCTGTGGTCGCGTCTGCGGCCAGCCACCGACCGGCGGCTGGTGCCCCGGCACCGGGTTCCCGTCGGCCCGGTGCCAGTTACCGCCGTCGGTCACGATTGCCTCCCAGTCCATCCCCCAGGGCGACGGCACCCGTCCGTACGGCGACATCGCTCACCGTCCAGGATTGCACGGAAAATCGAGGAACATTCAGCGGTCGCCGAAGGGTTTCCGGGCCGGGCGGGTCGGACCTGCGGCGGCGCTCTACGCTCGTAGCGGCAACCGCCACCCGACCCCCCGCTGGAGGTGCGCCATCACCCCGGTCACCCGCCCCCCCGCCTGGACGACCGCACCCCAGGCCCTCCAGTTCGTCGCCGGATACGCCGCCGAGGACCTGGTGCTGCGTACCGCCCGCAGCCTGGCCGAGGAGGTCGGACTGCGGGCGGTGAGCGCGGACACCGGCGCCGCCCTGCGGCTGCTCGCCGCCGCCGGCAACGCCCGCGCGGTCGTCGAGATCGGCACCGGCACCGGAGTCAGCGGCGTCTGGCTGCTGCGGGGCATGCGCGCAGACGGCGTACTCACCACGATCGACGTGGAGAACGAACACCAGCGGATGGCCCGCCGGATCTTTCTGGAGGCCGGGTTCGCCGCCTCGCGTACCCGGATCATCACCGGTCGGGCGCGCGACGTACTGCCCCGGTTGGCGGACGCGGCGTACGACATGGTGGTCGTCGACGGCGACAGCGCCGAGTACGGCGCGGTCGTGGACGCGGCGCTGCGGCTGCTGCGCCCCGGCGGCATCCTGGCGGTCAACGGCGTGTTGGCCGACGGCCGGATCGGCGACCCGACCGCCCGCGACGCCGAGACGGTCACCATCCGCGAGCTGGTCAAGGCCGTCCGCGAGGCCGACGAGTGGGTGCCGGCGCTGCTGCCGGCCGGCGACGGGCTGCTGGCTGCGGTCCGGCGCTGAACGTCGGCCGGCCACGCCGACTGTGCCGACCGGACGGCCTGCCACGCAGCTCACGCCGCTCACGCCGACCGGACGGCTGGTCATGCGGGCGGGTCGACGGCGGCCAGCCAGCGCACCAGCGTCCGTACGCCCCAGCCCGTCGCTCCCCGGGTCAGCTCGGCATGTTCGTCGTCGGACCAGGACGGCGCGGACATGTCGTAGTGCGCCCAGCGGTCCCGCAGCGCACCGGTGAACTCGCGCAGGTAGAGGGCGGCCACCACCGAGCCGGCCCCCCGGTCCGGCGCGCTGAACAGGTCCGCGATCTCACTGCCCAGGTACTCGACGTAGTCGCCGGGCAGCGGCATCCGCCAGGCGTTCTCACCGGCGGCCGCCGAGGCGGCGAGCAACTGTCCGGCAAGCGCGTCGTCGTCGCTGTACAGGGCCGCCGTCCGGCGGCCGAGCGCGACGGCGTTCGCGCCGGTCAACGTGGCCAGATCGACAAGGTGGTCCGGTTCGTACCGGCTGACCGCGTAACCGATCGCGTCGGCCAGCACCAGCCGCCCCTCCGCGTCGGAGTTGGTGGTCTCGCTGGTCCGCCCGTCGTAGTGGCGCACCACGTCGCCGGGGCGCAACGCGCTCCCGCTGACCATGTTCTCCGCGAGCGGGGCCAGCACGGTCAGGCGTACCGGCAGCGCCAGGTCGGCGACGGCGAGCGCGGTGGCCACCACGGCGGCGGCACCACCCATGTCCTTGCGCATCAGCTTCATGCCGTCGACAGGTTTGATCGAGACACCACCGGTGTCGAAGGTGATGCCCTTGCCGACCAGGACCACGTGCCGGCGGGCCGCCGGCGGTGCCCAGTCGATCTCCACCAGCCGTGGCGTGGACGCGGAGCCGGCGCCGACCGCGAGCAGTGCGCCGAATCCCTCGGCGGCGAGCTCCCGCGGGCCGCGCACGGTGACGGTGAGCCCCGGCCGGGTCGCCGCGGCGGCGAGCACCTGGTCGACGAACCAGGCCGGGTTCTTGACCGAGGACGGCATGTTGGTCAGGTCGCGGGCCAGCAGGGTCGCGGCGGCGGTGACCCGGGCCGTGTGCAGCGCTTGCCCCACCGCCGGGGTCGACTCGGCGGCGAGCAGGATCTGCGGCGTACCGGCCGGACCGGGGTCGGGCTGCGGCCGGGCCGACGCGATCGCCGCGCCGTCGCCCGGCGGCGGGACGGCGAACCGGTAGCCGGCCAGCCAGCATCCCTCGGCGAAACCCCGGACCGCGTCCGGAACGGTCTCGGACCCTGGTGCCGTGGTCGGATCGGGCCCGACGGCGACCAGCCAGGCACTGTCGGACGGCACCTCGACGGCCTGCTCGTGGCGGATCATCCCGCCGATGGCGGCACCCGCCGTCCGCCAGCCGGCCTCGTCGCCGGCACCGACCCCGACCAGCACCACCCGGTACGGGGCGAGCCGTGGCCGGTGCAGTACCTCGATCTCACCGGGGTCGCCGGTGTGGCCGGTCCGGGCCGCCAGCGCGGCGGCGGACGCGACCAGCTCCGACCGGTCGCCCTCGACGTGCAGTTGCTGTGGTGGTGCGGCGATACGGATGTCGACGCCGGCACGCGCGGCGGTGACGGGCAGGACGACGGTGTCGGCGACAACGGTGTCCGCCGGCAGACGGATGGCGAACACGCCGGGGTTACCTCCTGGGACGCGAACGACTGATGCCCACGGCATACCGAGTCCGCCGACCCGGTGGGGACCGGGTCGGCGGACTCGTCAACCGTCGCTATGTCGACCCGTGGGCCAGCGCTGCCCCGCGGGTCCGGCTCGATCAGCCTGCGGCGGCCTTCAGCGCGTCACCGAGCGCGTTGGCCTCGTCGGGCGTCATCTCGACGACGAGTCGGCCCCCGCCCTCCAGCGGAACCCGCATGACGATGCCCCGGCCCTCCTTGGTGACCTCCAGCGGACCGTCGCCCGTCCGCGGCTTCATCGCCGCCATGTTGTCTCCCCTCAGACTTGCCCCAGGGCCGCTGGGTGTGCCCCAGCCACCTCGTCAGTCTCACCGCGTGCCACTGCCACGGTGCCGACCAACGATTTTCCCTGATGAACACCGCCGGACCCAAACCGAGGCCACAATGCTGTGACAGCATCTAGCTTATCTTGAACTGGGCTGTCACAATGTGCGGTCATGCAGGCACGGTCGGCGCTCTTCGACCTGTTCGGTGACCACCTCCGCCCACGGGGCGGTCGGGCACCCGTCGCTGCCCTGGTCAGACTGCTCGCCCCGCTCGGCATCGCGCCGCCGGCGGTGCGGACCGCAGTGTCCCGGATGGTGCGCCAGGGCTGGCTGCACCCGTCGCGAATGGCCGCCGGGCCAGGCTATCTGCTGACGCCCAAGGCCGCCCGGCGATTGGACGAAGCCGCCGCCCGGATCTACCGCACCGGTCGGATCGGCTGGGACGGCAAGTTCGACCTGCTGGTGCTGGACGCCCCGAGCGCCCGCCGGGAGCGGCAACGGCTCTGCGCCAACCTGAGCTACCTCGGGTACGGGATGCTCGACGAACACACCTGGGTGGCGACCCGGACCGCCAGCGAGGTGGACGGTCTGCTGGCCGAAGCCGGCGTCCGGTTCGAGCGGTTCACCGCCGCGCACACCGGCGGCACCGCCGGCGCCGCCGCGCTGGTCCGCCGGGCCTGGAACCTGGCCGAGATCGGGCAGGCGTACGAACGGTTCGTCGCCGAGCAACGCCCGCTGCTCGCCCGGGTGACGGTCCGCAGCAGCGACGAGGAGGCCTACGCCGCCCGCTTCCGGCTGGTGCACGCCTGGCGGGGATTCCTGTTCCAGGATCCGCAGCTGCCGCCGGCGCTGCTTCCGGAACGGTGGCCCGGCACCAGCGCCGCCACCTTCTTCGACCGGCACGCCGCCCGGTTGCGACCCGCCGCCGACCGCTACGTCGACACCTGCCTGGACATCAACCACCGCTGAAACCACCGCCGACCCGTACCGACCCGCACCGACCGCCGCTTGCCGGTCCCGATCGTCCGGCGGCCAGCAGACGAAAGGGACCACCAGCTGTGACCGACCCACTGCTCGTCGACCGCACCGACGCGGTCGTGACACTGACCCTGCACCGCCCGGAGTCGCTCAACTCACTCGACGTCGCGCTCAAGGAGGCGCTGCGCGAGGTCCTGGCCGAGTGCGACAGCGACCCCGGTTGCCGGGCCGTCGTCCTCACCGGTGCCGGCCGTGCCTTCTGCGTCGGCCAGGACCTGCGGGAACACGTCGCGACGCTGGAGTCGGGCGACCGCGATCCGCTGGACACCGTACGGGAGCACTACAACCCGATCGCCGCCCGGCTGGCCGGGCTGTCCAAGCCGGTCGTGGCCGCCGTGCGGGGCGCGGCGGCCGGCGCCGGTGCCTCGCTCGCGATGCTCGCCGACCTGCGCATCGGCGGCCCGGGGACCAGCTTCCTGATGGCGTTCGCCAACGTCGGCCTGGCCGGCGACACCGGGGCGTCCTGGACCCTGCCCCGACTGGTCGGCTTCCCGAAGGCCGTCGAGCTGATGCTGCTGGCCCAGCCGGTGCCGGCCGCCGAGGCGCACCGGATCGGGCTGCTGCACCGGCTCGTCGACGACGACGAGCAGGTGCTGCCGGCCGCCCAGGAACTGGCCGCGCGGCTGGCGGCCGGGCCGACCGTCGCGTACGGGGCGATCAAACGCCAACTGTCGGTCGGTGCCTCCGGCACGCTCGCCGACGCGCTGGCCGCCGAGGAACATGCCCAGTCACTGTGCGGCGGCACCGCCGACCACCGGCACGCCACCGCGGCGTTCGTCGCCAAGCAGCGGCCGGTCTTCGACGGCCGCTGAGACGAGCCGTACGCCGGGACGAGCCGTACGCCGATCCGGCCCCACGGCACCGGTCAGTCGTCCTCTTCCGGGTCCTGGTTGGCCTCGGCACCGAGCACGAACGCCTGCATCGCCAGTTCGTCACCGGAGGGGTACACGAAGGCCGGCAGTTCCCGTGGCCCCAGCTCC
The DNA here is from genome assembly GCF_030345095.1 of Solwaraspora sp. WMMA2056. NCBI lineage: Bacteria > Bacillati > Actinomycetota > Actinomycetes > Micromonosporales > Micromonosporaceae > Solwaraspora > Solwaraspora sp. WMMA2056. The sequence continues at coordinate 6,991,862 of NZ_CP128360.1, forward strand.
CGCACGTACGACCAGAACACCCGGACCGCCTCGGCCGCCGTCGGCGCCTCGATCGGCAGATCGACACTGACCAGCCAGGTCCGTCGGTCGCCGGTCGGCGCCAGCTGGCCGGCGAGGCTGCGGTAGGTGGCGACGTCGACCGCCGTGACCGGGCCGGCGAGCACGAGCGCGGACGCCGGTACCGGATCGTCGAACGCCCGGCAGGTGTAGTGGACCACCAGTGGTGGCGGGCCGCCGGCCCGGGTCTCGCCGCCCTCGGTGCCGCCGCCGGCGGCACCGACGCGACCCAGCGCCACCACGAACGGCTGTTCGCCGTCGGTCACCACCAGCACCGGTGCGCCGAACGCGGGGCGCGGCCCGCCGTCCAGGCCGGTCAGCTCGAGGGAGTCGTGGTGGAACAGCCGCTCCGCCTCGTACCGTTGGGCCGGGATCACCACCGCCCAGGCGCCGGTGCCGCCACCCGCGTCGGAAGTGCCCGTCGGCGGGTCGGATGGGGTCGTCTCGTCTTGCATGTCCCTATCCCACCACGGCACCCGGTGTGCGGATCAGCGCACCGGCAACGGTGGTGGCACGTGGCAGCCGTCGACGTGGTCGTCCACCATTCCGGTCGCCTGCATGAGGGCGTACGCGGTGGTCGGACCGACGAACCGGAAACCGTGCCGCTTCAGCGCCCTGGCCAGCGCCGTCGACTCCGGGGTCCGGGCCGGTACGTCGGCCGCCGACGCCGGCCGACCGGCGCGTGGCGGCGGTGCGTACGACCAGAGCAGGTCCGCCAGGCCGGCCGGCAGATCCAGGGCGGCCCGCGCGTTGGCCACCGCCGCTTCGATCTTGGCCCGGTTGCGGACGATACCGGCGTCGGCGAGCAGGCGCGTCACGTCGGCGGGACCGTACCCGGCGACCTTCGCGATCCGGAAGCCGTCGAACGCGGCGCGGAACGCCTCCCGCTTACGCAGGATCGTCAGCCAGGACAGCCCGGACTGGAAAGCCTCCAGGGTGAGCCGCTCGAACAGCGCGTCGTCGCCGCGTACCGGGCGCCCCCACTCCTGGTCGTGGTAGCGGCGGTACTCCTGCGGGTCGGCACCCCACGCGCAGCGGGCCAGGCCGTCCGCGCCGGCACTCAGCCCGATCGGCAGGGTCGGCACGGTCGGCCCACCGGCGGTCACGGCAGCGCCCCCGCCTCGACCAGCCGGCCGAACTTCTTCAACGCCTGGGTGAGACTGACCTTCGAGCCGGGCCACAGCAGTGGCCAGGCCAGCCGGCCGGCGACACCGCCGGGCAGGTGGAACCACTCGTGCCAGACGACCTGGGTCCGGTCGTGGTCCATCTGCGTGCAGCGCAGCACTCCTGGGCCGCGCAGCAGCGCGCCGCAGTGCACCACCCGGACCTCGTACGGCGGATCCACCCGGACCACCCGCATCTCGTCGCGCAGCGACACCGGACCGACCGCGGTGACCGCCACGATCAGGCTGCCCTCGCCGCCGTCGCCGGAGGCCACCGTCACCTCGGTGAACGGAATCCAGTCGGACTGGCGCTCCCAGGCGGTGAAGGCGGCGAACACCCGCGCGGCGGGGGCCCGGACGATGACGGTCGCGGTGACCTCGCCGGAGCCGGGAGTCGCGGCCTCGGCCTCGCCGGACGTGCTCACCTGGCCGCACCGTCGCCGGGCCGCGCGGCGGTCGACCCGGTGCCGTCGGCCGGGCCGGCCGGCACCGTGACGCCGGCCTGCTCCGCCGCAGCCGCGTCGTTGTCCCGCTCCGGCGCCGCCGCGTCGCCGCTGCCGGACCCGGGCGGGGCCGTCGCGAGGTCGATGTCGGCCGTGGCCGGCTCGGCTGCCGCCACCAGCGCCGCGTCGCGGGCCCGGCGCAGCACCTCGGCGTCCTCGGTCCGCCCCTCGCGCAACGCCGCCACCTCCGCCTGGAGCACCTCGATCAGCTCGTCCTTGTAGCCGATGTCGTACGCGGCCCGGCGCAGCGCCTGGTCGACCTGCGCCATCCGGTAGCCCCGTACCGCCGTGTCGAACCGGACCCGGGTGATGTCCTGCTCCAGCAGTGGCCGGGTGCCGGGCAGCGGCACCGCCCGCCCGTCCGGCTCCACCGGCGTCAGGCCGGGATCGTTGCCGGTGACCAGGACGGTGACTCCGAAGACGACCCCGGCGACGGTCAGCGCGGCGACCAGGACGAGGAAAAACTGATCCATGACCGAATCGTGGCATGTCGACGCGGCGAGGGCGACCCCCCGACGGCGAGTCGCGGTCCGCCCGACGCCCTCCGGCACCCGACTACCCTCACTGACGCGGACCGCCGCAGGCGGCGCCGGCGCGGACTGCGGCAAGGAGGTGCCATGGCGGACCCGCTACGGCTGGGTCGGCGGGTCTTCGCCGCCAGCGACCTGGCGGTGATGGCGATCGTGAACCGTACGCCCGATTCGTTCTTCGACCGGGGCGCGACCTTCGCGGCCGACGCCGCGTTGCGCGCCGTCGAACAGGCCGTCGCCGACGGCGCGGACATCGTCGACATCGGCGGGGTGAAGGCCGGACCGGGTACGGCGGTCGACGTCACCGAGGAGATCGACCGTACGGTCGGCACCATCGCGGCGGTCCGGGCCGCCTTCCCCGACCTGGTCATCTCGATCGACACCTGGCGGGCCGAGGTCGCCCGGGAGGCGGTCGCCGCCGGCGCGGACCTGCTCAACGACACCTGGGCCGGCGCGGATCCGCAGCTCGCCGAGGTCGCTGCGGCGACCGGGGCCGGGCTGCTCTGCTCACACACCGGTGGGACCACGCCTCGTACCCGGCCGCACCGCGCGGCGTTCGACGACGTCGTGGCCGACGTGGTCGCCACGGTGACCGGGCTCGCCGAGCGGGCGGTGGCGCTGGGGGTACGCCCGGACGGGATCCTGATCGATCCCGCGCACGACTTCGGCAAGAACACCCGGCACTCGCTGGAGGTGACCCGCCGTCTCGACGAGCTGGTCGCCACCGGCTGGCCGGTCCTGGTCGCCCTGTCGAACAAGGATTTCATCGGCGAGACCCTCGACGTACCGGTCGACCAGCGGCTGACCGGCACCCTGGCCACGACGGCGGTCTCCGCCTGGCTGGGCGCCCGGGTGTTCCGCGCGCACCAGGTGGCCGCGACCCGACAGGTCCTGGACATGGTCGCGTCGATCCGTGGCGACCGGCCACCGGCGGTGTCCCGCCGCGCGCTGGCCTGAGCCCGCCGGTCCGGCGCGTCCGTCAGCCCCGGCACGGCGCGTCCGTCAGCCCCGGCACGGCGCGTCCGTCAGGTCCAGCGGAGCACGTTGCGGCGCCAGGCGTAGAGGATGCCCAGCGCCAGCACCGCGACGAAGATCCCCATCTCGGCGACGGTGACCAGGCCGAACCCGGGCCGGTCGAAGATCACCGCCCAGGGGAAGAGGAACACTGCCTCCACCGCGAACAGCACGTAGAGGAAGGCGTACACGTAGTAGCGGATCTGGGCCTGCGCCCAGTCGCCGCCCACGGGGTCGAGGCCGCACTCGTAGCTGGCGCGTTTACCGACCGGATCGGCCGGCCGGGCCGGGCGCAGCAGCCGGTTGGCACCGTACGCCACGACGAAGAACGCCACGCTCACCAGCAACAGCAACCCCAACGTCGCGTACGAGCCGAGGTAGCCCTGCATGTCCGGCAGTCTACCGGCCGACGGGCCAAGGGTGCCCGCCCGTCCGGGTGTCGCCGGGCCCGCCACCCGGACCGCGCCCGGGTGAACACGAGGTGATTCCAGTCCCACCCGGCGGACCCGAGCCGGGTATCCGACTGGATCCGACGTAGGCTTTCCCGAAGGTGCGAGGATGGTTAGGACGCCCTTACCCTGGCACCGACAGTCGCCGCGTCGCGGCACCGGCGGGCTCGCGCCGCACATTCGGGCAGCAGCTGGCGAGGCGGACCGTGGTCCGCGCCGCCGGCCGGAAACGAGGAGGTCAGCGCACGTGGCCAAGCAGGTCCGTCAACTGGATCGGGTGGTCATCCGGTTTGCTGGCGACTCCGGCGACGGGATGCAGCTGACCGGTGACCGGTTCACCTCGGAGACCGCGCAGTTGGGCAACGACATCTCCACGTTGCCGAACTTCCCCGCGGAGATCCGGGCACCCGCCGGCACCCTGCCCGGAGTGTCCAGCTTCCAGGTGCACTTCGCCGACTACGACATCCTCACCCCCGGCGACTCGCCGAACGTACTGGTCGCGATGAACCCGGCGGCGTTGAAGGCCAACCTGGCCGACCTGCCGCGCGGGGCGGACATCATCGTCAACACCGACGAGTTCACCCGGCGCAACCTGGCCAAGGTCGGATACGCGGCGAACCCGCTGGAGGACGGCTCGCTCGACGGCTACGCCCTGCACCCGGTCGCGCTCACCTCGATGACCATCGGCGCGCTCGCCGAACTGTCGGTCTCGAAGAAGGACGCCGAGCGGGCGAAGAACATGTTCGCGCTGGGCCTGCTCTCGTGGATGTACTCCCGGCCGTACGAGTCCACGATCCGGTTCCTGCAGCGCAAGTTCGCCAAACGCCCGGACCTGGTCGAGGCGAACATCGCCGCGTTCAGGGCCGGCTGGAACTTCGGCGAGACGACCGAGGACTTCGCGGTGCGCTACGAGGTCAACCCGGCCCGGATGCGCCCCGGCACGTACCGCAACATCACCGGCAACGCCGCCCTGTCGCTCGGCCTGGTCGCCGCCGGGGTGCGTGCCAAGCTGCCGGTCTTCCTCGGTGCCTACCCGATCACTCCGGCCTCGGACATCCTGCACGAGCTGAGCAAGCACAAGCGGCTCGGGGTGATCACGATGCAGGCCGAGGACGAGATCGCCGCAGTCGGTGCGGCGCTCGGTGCCTCGTACGGCGGGGCGCTCGGCATCACCACCACGTCCGGCCCCGGGGTGGCCCTCAAGAGCGAGACGATCTCCCTGGCGGTGGCCCTGGAGCTGCCACTGCTCATCGTCGACGTGCAACGGGCCGGCCCGTCGACCGGGATGCCGACCAAGACCGAGCAGGCCGACCTGAACATGGCGTTGTTCGGCCGACACGGTGAGGCACCGGTCGCGGTGATCGCGCCCCGCTCACCGTCGGACTGCTTCCACGCGGCGATCGAGGCCGCCCGGATCGCCCTGACCTACCGCACGCCGGTGCTTCTGCTGTCGGACAACTACGTGGCCAACGGCTCCGAGCCGTGGCTGCTGCCGGAGGTCGACTCGCTGCCGGACCTGCAGGTCGAGTTCGCCACCGCGCCCAACGACGCCGACGGCAAGACCTTCCTGCCGTACCTGCGGGACCCGCAGACGCTGGCCCGGCCGTGGGCGATTCCCGGCACGCCCGGCCTGGAGCACCGCATCGGCGGACTGGAGAAGGCCGACAAGACCGGCGACATCTCCTACGACCCGGCCAACCACGACTTCATGGTGCGCACCCGTCAGGCCCGGATCGACACGATCCCGGTGCCCGACGTCGAGGTCGAGGACCCGGACGGCGACGCCCGCACGCTGGTGCTGGGCTGGGGATCGACGTACGGCCCGATCGGTGCCGCCTGCCGCACCCTGCGCCAGCGCGGGCTGCCGGTGGCCCAGGCACACCTGCGGCATCTGGCACCGCTGCCGGCCAACCTGGGCGACGTGCTGCGCTCCTACGACCGGGTGGTGATCCCGGAGATGAACCTGGGCCAGTTGGCGCACGTGATCCGGGCCCGGTACCTGGTCGACGCGATCGGCTACAACCAGGTCCGTGGCCTGCCGTTCACCGCCACCGAGCTGGAGACCATGCTGGAAGAGGTCGTGAAGAATGTCTGAGCCCGCTCCCAACGGCCGCGCTGGCACCGGCACGCCGGTGGCACTCAAGCTCACCGCCAAGGACTTCAAGTCCGACCAGGAGGTGCGCTGGTGCCCGGGCTGCGGCGACTACGCGATCCTCGCCGCCGTGCAGTCGTTCATGCCCGAGCTGAACATCCCGCGCGAGCGGACCGTCTTCGTCTCCGGCATCGGCTGCTCGTCGCGCTTCCCGTACTACATGAACACGTACGGGATGCACTCGATCCACGGTCGCGCCCCAGCGATCGCCACCGGCCTGTCGGTCTCCCGTCCGGACCTGTCGGTGTGGGTGGTGACCGGCGACGGTGACGCGCTCTCGATCGGCGGCAACCATCTGATCCACGCGCTGCGGCGCAACGTCAACCTGAAGATCCTGCTGTTCAACAACCGGATCTACGGGTTGACCAAGGGCCAGTACTCACCGACGTCGGAGCTTGGCAAGGTCACCAAGTCGACGCCGGTCGGGTCGGCCGACTCGCCGTTCAACCCGCTGTCGCTGGCGCTGGGGGCCGAGGCGACCTTCGTCGCCCGGACGATCGACTCCGACCGCAAGCACCTGCAGTCGGTGCTGCGGGCCGCCGCCGAGCACAACGGGTCGGCGTTCGTCGAGATCTACCAGAACTGCAACATCTTCAACGACGGCGCCTTCGACCAGCTCAAGGAGCCGGCCACCCGGGACGACTACCTGATCCGGCTGGAGCACGGGCAGCCGATCACCTTCGGCGCCGAAGGCCGGTTCTGCGTGGTCCACCCGCCGGGCGGCTTCGGCCTCGAAGTGCGCGAGACGGCCACCGTACCGGCCGAGGAGATCGTGGTGCACGACGCGACGATCGACGAGCCGGCGTACGCGTTCGCCCTGTCCCGGCTGCCCGGTGCCGACCTGCGCAACACGCCGATCGGGGTGTTCCGCAGCGTGCCGCGGCCCAGCTACGACAGCCTGATCCAGGCACAGGTCGGCGCGGCGATGGCCCAGGCCGAGGGGACCCCGGAGGAGCAACTGGCCGGGCTGCTGCGCAGCGGCGACACCTGGTCCATCGACTGACCCCCTGACCCCGCGCGAGGTCGGCCCTGGTCGACCGGCTGGCCGCACGCGGTCAGCTGGTCGACGGGGTGCTCGCTGAGGTCCGGTCGTCGCGGACGTAGACGAGCAGGTCCCCGGTCTCCACCTCGACGCTGTCCGGCTCGGCCAGGGACACCACCCGGCCGCGCCGGATCAGCGCGATCACCAGGTTGTTCAGCTGTCGGGGCGGCAGTCCGACCTCGTCACGGTTGGCCGAACGCATCGCCAGTGCCATGCCCTGACCAGGGGTGAGCAGATCCTCGACGACGTCGATCAGCGGCGGCGCCGAGGTGGACAGGCCCAGCAGCCGGCCGGCGGTGGCGGACGACACGATCACGTGGTGCGCCCCGCTCTGGCGCAGCAGGGCGGCGTTCTCGGCCTCGCGGGCGGCGGCGATGATCCGTACCTTGCCGGCGGTCAGTTGGCGGGCCGTCAGGGTGACCAGGACGGAGGCGTCGTCGCTGTCGGTGGCGATGATCACCGCCTTGGCGTGCTTGACGTGTGCCTCGTTGAGGACCGACGAGCGGGTCGCCGATCCCTCGACGGCGACCAGGCCGGCGGCGGTGGCCTGGCGCAGCGCGATGCCGCTGCTCTCGACGACGACGATGTGCTGCTTGTCGAAGCCGTTCTCCAGCAGGGCCGACACGGCGCTGCGGCCCTTGGTGCCGTAGCCGCAGATGATGACGTGGTCCTTCACTTTCCTTCTCCACCGGGTCAGTCGAAGGTTCGTCCGGTACTGCTCGGTGAGCACCTCGAGGGTGGTACCGACCAGGATGATCAGGAACACCACCCGGGCCGGCGTGATGATCAGGACGTTGACCAGCCGGGCACCGTCGCTGATCGGCGCGATGTCGCCGTACCCGGTCGTGGAGAGGCTGACGACCGCATAGTAGAAGCAGTCGAGCAGCGAGATCCCGTCGCCGTTGGCGTCCCGGTAGCCGTCGCGGTCGGCGTAGACCACCGCCACGACCGCGAAGACGAGGGCGACCGCGGCGAACAGGCGCAGGCTCAACGCCTTCAACGGGCCCTGGCGGACGGCGGGAAAGTGAATCACCGCCGGTCCACCTTCACTTTCGGGTCCCCGTTCACGTCCACAACATAGTCGTTGCGGACCAGCGGATCGCGATCACCTGGACATCACCTCGGCCCGAATGCGTCCGTCCGGCGTCGGGTCGTATCCCGTCGCCTCAAATCTTGCTTAGAGACATTGCTTTGGGACTGTGTGTTGTCGATGCTCTCTCGGCGAGCCGTCAACCGCCAGTTTCGGAGCAGCCTGTGAAACCGCCGTCACGACCCACCATTCCCGCGATCACCCCGGGGACGGTCCTGCAACTGAACAAGGAGGACTGGCGGTACGGCGGATACCAACTGATCCTGAAGGTTGAACAGGTACGGCCCGATCTGTCAGCGTATTACGACAACCGGTGGGTGTGGATCATCGGACGTTCCATCGGGATGGACGGCACCGGCGACGACCGCGTCGTCGCACTGGTCCGGGTGGCGGCACTGCCCGGCGCCGAGGCCGCCGCCAGCTGAGTGCCCGTTCGGCGGCGGATGGTCTGTTTACGCGCCGGTCGACAAAGAAACAGGCGCCCTAAAGATCGATGTCAGCGGATACGGCAAGACTGTGGACACGCTTGTGACCCACCGGTAACAAGCACCGACGCCACACACCACGAGCCGTCCACCGGAGGTATCGCGATGTACCGTCGCACGTCCGCACTGCTCAGCGCCGTACTGCTCGGCCTCACCGCCGCCCTCGGGTTCGCCACCCCGGCCAGTGCCGTTCCCGCCGACAAGCCCGCGGTGCTGTCCAACTGGACGCAGACCAGCGCCAGCAGCTACAGCGCCTGGAACTCGGCCCGGGCGAACCCGGGCCCCTGGGCCGCCTACCAGTTCGACTGGTCCACCGACTACTGCTCGTCCAGCCCGGACAACCCACTCGGCTTCGACTTCCGGCTCTCCTGCCACCGACACGACTTCGGCTACCGCAACTACAAGGCGATCGGCCAGTTCTCCGCCACCAACAAGGCCCGGGTGGACAGCGCCTTCTACGAGGACCTCAAGCGGGTCTGCGCCCGGTACAGCAGCGTCGTGCGGCCGGCCTGCCTCAGCCTCGCCTGGACCTACTACCAGGCGGTCCGGATCTTCGGCGCGCCGATCGTCGACGCCGCCGACCTGCAACGCGCCGAGCGGCTCGTCCCGGCCGGGCACCTGACGGCCGTCGGATAACCACCAACGCCACCGTACGGACGCGCCGCCGGCCGCTCAGCCGGCGGCGCTCCCGTCGCCGGTCGACCGGTCGGTCACCAGCCCGGACCGGTCGACGACCAGCCCGGAGCGGCCGGCCGCGAGCCCGGTCGGGTCGTCGCCGAACCAGCGGGCACCCGAGGTCAGGTCCGGATGCTCCACCGCCAGTGCCAGCGCCGCCGCCTCGACCAGGCTCATCCGACTGCCCTGCGCGTAGCCGGCGTCGAAGGCGGCATCGCCGATCACCGCCCGCACCCGGTCCTGCTCCTGCGCCCAGTAGCCGCCGAACATCCCGGCGCTGCTGCGCAATGCGGTACGGGTCGCCTGCGCGGCACCGAACAACCGGGCCGCCGTCGCCGGGTCCCCACCCTGCGCGCAGCGCACCGCCATCGCGTTCAACGTGTCGCAGGCCCGCCGGTGGAAGCCGTACCGCATCCGGGACCGCAGCGCGACCACCAGGTGGTCGTGGGCGGCGACCAGGTCCACCCGGGCCAGCGCCACGAGGCCCAGCAGCATGTCGACGGTCCGCCGGCCACGCTCGGCCGGCCGGGCGGCCTCGGCCGGCCGGGCGCCCGCCAGCACCTCGGCCGCCTCGTCCAGCGCCCCCCGCCGGCACAGCAGTTCCGCCAGACTGTAGACGGCGAACAACGCGTCACCGGCCACCCCGTTGGCCGCCGCCCAGTCGATGACGTCACGGCACACCCGCTCCGCCTCGTCGAACTGACCGAGGTCGATCAACGAGGCGCCCCGGCCGGCCAGCACCCGGGCCAGCAGGCCCGCGTCGCCGGCCTGCCGGGCCACGGCCTCGGCCCGGTGCGAGAACCGCAGCTCCTCGCCGAACTCACCGTCCGCGCCGGCATGCTGCGAATGCATGTGGTACGCGGCCGCCAGCTCCGCCTCGGGGATCACCTCGCCGGTCTCGGCGATCCGCCCGTACAGCCGGAACAGCCACAGCCGCCCCTCCCGGGCCAGGCCGCGCTCCCGCCACCACTGGTCCAGCCCGCTGGCGAGCTGCAGACCACGCCGGGCGCTACCGCCGGTCGCGCTCCACCGCAGCGCCGCCCGCAACTCGTCGGCGAGCGGATCCAACGCGTACAGCGACAACGTGACCGGCTGCCCGTCCGGGCCCAGATAGGCACGTTGCAGCGCGTGCAAGGCCCAGTCGACGTGCCGGTCCCGGGCCGACTGCTCCTCACCTGCCTCGACCAGCCGCCGGGCGGCGTACGCCCGGATCGGGTCGAGCATCCGGTAGCTGGTGTCGCCGGCCGCCGGCTCGGCCTGGATCATCGACTTGTCGACCAGCACCGCCAGCGGGCCGAGCGGGTCGTCGTCGAGCAGCCACTCCACCGTGGCCAGGTCGACCGGGCCGGCGAAGACGGACATCCAGCGCAGCAGCCGGGCGGCCCGGGGTGCCAACGTACGGTAGGACCAGGTGACCGTCGCCTGCAGGGTGCCGTGCCGCCGCCCGGCGGAGCGGTCCACCCCGGCCGGCTCCTCCCGGCCCGCGTCCAGCACCCCCAGTACGTCGTCGAGCCGATCCACCAGTTGCCCGACGGAGAGCACCCGCAGCCGGGCCGCCGCCAGCTCGATCGCCAACGGCAGCCCGTCCAGCCGGGACGCGACCCGGTGCAGCTGGCCCGACTCGGCCGGCGCCAACGGCCGGCCGCCCCGGGCGGCCACCGTGCGGTCGAGCAACAGCGCTACGGCGTCGCTGGGCCCGCCGGCCGGGCCGGGCTCCGCCGACAGCGGCGGAATCCGCCACACCACCTCACCCGGTACGCCCATCGGCTCCCGGCTGGTGGCCAGCACCCGGACCTGCCGACCGCCGGTGAGCAGCCGGGTGATCACCTCGGCGCAGGCCGCCGGTTGGGCGTCGCAGGTGTCGAGCACCAGCAACAACCGTCGGGCGGCGGCGTACTCGACGACCGTGTCCAGGATCGGCCGTCCCGGCTCTGGGCGCAGCCCGAACACGGCGGCGATGGCGAACGCGACCAGCCCGGGGTCGGTCACGGTGGCCACGTCGACGAACCAGACCCCGTCGGGGTAGCCGGCGGTGCCGGACGCGGTGTCGACGTCGCCGGATGCGGTGTCGGACGAGGTGTCGACGGTGCCGGACGCGGCGGCGACCTCGACCGCGAGCCGCGTCTTGCCGGAACCGCCGGCACCGACCACGGTGACCAGCCGGTGCGCGGCGACGAGTCGTCGCAGCTCCCGGCGTTCGATCCGCCGGCCGACGAAGGAGCTGATCTGGTTCGGCAGGTTGTGACTGGCCGCGTCGGCGGTACGTGGCCGGGGGAACTGCCGCTCCAGACCAGGGGCGATCAGCTGGAACAGGCGTTCCCGGTCGTCGAAGCCACGAAGCCGGTGCAGGCCGAGGTCGAGCAACGAGACGTCGGCCGGCAACGGATCGGCGGCCCGGGCGGTCGCCGCCGAGCAGAGCACCTGCCCGCCGTGTGCCGCCGCCGCGATCCGGGCGGCCCGGTGCACCTCGGGACTGGTGTACTCGCCACCGACCGGTTCGGCGTACCCGGTGTGCAACCCCATCCGGACCCGTGGCACGGCATCCGGCGCGGACCAGTCGTGCGCGGCGAGCGCCCGCTGGGCCCGGCGGCAGGCGTCGAGAGCGGCGGCCGCATCAGCGAACGCCGCGAAGAACGAGTCGCCCTCGGTGAACAGCTCGGTGCCGTCACTGGCGGACAGCGTCCGCCGGACCAGCCGTCGGTGCTCGCGCAGCATCGGACGGTAGTCGCCGCCGAGCAGGCGGGCCAGCCTGGTAGAGCCTTCGATGTCGGTGAACATGAAGGTGACCAGGCCGCTCGGCAGTGCGGTCGATGCCGACACCGGTGGAACCTCCGCCCCGCTGGAAGTCGCAGTTCATCCTGCCGCAGGTCGGCAACCTGGCCAGTCACGAAGGAGGCGGGTAGCTGACCTGCGGCGTCGTCGGTGACGGTCAGCGGGGCGCGGTGGCGGTCAGCATCCGCACCCGCCGCCGCAGCACCCGCCACCACCGGACGGTGGTGCGGTCGGCAGCGCTCCCACTGAGCCGCCGCCCCGGCCGGTGAGCGCGACGGTGGAGAGCAGTTTGACTGTGTCGGCGTGGCCCTGAGGGCAGGACGCCGGCTCGCCGGCCTCGGTCATCGGACGGTTGACCTCGAATGTGTCGCCGCAGGCGCGACAGCGGAACTCGTACCGGGGCATGTGGATAAGGGTACGGCGGGAACTGACGTCGTCGGCCGGATGGGTGATACTCGACGGCATGGTCGAGGACGGGGCAGGTACGCCGACGGCACGGCTACGTCCGGCGGTGCCGGCACCGGCACCTGAGTCCACGTCGGCCGCACCGACGCCGACCCCGCCGGCGGAGCCGACGGCGGAGCCGCCCACGTCGGCGACGTCGCAGAGCCCGACGCCGGACCTGCCGACGCCGGACCTGCCGGAGCAGCGAACGCCGGCTGAGGCCGGGACGGATCAGCCTGAAACCGGGGCGGAGCCGGCCGGCCAGGCGGGGACCGGGGCGGAACCGACCAGCCAAGCGGGGACCGGGGCGGAACCGACCAGCCAAGCGGGGACCGAGCCGACTCCGGCCGGTCGACACCGACGCGACGATCCGCCGTTCACCCGCCGGGTCGGTCGGCTGCACCCGGCACGGTTGCGGCCCATCGCCCGACCGGTCGCCCGCTCCGGCCGTCGCGCGGCCCGCGCGGTCGGTGCCTGGTGCCGCCGTCCGAGCGGGCGTCTGGCGCTACCCGGCGTGCTGCTGCTGGCACTGATCGCCGGCAGCGGTACGGCAGGCGCGGTGCTGGTGCCGGCCGCCGCTGGACTGCGGGAACCCGTCAGCACCCCTGGGCCGGTCGAGACGACCGCCGTCCCGGACGTACCCGCGCTCACCGACCCGGACCTGCTCGATCCGACGACGCCGCCACTCGACGACCCGGGCGGGCCGGTGCCGCCGCTCGGGCCGACCCGCCCGGCGGCGGTCCTGACCGGTTGGGCGACTCAGACCACCAGCCGGCTGGCCATCCCGGTGGTCGCGTTGGAGGCGTACGGCTACGCCGAACTGGTCCTGGCGACCACCACTCCCGGCTGCCGGCTGAGCTGGACCACCCTGGCCGCGATCGGGATGATCGAGTCGACCCACGGCACGGCCAACGGATCGAGGTTGGACACCGAAGGGCGGGCCGTACCACCGATCGTCGGGCTGCCGCTCGACGGGGCCGGCGGCCGGCAACGAATCGCCGACACCGACGACGGACGCCTCGACAATGACGTGGTCTACGACCGGGCGGTCGGTCCGATGCAGTTCATCCCGACGACGTGGGCGGAATTCGGGGTGGACGCCGACAACGACGGGGTGGTCGATCCGCAGGATATCGACGACGCGAGCCTGGCCGCCGCTAACTACTTGTGCCGGAACGGACGCGATCTGTCCACACCTTCGGACTGGTGGAGTGCCATCCTGTCGTACAACAACGTCCAACCCTACGCCCAGTCGGTCTTCGACACGGCCAACGAGTACGGGGTACGGAGTCGCACTTAGCGCAATCGGTCGGGCACAATTCTGCGCCTGCCACTTTCGCATCAGCCGCGTTGCCGGCAAGCTAGACGCGTGATGGTGCGCGAGTGGGACCCCCGAACCGCGTCGTCCGCCGAGATCTCGTCTCTGCTGGACTGTCTCAACCAGGTTTTCCGGACCGATCTTCCGGGCGACCCGCTGTGGCGACCGCATTTCCTGCGGGAGTACCTGACCGAGACGATGCCGGGGGTCCGGCGGATCTGCTGGCTGGCGGAGCAGCCCGACGCTCGCGGCGGCACCGAGGTCGTCGGACACGTGAACGTACTGCTGCTCGGCGACATCGGTGTCCTGGAGATCCTGGTGCGTCCGGACGTGCGGCGGACCGGCCTGGGCCGGCAGTTGCTGTCGCTCGCGGTGCGTCGGGCGTACCACGAGGGTTTCAGCTCGGTCGGGGTCGAGGTGATCGGCGGCACCTGCGCGGTGGAGTTCTACGAGTCGTTCGGTTTCGCCCGGCAGTTCCGGGAGATCCGCAGTGTCCTGCGGCTGGCCTCGGTGGACTGGGCGGCGATCGAGAAGATGGCCCAGGACACGGTCAGCGGCTACGAGGTGGAGTTCCACCCCGGTGGACCGCCGGACGATCTCGTCGAGGCGTACGCCCGGACCAAGGCCGAGCAGAGCGACCCCGCCGACGGTGACCTGGACCTGCGGCCCAGTTCGTACGAACCGGAACGGCTGCGGGAGAGTCTCGGCTGCCTGCACCGACGGGGCATGACGCCGTACATCGTGCTGGCCCGGCACCCGGCCAGCGGCGAGGTCGCCGGTCTGACCGAGGTGGTGGTGCCGGCGCAGCACCCGACCCGGGCCGACCAGTACGACACCATCGTCGCCCAGGCACACCAGGGACGCGGCATCGACCGGGCGATCAAGGCACGGATGCTGCTGGAGCTGCGTGCCGTCGAACCGGCGCTGGCCGAGGTGCAGACCTGGAACGCCGAGGGCGACGAGGAGATCGTCTCGATCAACACCGAGATCGGCTACCGGTCGGACCGGGACTGGTGGGACTACGGCGCGGACATCCCGATGTTGATGCACCGCCTGGGCGTACGCAGCTGAGCCCAGGTCGGATCAGCCGGCCAGGGCCTCGGCCGCCTCGACCGCCCAGTAGGTGAGGACGACCTGGGCGCCGGCCCGCCTGATCGACGTCAACGTCTCCATGATCACCCGGTCCCGGTCGACCCAGCCGTTGGCGGCAGCCGCCTCGACCATCGCGTACTCGCCGGAGACCTGGTAGGCGGCGACCGGGACGTGCACCCGCTGGCGGACCGCCGCGATCACGTCCAGGTAGGGCAGCGCCGGCTTGACCATCACCAGGTCCGCGCCTTCGGCGACGTCCAGCTCGACCTCCCGCAGCGACTCCCGCAGGTTCGCCGGATCCTGCTGGTAGGTACGTCGGTCGCCGACCAGGGCCGACTCCACCGCGTCACGGAACGGACCGTAGAACGCCGAGGCGTACTTCGCCGCGTACGCCAGCAGGGCGGTGTCGGTGTGCCCGGCGGCGTCCAACGCTCGGCGGACCACGCCGACCTGCCCGTCCATCATTCCGGACGGGCCGAGCATGTCGGCGCCGGCTTCGGCCTGGGCGATCGCCAGCTGCCCGTACGCGGCGAGGGTGGCGTCGTTGTCGACGGTGCCGTCCGGGGCGAGCAGCCCACAGTGCCCGTGGTCGGTGAACTCGTCGAGGCACAGGTCGCTCATCACGACCGTGGCGTCGCCGACCTCGGCGACCACGTCACGGATCGCCACGTTGAGCACGCCCGCCGGATCGGTGCCGGCGGAGCCGACGGCGTCGCGGCGGGCCGGCACCCCGAACAGCATGATCCCGCCGACGCCGGCGGCGACCGCCTCGGCGGCGGCCTTGCGCAGCGAGTCCCGGGAATGCTGCAGCACGCCGGGCAGCGAGGGAACCGGTCGCGGCTCGGCCAGCCCTTCCTTGACGAACATCGGCAGCACCAGCTCGGCCGGGGCCAGCCGGGTCTCCTCGACCAGCCGGCGTACCGCCGCGGTCCGGCGCAGCCGTCGGGGCCTGCTCTGCGGGTACGTCATCGACGCGCTCCCCTGGCTCGGCGGCGTCCGGTGCTCAGCGGAACCGCAGCGCGGTCGGACCCTGCACCTTGGAACCGCGCCGCTGCTTCGCCGGCATCGCCACCAGCTTCTCCCGCAGCTCCACCGCGTAACCGGCGAGCGCCTCGACCAGGTCCGGTACGGAGGCGTGCGGCGGCTGCACGTCGACCCGCAGGCCGAACTCGGTGGCGGTCTCGGCGGTCTTCGGGCCGATCACCGCGACCACCGTGCGGGCGTGCGGCTTGCCGGCGATACCGACCAGGTTGCGCACGGTCGACGACGAGGTGAACAGGACCGCGTCGAAGCCACCGGACTTGATCGCGTCGCGGATCTCGGCCGGCGGCGGCGCCGCCCGCACCGTCCGGTACGCGGTAACGTCGTCGACCTCCCACCCGCGCTCGGTCAACCCGGCGGCGAGGGTCTCGGTGGCGATGTCGGCGCGCGGCAGCAGCACCCGGCCGACCGGGTCGAGGATCTCGTCGTGCGGCGAGAACTCCGCCAGCAGCCCTTCGGAGGACTGCTCACCGGCCGGCACCAGCTCAGGCTGGATGCCGAAGTCACGGACCGCGTCGGCGGTCGCCTCACCGATGCAGGCGATCTTGACGCCGCCGAAGTGGCGGGCGTCCAGCCCGTGCTCGGCGAACTTCTCCCACACCGCCCGTACGGCGTTGACCGAGGTGAACACCACCCAGGCGTACCGGCCGTCGACCAGGCCCTTGACCGCGCGTTCCATCTGCGCCGGGGTACGGGGCGGCTCGACGGCGATCGTCGGCACCTCACACGGGATGGCACCGTACGCCCGCAGTTGGGCGCTCATCACCCCGGCCTGCTCCTTGGTCCGGGGAACGAGCACCTTCCAGCCGTACAGCGGCCGGTTCTCCCACCAGCTGAGCTTGTCCCGCTCGGTGACCCCGGCACCGAGGGTGAGCACCACCCGGCCGGTGAAGCCGAGCGCCGCCGCGACGAAGTTGTCCACGGTCGACGTGGTCGTGTACTGGGTCTCGCCGGTGCCGTCGCCGGTCACCGCGACCGACGTCGCGCCGTCGACGCCGGCGGCGAGCAGTCCGTCCCGTACGGCGGCCAGCTCACCGGCGTCCACGGCGACGGCCAACGAGCCCCGGCCGATCGCGGCGGCGAGCGCGTCGAAGTCCAGACCGGCCGTGTCGTCGACGTCGGCCACTGTCCGTACCCCCGGCAGCGGGACCCCGGCGTAGCTGGCCACCCCTTCGGCCTGGCTGACCCCGGGCACCACCTCGAACGGCACCGCCGTGCGGGCGACCGCCTGCACCTCGGTCACCACGCCGTGGTGACCGAACGGGTCGCCGGCGACGAGCCGGACCGCCGCCTGCCCGGAGCGGGCGGCGGAGATCAGCACCTTGGCCACGTCGCCGGGGGCGCCCTCGGCCGGGCTGAGCTGGGCGTCGGCCTTGGCGTTGGCGCGGACCGCCGCGAGCAGGCTCTCCGGCACGGCACGGTCGAACACCACCTGGTCGGCCTCGACCAGGGCGTCGTGCGCCCGGCGGGTCAACAGGCCCGGGTCGCCGGGGCCGGCCCCCACGAACGCGATGTGGCCTGCGAGCTTACGGGTGCGGGTCATTTATGCTCCCCATGTTCTGGGTCGTCGCGCCGGACCGATCGGGCGCTGAAGGTCGCTGGGTGACCACCCCGACCTGCGCGGCCCCGGTCGGGCCGCCGGGCGTGGTCCCCGGAAGGATCGTGTCGGCACCGGCGTCGAGCAGATCGGCGGCGAGTGCCTTACCGATCTCGGCGGCGGTGTCCGGGGGACCGGTACGCGACAGGCGGATCTCCCGGAGTCCGTCCGGGCTGATCACCGCCCCACGCAGATAGATCTCGTCGCCGTCATCCCCCTCGGCGACTTCGGCGTACGCCGCGACGGGTGCACTGCACCCGGCCTCCAGCGTCGCCAGCAACGACCGCTCCGCGTCGACCGCGGCCCGGGTCGGTGCATGGTCGAGCACACTGAGCAGCTCGACCAGGTCGGTGTCATCGGCCCGGCATTCCACGGCCAGCGCTCCCTGGGCGGGAGCGGGCAGCATCAGCATCGGGTCGAGGGTCTCGGTGATCTCGTCGAGGCGCCCCAGCCGGGCCAGCCCGGCCCGGGCCAGCACGACCGCGTCGAGATCTGCCTGCGGGCCACGGACCCGGCCGATCCGGGTGTCGACGTTGCCCCGGATCGGGGTGACCGCCAGTTGGCGGCCGAGCGCGTTCAGCTGGGCGATGCGACGCAGCGCCCCGGTGCCGATGGTCGCGCCGGGTGACAGCTCGGCGAGCATCCGGCCGTCCCGGCTGAGCAGCGCGTCGCGGGGATCCTCGCGGGGCGGCACCGCCGCGATCAGCAGCCCGGCCGGGCCGGCGGTGGGCAGGTCCTTGTACGAGTGGACCGCGAAGTCGATCTCCCGCATGGCGAGGGCGTCGCGCAGCGCGGAGACGAAGACCCCGACACCGAGCGCGGCCACGGGTGCCGAGGACCGGTCGCCGGCCGTGACGATCTCCACCAGTTCGACGTCGCGGCC
This sequence comes from Solwaraspora sp. WMMA2056, assembly GCF_030345095.1. Taxonomy (NCBI): domain Bacteria; kingdom Bacillati; phylum Actinomycetota; class Actinomycetes; order Micromonosporales; family Micromonosporaceae; genus Solwaraspora; species Solwaraspora sp. WMMA2056. The sequence goes on from NZ_CP128360.1 coordinate 7,010,169, forward strand.
GGTGGCGGCGCGCAGCGCGGCGGCGACCCGGCCGGACTGGGCCATGGCCAGCGCGCTGCCCCGGGTGCCCAGCCGCAGCGCGTTCACCGGTCACCTCCATGCTCCGGGGCGCCGTCGCCGGTCACGCCAGGTGCGCCCGCCGTCAGGTCCGGGACGCCAGCCGCCGTCAGGTCCGGGACGTCGCCGGCGGTGGAGGTGCCCGGCACCTCCAGGTCGAACAGTTGCCGCAGCAGCGCGGCGTACTGGTCACCGCCGGGTT